>JACDHD010000020.1 GCA_013821265.1 Parachlamydiaceae bacterium | reverse complement strand
TTTGCAAGGAGAGTGATCTCCGTGGTGCGTATCGTTTCTTGGGTAATTCTCTGATCACTCCTAAAAGTATTCTAAAACCTCATAGTGCTGAAACCGTTCAAAGATGCAAAACTCAAGATGTCGTAATTGTTATCCAGGATTCTTCAGATCTAGATATGGAATAATATGCCTTCTAAACATGGTGTACGGTTATGAACTGGCTCAAGAAGTTACCTTGAGCACGAAAAAGGCTTGAAAAGATGTGTCCAACTGTAAGGGCAAGCCACCGCACTCCAAACAGGAGGGGTGTTATTCGTTTTATGTTTCAGAGTTTAATCTGTCTTTTTCGGCTTTTGCTTTAGCGGCTTGAATAACCTCAAAATGAGCGACAGAAACATGAGCATACTGTTGATACTGCCTGCTAATATTGTCGCTGTCTTCGCTAAATTCAAAAAATCCGTTTTTCGGTGTTAGGAATTCTTCTTTGGCAGACTTTTCTGGTGGAACTTTCCTATCTACAGCTCTACCTGAAACAGATTCGTCTGCTTCCCCGTAGAAGCTTCCGCAGGTGTATTTCTCAGATTCAATTGGCTCCCGTTGACTAACTTGTCCTACTTGTCCTACTCGTCTCGCATCTTCTTCCGCCTGACGTTTGGAGTCGTATTCCGATGTTAAACCTAAGCCTGTTGAACCTACTTCCTTCGGTCTAGTAGCTTCTATAGCATTGTCCAAGTCTAGTTGGAACTGTTCTTCAGGACTTAGCTGTCGAGGTCTTTTATCCTTGATGAGTTCCATCTGAATCCAATAGTCAAGGTTAGTTGCCGGATCGAACGTTCCAATGAATAGAGTAACCAAGATACCACCTGCTAACATAAGGATTTTCTGCCCTTCAACTCCTAAGTGGTCAGGATACTTTTTATAAAATTCGATACAACAGTTGCTCCCAAAAAGTTTTTTAGCACCCCAAGCAAAAGGTTTTGTTGGAAGTTGAATGATATGAAGTAGGATCGATTTAGCTAACAACGCGATTTCGACACACAGTAGCTTTCCATTATCCATCACCAGGGTGGTGATTGGATATTCAGGTTTGGCACTAACTGTTGCTAAATGATAAAGCTGCTTTTCAATAAACTCAATCATATCGACCATTTTGTAAATTATTGCAACTAGCTTACCAAATAGTCGATTTATCTTCTAGACACATGATTTCAAAAAAACATTGAATATTAATTAAATAGCTATTATAGTATCTTTAATTAATTTTATAACGAATTTGCCTTCTATTTCTTACCTGGAAGATCAGATATAAGTGGCACCAGAAATGGTGATACAACCATTTGGATGCGCAAGGAAACAGTTTCCAGCAAGTCCTGAAAACTAGTGAATTAAGCCCTTCTTTGCGCCTTTGCGTCTTTGCGTTGAAACAAATTCACAGAACGCTAAAACCTACTCAACCACCATTCAAAAACAATATTTTCAACGCAAAGATCGCAAAAGACGCAAGCGCAAAGAGAGGAAGATTGTTTTTGATGCTAGACCTTCCTGTCTAAAACCATATAAATACCCATCTTGCTTATCTTGCAGCCGAAGGCGATCCTGCCCATCCTGTTATTCTTCTTTGTGAAATAGAACATGTTATCCCACCACAAAACTAACGTTGCCTATTTACCGCAGGATTTGTTATGCTTTCTCACAATCATTAATTTTTTTGCATAAAGATTCCGGAGGATAATGGAACAGCAAACACAAAAATCAAATACAATAGCCACTGGCTTGGCGATGTTCTCCATGTTTTTTGGAGCCGGTAACGTCGTTTTCCCTTTAGCCCTCGGTCAGTATGCTCAGGATCAGAATCTTTATGCTATTTTAGGCTTGCTTATCTCCGCTGTGGGAGTGCCCTTTCTTGGATTGATTGCGATGACGCTTTTCAACGGAAATTACAAACACTTTTTTGAGCGCATCGGCGTTGTTCCTGGCTTCCTGGTCTCTGCAGCCATCATGGGGTTAATTGGACCATTTGGAGCGATTCCTCGTTGCATTACGCTCTCATTTGCAACCCTAAAAATCTACTCGCCAGACCTCTCATTGCCAGTGTTTAGCATCTTGTCGTGCTTAATCATTTTATTGCTGACAATACGTCCTGGGAAGATTTTGGACATTTTGGGATACGTGTTGACTCCAATTTTGATCGGTTCTTTAGCAATTATTATCGTGAAAGGAATTATCACTTCGCCAGCTGCACCACACGCTGACCATAGTTCATTTGCAATATTCTGGAAGGGATTGACAGAGGGATACCAGACAATGGATCTCTTAGGTGCTTTCTTCTTCTCATACGTTGTTTTAGCTTGCTTGGAGCGCAACATCGATACGAAAAATCCGAAGAACTACCGTCGCGTTATTTGGTTAGCTCTGAAAGCAAGTGGAATTGGAGCTTTCCTATTAGCTCTGTCCTACATGGGCTTTAGCTATGTTGCAGCATTTAATAGTGAAGCGTTAGCACATGTGCCAAAAGACGAATTAGCTGGTACAGTTGCAAATATTGTTTTGGGACCCTATGCGGGTGTTGTCGCATGCATTGCAGTGTCGATGGCATGTTTAACTACGGCAATTGCGTTATCAGCTGTATTTGCTGAATTTGTTCACAAGGATTTGACAGCTAACAAATTGAACTACGAGATCTCGCTAGTGATCACATTGATTGTCTCATTCTTTGTGTCGACATTGCATTTCACAGGGATTGCAGCGTTCTTGCAGCCAATTTTGCAAATCTGCTATCCAGCTTTGATTGTGTTAAGTATTGTGAATATTGCGCATAAGTTGTACCACTTTCAGCCAGTTAAGGTGCCAGTTTTTGGTACATTTATCCTGTCTGCCATCGGTTACTACTTCCTCTAATAAAGAGGCAATTTACATGAGTCCAAAGAAAGTTACCGAGAGTACAGAAATGGATAACATCCTCTCTGTGCTCTCTGTGGGCTCTGTGGTAGTCATATAGAGCAAGCACTTGAATGGAGTGTTTTAGACTAGCCCTCAATTTCATCCACTACATGAATTAGACTACCACAGAGTCCACAGAGAGCACAGAGGACATGTATTCCATTCAGAAACCTCACCTCTTTTTCATTTTAGTAAGATCTGAGTTTGAGGCTTTAGTCTTTATCGATTAGTAGGCTTTGGTAGAAACTGCAGGAGGGTATCGGCGTCAGCAAACTGAGATTCGCCTGCAAAAATTCATAGAACGCCTCTTGGTTTCTGCGCACATCGCTCAAGTAGATATAACCTAAATAGGCAACGTCGTAGACAAGCACGAAAGAAGACGCCATATGGCCTCCTTGATAGTCAAAACGATGTAACGCTTTTGCTAAGTGTTCCTTAATTGAACGATCCTCTGCTTTAATCATTGCAAAGACACAACTTGCCCCGAAACGTATTCTTAAAGAATGCTTTTCACCCCTTAACAAAGAGTTGTCGAGCGATTCTAGAAGCAGGTTAAAAAGGGTTGTAAGAAGTGTTGGATCCAACACTGTCCGCATCACATCTGGAGTCAATGAGTAGAAGAAATTCTCTAGCATCAGTTCATTATACTTAAATCCATTGAGTTGTCCCCGCACGGCACAAAGCAACTCGTGCTGCTTGGAGATCATGCCTCCATTGAAGTCGCGCACTTCGCCAACAACATGTGTGAGTTCTGCTATAACCGTTTGACGCGCTTTATTGAGGTCGATGGAATGGTCTCGGCGCAAAAATTGATTTTTCTGTAACTTTACACCAAAGACTGTCGCTTCCTTAGGATAGGTTTTCCGCAGGTAGCCAACGACTTTTGATCGATCATGTACATAGATCAGCGAAGAAGGCGTGGCCTTGAATTTCTCTTGAATGGAGTTCATCGTTGGTTTGCAGATGCGTACCAAAATGACATTAAATACCAACTCGCTATTTGTTTGCTTGTCAAAAGAAATGATCACCTGAGGTAGGTCGTGAAGGTATTTAATCTGATTGCTCAAGCTGAGTATATTGCGCATGATCTCTTCCTCATTGCGCGGCATGAAGATCGGATGCATCAAATGTTCAATGCGGTCTTTTAGGTCAGAAGGCAGTTCTTGCTGCAGCAGCCGGATTTCTTGAGTGCTAAAGCGTTCGCCATCTTCCTTTTCTAATTCTAGGTAGAGTGTACAGATCTCTTCATTGCCTCTACGATTGGAAAAAAAGGAATTCTCCACCACTTTTGCAGAAGGAATATAATTTTGAATGGAACCGATGAGGTGTCGCTCTTCAAATGTTTCATTAGCGCGTAGGAAATTGACTCCTACAAGCATCCCTAAGACAGGTTTAAGGTGATTGGAAAGGTGAAGGGATGATCGGAAAATTTTCAAGTTTAAGTGTCGTCTATCAGCATGCTCTTTTACAGCTTTGCGCAACTCCTTGCGGAAGAGATAATGTACGCTGATGATGCGACTGAGATGACGCGATTCGCGGATCGCTTTAAAATCTTCACGGCACATCACCAAAACAAGCTGCATCTCTGTTAACAGATCGTGGTCGAATGCCTTTGGGAATCTAGAAATAAGGCTTACAATGTACTCTTGGATCGTTGCTGTTTTAACATCAGCAGTCAATCCTTTAACTTCCATGATCCTACGTGCATAGTAGCTAGAACGCATTCCTAACCGCAATTCTGTATCCAAAATGGGTAAATTACGCTCAAGGATTTCTAATTCCTTTGCCGTTTCAATGTACAAGCGCACTTCACATAAAGTAAAAATGTCCTCTCCAAATGCTGGAAAACGGAAGTCCACTGCATAGAACTGCAAAATGTTTAATCGTTTACCAGGTACTAGCCAGTTGCTAATCATATCGAAGAAGAAACGAAACGCATTGGGGCGCAATTTGGATAACATACAGAAGGACATCACGGAGGGAGCGTGCTCAATCTTCGTAGAGAAAAAGTGTGGGAGCAGAGCAAAGAACTCTTTGCGCTGCTCTGCTGTGTGATCTGGATCCTCACCTTTAGGCAAGACGTTTACTGGTAGAATGCGTTTTAGGATGTTGCGAATCGTTTCGCGATAAAAAGTTGAACTATGCTCTTCGTTTGAAGTTTCAAATAAAGGAGCGATGTCAAAAAATTCATCATCCTGTTTTTGCATGACCTAACACTCTTCTTCGTATAGTAAGGGATCAGCTAACACGCGTTTTTCTTCGCCAATCACAGTCCCCTGTTGACCAGGTTCTGTTGTTTGGAACGTTCTAACGTGTAGCATAAGATTGTTTTTTTGTGCCAACTCAATGCAGCGTGAATGCAATACTTTTGCTCCACGCAACACAATTTCTAGTGCCTGAGTGTGGCTGAGATGGGTATACAAGGAGGCTGCAGAATTCTTCTTTGGATCTTCGCTAAAGACTCCAGGAACATCCTTGAAAAATTCTACGCGAGAGGCACCTAAAGCAACTCCCAATGCAACTGCAGTTGTGTCAGAGCCTCCACGACCTAGTGTCGTGATCTCTCCTACGCGACTAACGCCCTGAAAACCGGCTACAATGACAATTTTTCCAGAATCAAGAACTGATAAGATGCGGTGGGGTCGCACATCGACAATGCGAGCATCAGAGTGGCGTGTGCACGTTATAATGCCCGACTGGCTTCCTGTGAAGCTAATTGCTTCGTGACTTTTTGCTGCCAATGCCATAGCAAGTAATGCGATGCTGATGCGTTCACCTACGGTGACAAGCATGTCATATTCGCGGCGTGGGGGATCTGGGTTTACCTGTTTGGCAAGGGCGATTAATTGATCTGTGGTGTTGCCCATGGCGCTTACGACGATGACGACGCGTGAATACTCGCTCCTGCGATCGATGATGATGTCTGCAATGCGTGAAAAGTGCTCAGGAGTAGCCACAGCGGCTCCGCCGAATTTCATTACGAGAGTGGATTTTTTTTGTGATGATTCAGTCATGGTTGTTGTTTAGTTTGAAGGTGTTAAAATTCTTTTTGCTTTAAAGTGAAACGTTTTGGCATAGTACCACGCCCGCCTAACTTTGTGAAAGAAATATTGTAGAAAGGTAGTTTTTACCACCGAAATTACAGTTTCCCTCCTTTTTGGAGTGCTGTGGCTTGCCACTGCTTTCATAGGGGCGGTTTTACGACCCCTTCCCAGTTAGTTGTGACATCGGCAAGCCGATGATAGCGGTGGCAAGCCACCCCACTCCAAAAAAGGAGAGGAAATGTCCCTTACGTCGTTTTTGTCCTTTTCGTCCTTTTTAAGTTCTATTGTAATTAAAGTTGCATTAATATTATAATGATTTATTATTTATCTTTTAATTTAAAAACAGGAATTACAATGGAAACTCCTTCAGTCAGATCAGGTAATGCTACTCATGTTCGGTTGACTGAAACTGAAACAATAGACCCAATGAAATTGCTTTTACCAGCGGTTTTAGCTGTTATCACAGTGGTCGGCTTGGCGTTATTTTCCGCTAAACTTTATTTAGCAGGTTGCTGTTTTATTGCAGCTGGAATTATACCTGGAGTGATGATGTATCATCGCGCTGCAAATCGCATCGCTCACTTAGCAAGCCATAGACTTCCTATTCATGGATCAGGACTTCAACAACAGCAAGCACAGTCTAAGCCTAGTCAAGAACAGGATGTTGTGCGAGTTGAAAGAACACCACTCGTTCTTCCGGAAAAAAGAAAAAATTCTTTAAGTTACGAACAGCAATTTCAAGTTTTAAGAAATGCGATACAGATTGATGAAGTCTCTTCTGTACAAGAGCAAATCATACGAGAATACGTTCTTAGGTTTCAAAAAATGAATGACAAATTATCTTGTGAAGAGGTTCTTGTATCCAAAGAAGAAGCTTTCAATCCGCTAACACATCTTCAAGAGGCACAATTAAATGCGACTCAGCAAAAAGCTATTCTGGATGCGATAAAGCCTAAACTAAGAAATAACCATGTTTGTAAGGGTACGCCTTTTGAAAAAGTATGCCTTCAAAATTTGTTCAACAGCTTAATACATGATTTCAACAGCTTAAAACCTGATTTGGAACTTGGTGATGTACAAATTTCTGATGAGTTGTACTTTGCATTGGTACAGCTACGAAAACCAGAAGCATCATCGACGGAATCAAAATCTCAATAAATAGCAGAATATTTTGGGTAACAAAAAGCTGGGCTCTGGTATACTCTTGCCTGATTTTTATTAGGATACCCCAAAGATGCGCGATCGCAATATCGTTCTTAAAAAAGTTTGTGTCCATAACCTAAAATCTGTCACTCTCACTCTGCGCAATAACGACCTCATTGTCATGACAGGCGTCTCCGGTTCTGGCAAATCCTCTTTAGCTTTCGACACCCTCTATGTCGAAGGACAGCGCCGCTATGTCGAATCGCTTTCCACCTTTGCCAGACGCCAAATGGGCGAACTCTCTAAACCCGATCTAGAAAGCGCCACAGGGATCTCCCCTACCATCGCTATCGAACAAAAAACCGCTGGACGCAATCCGCGTTCCACCGTTGGTACTCTCACTGAAATCTACGATCACTTACGCGTCCTGTACGCCCGCGTGGGAATCCCCCACTGCCCTGTCAGTGGTGAAGCGGTCACGCCACAAAGTCGCGAGCGCATCATCAAAGTCGTTCAAAATTTTCCTGAAGGCACAAAGCTAATCATATTGGCTCCCTATGCCAAAGAGCGCAAAGCAGAATTCAAAGAAGATTTTTTGGAACTTTTACGCAAAGGGTTTACGCGAGCACGCATCGACGGAAAAATCTTAAATCTAAACGACGATATCACACTTGATGGAAATGTTGGTCATGATGTCGATGTGGTCATCGATCGCACCGTTGTCGAATCGGGTAATCAGTCGCGCTTAGCGGAATCGATCACCACAGCTCTTGGCGTTGGCAATGGAGTCTGCAGTGTTCTTAACGTCGATACTGACGAAGAACAGCTGTTTTCGATGCACGCATACTCGGTTAAATCTGGACTTTCCTATATATCGTTAGAACCTCACGACTTTTCCTTTAACAGCCCTTCTGGCATGTGTCCACGCTGTAATGGATTGGCCATTTGTACCGAATTTGATTTAGATTTGATTTTGGATCCCAATCTCAGCATCGCACAAGATTGCTGCTCTGTTGCTAGCTCCTACAGTACTGTGCGCTACGGAAATATCTACGACAACTTAGCGCGTATCTACAACTTTAGTGTGGATACTCCGTGGAAAAAGCTGTCGGAACCAGCAAAAAAAGTATTTTTGTATGGGACAACGAAAAAGTGGACGCGCATGCACTTCACTCACCCCATTACAGGAGCCACATGGATTGACAATGTGATGTGGCGCGGGGTTTTGCACGATGCACATACGCGTTTTACGGAAGCAAAGAGTGATAGCTATCGATCTAAAATGCAAAAGCTTATGCATGAGCAGATCTGTCCTGAATGCCATGGAAGCCGTCTGAAACCGTATCCAGCGGCAACTCAATTGGAAGGAAAACGCATTCACGAACTAACCGCAATGACAGTGGCCGAATGCCAACACTTTTTCGAGACGTTGCATTTAGATGAGAGTGAAATGCTGATTGCGACTGATCTGTTAAAAGAGATTCGACAGCGTTTGCAATTTTTATTGGAAGTAGGACTGCACTATTTGGCACTCGATCGGACAGCTCCGACTCTTTCTGGGGGCGAAGCGCAGCGCGTGCGTTTAGCGTCACAGATTGGCGGAGGTCTTGTTGGGATCACTTACATCCTAGATGAACCTTCGATTGGACTTCATCCACGCGACAACACAAAACTCATTCGCACATTGAAACACCTGCGCGACATGGGAAACACCGTGGTTGTTGTTGAGCATGACGAAGAGACCATTTGGGAAGCGGATCAAGTGGTGGATTTTGGACCTGGTCCTGGATCACGTGGTGGGGAAGTTGTTGTTTCTGGTGACCTCTCCGACCTCTTAGCAAGCAAGCAATCGGTTACAGGCGCCTACTTGCGCGGTGATCGCGTCATTGAAATTCCTAAAAAGCGTCGCAAGCCTTCTCCCGAATGCATCGAAATCAAGGGCGCAACACACCACAACCTCAAAAATGTTTCTGTTAAATTTCCTTTGGGAGTTTTTACAGCCGTAACAGGAGTCTCAGGATCAGGCAAATCGTCTCTCATCACTGACATCTTGCATCCTGCGTTATCGAATCATTTGCATGGTGGTGATCACATTGTCGGAGCCCATAAGCAGATTTTGGGCATGGACAATTTGAATAAAGTCATCGCCATTGACCAAACGCCTATTGGAAGAAATCCGCGGTCTAATCCAGCCACCTACATCAAATTGTTCGATGAAATCCGCGATCTCTTTTGCCAATTACCTGAGAGTAAAGCGCGTGGCTATAAGCCGGGTCGCTTTAGCTTTAATGTAAAAGAGGGTTCCTGCCCGCAGTGTGAAGGGATGGGTCTTATCAAGATCGATATGGACTTCATGGAAGCCGCTTGGATCGATTGCCCCCTTTGCAAAACGAAGCGATTTGATCACGACACACTCTCCGTCTTCTACAAAGGCAAAAACATTTACGATGTTTTAGAGATGGAGGTTGGACAAGCGTTAGAATTTTTTGCCAACATCCCGTCGATTAAACATAAACTGGAAACATTGAAGAAAGTGGGCTTGGAATATATCAAGCTAGGACAATCATCCACAACATTGTCTGGGGGCGAAGCGCAGCGCATTAAATTAGCCAAAGAGCTAGTGCGACCCGCCACAGGGAAAACGTTGTACATCTTGGATGAGCCAACAACTGGATTGCACTTTCACGACATCAAACATCTTCTTGAAGTTCTGCAAGCATTTGTTGACCGAGGTAATTCAGTTCTTGTGATTGAACACAACATGGATGTCGTCAAAACAGCTGACTGGATTATTGATCTAGGTCCTGAAGGGGGCTATGGTGGCGGCGAAATCGTAGCGACAGGTAAACCTGAACAGATTGCTAAAATGGAGACTCCTACCGGTGAAGCTGTCCGTGGGGCTCTGTTTCACGATCACAAAGCGCGCGTCAAGCAAGCATTGGCGATCTGTGAGACCAACCGCCTACTGCGTAAAGAACGCGACGCCAATGCCATCCACGACATCACCGTTGTCAATGCCGAACAGAATAACTTAAAAAATCTCGACGTCACCATTCCGCGTGAAAAATTAATCGTCTTCACAGGACCTTCTGGATCAGGAAAAACCTCATTGGCTTTTGACACCATCTATGCAGAGGGTCAGCGTCGCTACATTGAATCGTTATCACCTTACGCTCGACAGTTTGTCAAACAGATGCCAAAGCCACGCGTAGGCTACGTAGGCGGGCTCTCTCCTGCAATTGCCATCGAACAGAAAGCGCATGCGGGGAATCCACGCAGTACTGTGGGAACAATGACTGAGACCTACGACTACTTGCGCGTATTATATGCTCGAGTGGGTATCCCTCATAGTCCTGAGACTGGAGAAGAGATCAAGGCCATCAGTAAAGACCACGTCGTTGATCGCTTACTGGCTTATCCTGAAGGCGAACGCATGCAGATATTGGCTCCGATCGAAATGCGCAAAAACGATAAATTTGAAGAGATTGTAGCACGTCTGCGACGTCAAGGCTTCTTGCGCATTCGCCTGAATGGCACCTACTTTGATCTTGATCAAGAAGCGGCAATTGAGTTTGATCGCAAGCGCAAGAACGAACTTTTTCTGGTTATTGACCGCCTCAAAATGACCCCATCTGCTCGCCACCGCGTATTTGAAGCTGTGGAGACTGCCGCAGAAATTGGAGGCAACAAGCTCGTCGTTGCGTTTGACAAAGAGGATGTTTTCTTTAACCTCGCTTTTGCTGTAGAGAGTACCGGTAAGTCGTATCCTGAGATTACCCCGCATACGTTTGCTTTTAATACCGCTGAGGGAATGTGTCCTGAATGTCAAGGGCTGGGGTATCAGTATGGAGCCAATTTGGTGCAAAATACTGAGATCATGGAGCTTTCCATTATAGGTCTTATGCGCTTGCTGTGGCAGGATAAGACAACGCATGGGGCTCTTTCTGTGATGGAAGAGTTTTTGCGTGCTGAAAACATCGACCTCTTTGTTCCGATGTCTATGCTGCCTCAAAAGCAATTAAATCTCTTGATGAATGGTTCTGGGCCCGATCAGTGGTACCGCTCACTCCACGGCTTTAATTTCCGCTGGGTTGGGATCAATCATGTCTTAGCTAAGGCGGGAAAAAGTGCTCAAGGACACATCAAAGAGCTCATTATTCCTCT
This sequence comes from Parachlamydiaceae bacterium, assembly GCA_013821265.1. Classification (GTDB taxonomy): domain Bacteria; phylum Chlamydiota; class Chlamydiia; order Chlamydiales; family Parachlamydiaceae; genus JACDHD01. Next base: position 25,230 of record JACDHD010000020.1, on the reverse strand, counting down.
ATTAAACGAACTAGAATGTCCCTCCTGTAACGGAGCACGCGTTAATCCTTTGGCGCGCAATGTGACCATTTCGGGATTGGGAATTCACGACGTCTGCCGCATGCCGATCGATCAGGGACTTGCTTTTCTAGAAAGCATTCCATTGACGACGCAAGATAAAAAACTGCTTGAGGAAGTGCGTACGCAGCTTTTAAATCGCTTGCGCTTCCTTTGCAATGTCGGCTTGCAGTACTTGGCGTTGGATCGAAGGGCTCCGACACTGAGCGGAGGAGAGTCGCAACGCATTCGCCTAGCGCGCCAACTTGGCAATGGATTAACTGGAGTCCTCTATGTGCTCGATGAACCAACCATCGGATTACATCCACGCGATAATGACCGCCTGAACCAGGCGTTGAAGCAATTAAAAGATCTAGGCAATACTTTGTTGCTGGTCGAGCATGATCCGCTAACAATCGAAACCGCTGACTATATACTGGATTTTGGACCTCAAGCTGGGACGCATGGGGGTCATATCACTGCTCAGGGAACGTTGACACAGATTAAACGCGATCCCAATTCCCTCACAGGAGCCTATCTTTCCGGAAGGCAGACAATCCCCTTACCAGAAAAGCGTCGCCCTTTGGATAAAGGGATGATTGAGATTAAAAATGCGCATTTACACAATTTAAAGAACATTGACGTTTCGATTCCGGTCAGTGCGATCACCTGTTTAACTGGGGTTTCTGGATCTGGGAAATCGACCTTAATGAATCAGGTGTTAGCTCCAGCGGCGGCACAAGGACTTTTGAGACTAGATGAAGTAGAAATCGACGACACTGTAGTGAGTGGTATTGATCACTTTGACCGCATCATTTCCATCGATCAGAATCCGATTGGCCATACCGTGCGTTCTGACGTGTGCACCTATGTTGATGTGTTAACACGCCTGCGTGAACTGTTTTCAAGCCTTCCAGTTGCCCGCATGCGTGGACTTCAGCCCAAGCATTTTAGCTACAACCATCGCAAAGGAATGTGTACAACCTGTTGGGGATTGGGTTATCGCCGCATCTACATGCACTTTTTACCACCGGTCAAGATTGTGTGTGAAGAATGCAAAGGGTTACGATTGAACCCTGTCAGCTTAGAAGTCACCTATGCAGGAAAAAACCTGGGACAATACTTGGATTCTACAGTAGACGAAGTGCGTCGCGTATTTGAAAATCATCCACGCATTGTGCGCATTTTAGATACGTTGATTTCTGTAGGCCTTGGTTATTTAAAATTGGGACAGGAAATGGCTTCTCTTTCAGGTGGAGAGGCGCAGCGCATCAAGTTGAGCCGCGAGCTTGCAAAACGCTCTTCAGGGAAAACTCTCTATTTATTAGACGAACCGACTACAGGGCTACATAGCGACGATATTAAAAAGCTGCTGGGTGTCTTACATCGTCTGGTCGATAAAGGCAATACCATGATCATTATTGAACACAACATGGATGTGATTGCCAACGCCGACTACATTGTAGACTTAGGACCCGAAGCGGGAGAAAAGGGCGGAAACCTCGTGTGTGCGGGGATTCCCGAAGAGATTTTAGACGATCAAGCTTCTTGGACTGCAAAATATTTACGCGAACAGAAGTTTGCAGCACTCAAACCGATTAAAAAAGTAAAAAGTAAAAAAAGTAAAATTAAATAGGAGTTAAAAAAAAATGGCCTCAACATACCTTTCGCAATTTGTGAAATTTTGCAATCAACCCGTTGTCAAAGAATCAGTCAAAACCGCCGTTGGAGGCATTTCGTTTGCCTTTGGAGTATTTGAAATTCTACATGAAACGCGTGAATTTGTACTGGATCTCCGTGGCCGTGTCACCTTTCAAGAAAAAGCACCATGGCATCACACTGCACTGAAAGCAGTGTTATTTGTTTCAAAAGTTTCTCTTATCTGCAGCGCGATCACGACGCGTCCTGGAGTGCAATTAGCTTCCTGGGCCTTTTCACGCATTTTCACAAAAGAGCAATTGGAAGTGACATTTGGAAAGAATTTAACGTTTGCGAAAACTCCGTGGCATCCACGCCATGTGACAAGCGTCGCGGCGTTTTTATTGGGCGTCCCAGCAACGTTAAAAACCATTTACGATGGGTTGCAGTGGTTGAGATCTAAGTGTTGTATCTGTTCGTCTACACTGGCAAACGTTACCCCACCACCAAGAAAACGAAGATTTGTTGACCTGAATCCGAGAGAGGCGGGATTAAAGACTCCACAAGTTAACCAGTACGAGGAATGGAAAAAACAACAAGAAGAAGAGCGACTACGACCAAGCAGACTTGCAGAAGAAGCCCGAACAAACAGATGGTTACAGCCAAGTTATATTCAAGGGATGGCGACTTACAACACGGTCACAAGTCGTGTTGTGCAGCATTGGGCGAATCGTCTTTTCACGATGCTTGCCCGCCGCTAACAAGTGGGATTGATACGATTGCAACCGTGTTCGTTTTGTTTTTTACCACAGAGACACAGAGGCACAGAGAAGCACAGAGAGCGAGAGGGGGCTTTTCAGCTCTCAGGTAAATGGTGATCGGCTTTTCGATCCCTTTTTAAAAAGCTGAGGCTTTTTAAAAACCGGCCAAGGCAAAATTGTCTAGCGACAATTTCGCACTTACTTTGCTTCGCAAAAAAGTTCACCTCTAAACATGTGACAGGGTTATTTTACAGATTATATTCGAAAAAAAACACGACGTAACGAGTAAGATGAAAAAAATACTTCGCGTGGGCGCAAGCCCATGCGAATGCTGGTTTTAAAAAGCCTCAGCTTTTTAAAAAAGTTAGAAAAGTTTTTCATAGAGCACATCAAAACTGAGCAAATCCCTTCTCGCTCTCTGTGCTTCTCTGTGTCTCTGTGGTAAAAATAAAACGAATACGTTTGCAATCTCAATTCAACCGTCGGCAAAACTTTGATTGCGGTTTTCTTTGAGAACTAGTAAAAGTAAAATCTCAGAGACCTGAATTTTGGGTTTCAAAGGCTCAAGATAAGAGGATATTCTAGATGAGGCTTTGATTTTTTTAGCGAGTTAATAGTCCCAAGCCTATTGACGAGCCAAAAAAATCAAAGAATCGCCAGAAGATCCCTTAGATTGAGCTATTTAAATCCAAAATTTAGGTCAAAGTCTAATCAAAGGGAAATCCATGACACAACTGATTTTTTCCAAGCGCAAAGCAGATGCCATTGGCAACGGACTTTTTCTGATCGCACTTGGCATTTTGATCTACACCAACGCGTGGTGGCCAGGCATTTTACTCGCTTTATGGGTTAGTCTTGGGGCGCGCCAATTCCTTTCAGGTCGTTACTACGATTTCTTCATTTCAAGCGTGATCCTTTTAGGTTTATTCGCCATCGCACTCCTAAATCTCAACTGGACTGTCGTATTGCCTGTTCTTTTTGTGTTGGGTGGTATCCACATTATCTTTAGAGAATACTGTGTTGCCGAAGGCATTGAAGAGGAAAACCCCATCGAAGAAGCTGAAAAAGAGATAGAGGAAGATGGAGAAACGCCCAAGTCTTCCTAAACTCATTCATGCTGCAACCATTCGCGATGCTCACGGCAAATGCATCTACCTGCTACTGCGTCAGGAAGCCTCAAACCATCTAGCATGGTTTGAAAATCATGTGGCCTCTCCAATTTCAGGCATTACTCTCGCTGAAGCAATTGCTAAGGGACGCAAACATTGGCAGGCGCAAGGATTTTCTACGTTGGGTTGTGGATTTCGCTACACGCTACCAGAACGCGATGAACACGGTTGCAACGCCCTTTTCCACCAAATGATCGCCTCCTACAGCTCATCTAATGGTGTCTATTTCGATGAGGAATTGGGTCATAACTGCTTCGTGAACTACGCTTCCTTAGAAGCAAGGAATCTGTGGGAACAGCTTAAGCGAGATGGCTATAACTAATGTCCAATGAAGAACCGACCGACGATGTGATCGCCTATATTCAAGAACACAAGCCTACCCCAGAGCAGATTCGCTTTTCTATTGGGCCTTATCAGGTTTTAGATAGCATTGGAAAAGGGGGAATGGGCGAGGTGTTCCTTGCGTATGATACGACGTGTGGACGCCGCATTGCGTTAAAATCTATTCGCTCCGATCTTGTTGATCGCAAAAAGCTCCAGGTGAGATTTTTAAAAGAAGCGCGAATCACGAGTCAATTGACCCACCCAGCGATTATCCCTATCTTCGCGATTGAAAAAGAAGAAGATATCGCATATTACACCATGCCTTTCGTCGAAGGAAAAACTCTTCGAGAACTTTTAGTGACGGCACGACAGCAGGAAAAACAGGGATTAAAACAGGACCATATGTCCACGATCCCTGCGTTGACTCGCATCTACTTAAGCATCTGCCAAGCCATTGCGTATGCGCATTCCAAGCAAGTAATTCATCGCGATATTAAACCCAACAATATCATCATTGGACGCTATGGAGAGGTGTTGATCTTGGATTGGGGTTTAGCAAAAATGATCACGCAAACAGTTGATGATCCAGCAGACGATCCTCTTTTAGACCTTTTGGAAGAACCAGACCCCTCACAAATTTCACAATCTTACGAAGAAACCCGTACTGGAAAAGTTGTGGGAACTGTCGCTTACCTATCACCAGAACGTGCTTTAGGGCACCCTGCAACATTTCAGTCTGATATCTATTCGTTGGGAGTGATCCTCTATCAAATTCTGACCCTACACCATCCCTTTCATCGCAAAAGTTTGCGCGAATTTCGCAAAAATGTCGCGAAGGAAGTGCTGTTTGATCCTGCTGAGGTAGCCCCCTACCGGGATGTGCCTCCTGAGTTATCGCGAATCGCGTTAAAATGCCTTGCTTTTTCCGTCGAAGGGCGCTACTTAGCTGTAGACGATCTTGTACGCGACATTGAAGGATATCTTGAAGGACGTTCTGAGTGGTTTCAGAGTGCTGAATTAGACATCAATGGCAAAAGCGATTGGGAATTTCAAGAAAACGTTCTCCTTGCCGACCATATGATCATTAATCGAGAAGTGGATGCTTCCGATTGGGTGCTCATGATGGTCTCTAAAGCTTCATTTTCAGGAAATACAAAAATTGAAGCGAGCATTCGCATCGATGATGAGGGAAACGGCATTGGCTTTCTTTTAAGCATTCCCGAAGCAGCTGAACGCGAACATCCCAACAATGGATATTGCTTGTGGATCGCTTCTGATCAGGAGAAAACGACAAAACTGTTGCGTGGGACTGTAGAGGTTATGAATGCCCCCGAGGTTTTTTTACTGCGCCACATTTGGTATCAGGTGCGCATTGAAAAGATCGAAAATAACATTCACTTCTACCTTAATGACATCTTGCAATTTTCCTATATTAGCCACTTACCATTAAGCGGAACGCATATTGGGGTGCTATCGCGCGATGGCAACTTTTCTTTGCGTGATTTCCGTGTGTCTGTTGGTAGCCAGAATATCACAGTCAACTGTTTAGCCATTCCAGATGCCTTTTTAGCACATAAAAATTACGCAACAGCCCTCAGCGAATACCGACGTATCGGTTATGCCTTCCCAGGAACAGCTGAGGCGCGCGAAGCACTCTTTCGCGCCGGTGTGACGCTCTTAGAAGAAGCGCGCGATTGCATCGATCTTGAGCAACGTTACATTAAAAGCGAAGAGGCGTTGGAGGAATTTGACAAATTGCGAGGGACTCCAGGAGCACCTCTAGAGTATTTAGGAAAGGCCCTGGTTTACGAAGCACTCGATGACTATGAAGAGGAAGCTAAATGCTTTGAATTAGCTCATCGCCGTTATCCACATCATCCCCTTCTACCCGTCTTACAAGAACAGCTCATCTATCGTATGTATGATAGTTCGCGGTATCATCGCAGGATCACTTATGAGTTCATTTTGTTGGCGCTTAGGTATCTTCCTGCCACCACTTCAGAACACAATATCCGTCGCCTTTACGCAGGATTTAAGAAAAGCTGGGAAACTCTGCCTTTTCTAATTGAGCAAACACATTCGGGCAGCATTCAAAGTCCCTCTTTTGCCATTTCGTTGGCATTTTGGTTAGCTAAGCCCTACATTTTAGAAGAGATGATCGACAACTGGATTACAAGATCTGAAAAGCCTTTAGAAGCAATTATCAATGCTTGTTTTGCTCTACTAGTACTAGGTCACCATGGGATCGTTCAAGAAAAATTGGAATCGCTTAAAGAGTTTGCTGAAACTCCTTCCATGCAATTATTACAACTAGCCTTAAACTGTCATACAAGTCCTCTAGAGGAGTTTCAAAAGGCGTTATTACAACATCTACCAGAGAAAAAGATATCTGCAGAAGAGTTACGTGTTGTGTTACATCTGTTGGAGCAAGCAATTCAGCAGCAGCTTCCAAAAGTTGTTCTGAGTTTATGTAAACAGTTGAAAACTCATACATTATCTCCTCCGCAGACGTTACAGATCGATTGTTACTACATCTGGGCGCTCCTTTTGATGAAGGATTGGGATCGAGCAGGACGCAGATTAAATAGTTATTCTTCAGACCTCCTAATGCGCGAATCTTCCCTTTTGTACTTCTTGTATGGATGTTGGCTGTATGCCACAGGTAAAAAAGAAGAAGCTGATTCTCATTTTTCTTCTTATATGGAAGTGCCTTATCCCTTTTCATGGATGCTTTTCAAGCATTTCCAAAATAAGGAGGTGCAGGAACAGGAACAGTGGCTTGAGAGGGCGTTTGTTTGGGAAAAAACTCAACTGTACCGTCAATTGGCATTGTACTATCACTGCCTTGGAGATAGTGTACAGGCTGAAAATTACCGTATCAAAGAAAAACAATTAGAATAGAATAACATGATGATTAGGATCGCCTTCAGCGACAGGATGTGAAATATACTTATATGGTTTCCAGATACTTGTAGATGTGAAAACTGTATTAAAATAGACCATCTTTCTACCTCTGCGCCTTTGCGTCTTTGCGTTGAAAATATTTTTTTTGAAATGCTGACTTGAGTCGGTTTTACTGTTCTGAATTTTTTTCAACGCAAAGACGCAAAGGCGCGAAGAGAGACCTCAAGCTACTGAGAGAAAAAGGTTACTATAGACAATTGCGACAAGTACAATATTCCTTCTATATTCTTGCTCATCATGTCGCCGAAGGCGATCTTGCTAATCCTGTTATTTTTCGTTCAATTAATATGCAAAGGCGTTGCGGTCAACTAGGATTTCTGTACGCATTTCAGGAACAGGGGGTTTTGGTAGATAAATGCCAGTCAGGATTGAGGAACCATCGACATCAATCGTTGCAGGAATCAATTCTGGAGCTGGAGCAATGAGTTTTACTTTTGTCTCCAAACGTGCAATTGACTTGTTATCATACTTCGTTTTTGCAAAAGAAAACATTACACCTATTGCAATCGCTGCATATGCCAATGAAGCAAAAGGAGTGCACAAAAACACAAGCATTCCAATGAATGTAATCACAGAACTGACAATTGCGAGCTTATGGGAAACATTTTTATCAACGATACGTTCTTCCAAGGCACCAAATAGTGCTTTGGAGACCCTTGCATTCTCTTCATCGCTCCTAGTGAAATTGACGCGCTGAATTCCCTCAATTTGATGCATTAATATTTCACCATCAACACCGTAATGTTGAGAGAGTTGATACATCTTACACTGCTGCATTTTTGTTAAAGCTGCATCGTAATTAGGCTTTTGAGGATTTTTACCTAAGATATCTTGAATCGATTTCCAGTGTTGTTTATCCCCTCTTAATTGCTTCACATGTAACACTACTGAAGCAAGCCATAAGAACGTTCCAGCAAAAGAAAACGAACTGCCTATAGTTAGGGCGGTTTGTGTTGCAAGACCAGTAAACTTCAAAGTGCTAAACACTGATGCGACTGCATCTGCTAAGGCAGCAACACCCTCGCCTATACGCAATCCGACCTCTGAACGATTGTCAGGAGCTGTCTCTTCTCGACCTTGCATTCCGGATACTAAATCCTTCGTTTCTTTACGAATTAAACGCAATGCGCAAATTCCCGAGATTAAAGGAACGAATTGAAGCAGCTTGACAGCTTTAAAAAGCCAATCATAGCGTTCTACAGCTCCGCCTGTTGTTTTAGGCAAGACGCGTAACATTTTTAAGAAAGCATCAAACACATGTGCTCGGTAGGAATAAGCGATACTTGCGGCACCTTTTACTACTAAAGGGGCTGCCTTAGTAAATTTTTCTATATATAGCTCGCTTAACTTGCCATGGTCCAAAAGCGGATTGGGGACAACAAAGTGATCTTTTAAGAGCTCGTTATGCTGCTTGTGATCTTCCAAAAGCTTATTATGCTGCTCGTAACCTATATTATTACTAACGTTACTAACACTCATGTTTTTACCGCCTAAAATAGTAAATTATACTTTAATTATAATTATTATTTTATAATAAGTCAACATTGTTTTTATTTTTTTAATACTGATTTTTGTTTTGCTTTTTTTGGAGAATTTAATGTATAATTGAAGCATGACTAAATGTGAGATCTAGGATATATAAGGAATTATGGATACAGAGTTCACAAAACCCGTTAATCCGGCAGTTAGCCAGCAGACATCGAAGAGCATTGGTTCCCCTAACCCTTCTTCCACAGAGCAATCGACTAAGAGATTGTGGGATGACATCCGGAAAAAATTTAACGAAGATCTCTCACGTATACAAGAGTCTAATAAAGAAGGAAAAGCTCCTTCTGCCATCAAAGCCTCAAAAACCCCTCCTTCAAAAAAACCTGAATAAGGTAATTTAGTATTCGAGTCGCCCTAAAGGGCTCTGCTCTTTGGGACGGTTGTCCCACAGTTCCCTTCGGTCACTGTGGGCTATTATTGGGAGGCGTCCTCGCTTCGCTCGGACTTTAGAAAATATCTCTGTTGTTAGAGCTTGAGCGCAGCGAAAGCGACTCTCATTATAGCCCACAGTGACCAAAGGGAACTGTGGGAAAGATCGTAAAAAAAATAGAGCCCTTTAGGGCGATTCAAAACTTATGCCTTTTGACCCTCTCAATCTAGATAAATTGCCGACACAGCCCGGTGTCTATTTGATGAAAAATCAAAACGGCACAGTCCTCTATGTCGGTAAAGCAAATAACCTGCGCCAACGCGTGCGTCAGTATTTCGTCAGCGGAGGAGATGGCCGCCTCATTATTCCCCTTCTCGTTGCCAAAGTTACAGATATTGAAACGATTGTGGTAACCTCTGAAAAAGAGGCGTTACTACTTGAAAACACCCTCATCAAACAGCATCAGCCTAAATACAACGCGCTATTGAAGGACGATAAGACTTATATCGCTCTGAAGGTCAATAATCGACACAAATGGCCAATGGTGCAATTGGTGCGCTATAAGGGCAAACCAGAGGCTGATGGGCTCTATTTTGGCCCTTACACCAGTGCGCATGCTGCGCGCATGACATTAGACCTCATCCATCGCGTTTTCCCTTTAAGACAATGTTCAGATCAAGAACTTGTTCGCCGCACTCGTCCATGCATCTTATACGATATGAAACGGTGCATTGCGCCTTGTGTGGATAAATGCAGCAAAGAAGAGTACGACCTCCTCGTCAATAAGGTCATTCGTTTCTTGCGAGGACAAGATAAGGAGATTTTGCGCGAGCTCTATGAGGAGATGGCGCAGCATGCAAATGAGTTGGAGTTTGAGAAGGCTAACGCTGTTTTGCGATTAATTCGACAAATTGAAGGCACTCTAGAAGGACAGCATGTTAATAAGCCGTTGGGTGGGGACGCCGATGTCATTGCCGTTTATCGTCAGGCTGTAGAGGTCATTATAGTCTTGCTGGTATTTAGAGAGGGCAAGCTGATGGGCTCTCGCAATTACAATTTCACGAATATTGCTGAAGATGATCGCGAATTACTTTCTTCCTTTTTGATGCAAGAATACGACCCTCATATGGAAATGCCTGATGAAATTTTATTGCCTATCGATTTGCCTGACGAAGAGGTTATTGCTGAAATTTTATCTGCCAATCGATCCAAGAAAATGCGCGTTTACCAACCTCAGAGGGGTGATAAGAGAGCTCTGTTGGACATGGCTTACCTCAATGCTGAAGCGACATTCAAGCAGAAAAAAGATCTACAAGCTATTAGAGAACGCACTTTGCTGGAAATGCAGGAAGTGCTGCGCTTAAATCAATATCCGAAACGCATTGAGTGCTTTGACAACTCCAATATCAGTGGAACCGAACCTGTTTCTGCTCTAGTTGTCTTTACAGAAGGATCAAAGGACAAAAAGCGGTATCGCAAGTATAAAATCAAGTCTGTGAGTTCTCCAGACGACTATGCAACGATGGAAGAGGTTCTCACACGTCGTTTTGAACGTGCTCGGGATGAAAACGATCTTCCTGACCTGGTTGTTATCGACGGAGGAAAGGGGCATTTGAATGTGGCTGTTAAAGTGTTTGCACGATTAAACATTATCACTGTAGATATCATTGCAGTTGCAAAAGAGCAGGGGCGCCACGATAAAGGCATGACGATCGAACAGGTATTTTTGCCTAATGTGCGTGATCCGATTCCGCTGAAACGCCATTCTGCGGTACTGTTCTTGCTACAGCAAATTCGCGATGAGGCACATCGCTTTGCGATTACGTTTCATCGCCAACGGCGCAATAAACAGACATTAAAGAGTGCTTTGGAAGAGGTACCGGGAATTGGTCCTGTAAAACTGCGTAGTTTATTGCGTCATTTTGGTAGCGTCAAAAAGCTGAGTGAGGCTACTGCAGAACAGATTTTGGAGGTTAAAGGTATTTCAAAGGCAAATGTGGAAGCGTTACTACAGTATTTCGCGAAGGGGGAAGGGACCTGAAGTCCTTTCCTTTTTGGAGTGCGGTGGCTTGCCACCGCTTTCATAAACATCGGCTTGCCGATGTCACGACCAACTGTGAATGGGGCCGGCAAGCCGACCCCTTTGAAAGCGGTGGCAAGCCACCGCACTCCAAAAAGGGCAAGGACTAACCCGCTTGGGTGTAGTGCATCAACAAGATATTTGTGCTAGGATATGCCTGCTCAAGTATGCGTGCCGCATGTTCTCCCCTCTTGGCCATCTCCACAGCCTGATCCAAATTGATCTTAGAACCAGCTGTTCCTGCAGAACTAAACTGCGCTGCAAAAGGTGCCGGATTTGAGGCATCTTTGTTTTTGCTCATGATCAAGTATCTTGTGGCAGTAATCGCCTTCTCAATCGGACTACTAGGATTTGTCACAGCAAATCCGCGGTAAGCTTCTTGAGTGCCATCAACAGCCCAAAACGGTGTTTTTGGATTATAAGCGTAGTAGTAAGCATTTGTACGTGCAGCAATGGCGATTGCAGCCAGTACTTCTTCTGGTAAAGTGCTTGGCTGAGCTGCCAAAATGGAACGGATGTAATCTTCAATATCTACTTCATTAACAATCCCTAAAGCTCCCTGCACATCGTAAATGTACATAGATCCACGGTATTCAATGCCGTCGGCAATTGTCGTGATGTTTTGATGATCAGGTACAATCAACAATTGATGTAGGTCTGGAAATTCTTCTCCCCATTTCAATCCGTCATTTACAGCTTGAATGAATTTGCGTTTGCCGATGAAACGCGTGCTGATGAAGCTGAGATCCTTAGGATCATATAAGCGGTATTTCCCCTTCACTTCAAGTACTACTCCAGGACGGTCGTAGGCAATGAGCACTCCAATAATTGGAGGTTGTTCTCTTGTTTTTTTTCCCCAGGAGTCTAAAATTCCTGCGTTTAGCGATGCCACAACGGGCATTACAGCCAGCAAAAGTGTTAGCATACGTGTTATCATTTTTTTACCTCTTTAACGATTCATGTGTTGATGCGCAAGCACTGTGGTTTCTCTTCCACGAGGCGTGCGCTTTAATAATCCTTGCATAATCAAGTAGGGCTCATACACCTCTTCGATGGTTGAACCCTCTTCACCGACAGCAACAGCAATTGTATTGAGTCCTACAGGACCTCCATTGTAGTGATCGATAATCACAGACAAAATGCGTTTATCCATTTCATCTAAGCCCTTTTCATCAATTGCCAATAGGGCTAACGCTTGTTCTACAACCTGTTTATCCACTTTTCCACCTGCAGCGCGCATTTGAGCAAAATCGCGCACCCAACGCAACAGGTGATTTGCAATCCGAGGGGTACCTCGAGCGCGGTTGGCAATTTCCATTAAGCCAGACTTGTCGATATCGAGATTTAAAATGCGACTGGTTCTCTGTAAAATTTGCTGCAAAACAGCAGGCTCATAGTAGTCTAGACGACATGTGAAGGCAAAACGGGAGCGCATTGGCGCTGTGATGAGTCCGACACGCGTAGTGGCTCCTACAAGGGTAAACCGATTTAATTTTACCTGCACACTGCGCGCGCTAGGACCACTGTCGATCATGAGATCCAGAGCAAAATCTTCCATCGCTGGATAGAGGTATTCTTCTACTGTGCGATTTAGACGATGCAGTTCATCGATGAAGAGGATATCGCCTTCTTGCAAGTTTGTGAGGACTCCAGCGAGATCCCCTGCTTTTTCAATGACGGGCCCCGAAGTCACAACCAAGTTGGATCCCATCACTTTTGCGATGATATGGGCGAGGGTCGTTTTTCCTAACCCTGGGGGGCCGCCAAACAGGCAATGGCCTAAAACCTCTCCACGCTGCTTTGCAGCGCCAATAAGGACTTCTAAGCGTTCTCGAATTTGATCTTGTCCGGAAAATTCAGATAGGGATTGCGGGCGCAGAGGTACGTCAAAAGCGACATCTGTTTGACATAAAGAAGATTCAATAAAACTTTTTGACATGTTAGGAAACCAATGCGTTAAGGAAGACAAATAGAATTAAAGCGGGAGCGCTATATTTTATGCAAAACCAAAAATAATGCTTTATACCAGGAAAGCGTATAAATAGCGTTTCAGCCCCTTCTTTTAGAGCATGCAGTGCATTGCGTATTCCCCAGCGCCAGCCCACTAAGAGTACAGCAAAGAGGCCCCCAAGAGGAATTAAAATGCTGCTCGCAAGAAAATCGACGAAATCCAAGAAGGTCATTCCATATAGAGTGTAATTTTTCAATAGATTGTAGGAAAGAGCACTCGGAATTCCTAGTAAGAAAGCTCCTAGGCCACACGCTAATACCGCGGGTTTACGCTTCCAGCCACGTTCATCGATGAGATATGCAATACTCGGCTCTAGGGCGGAAATTTCTGAAGTCAATGCAGCTAATACCACTAGCAGAAAGAATAGCAAGGCAAGGAAATAGCCTCCAGAAATTTGACTGAACGCCCAAGGCAGTGTATGGAAAATTAAGCCTGGCCCCGAATTGGGTTCCATTCCTACTGAAAAGACAATGGTAAAGACGGCGATGGCGGATAATATCGACACCAGAGTGTCCATTAAGACAATCGGCAAACTACTTGTGACTAGGTTTTCGTCGCCTTTTAGGTAGCTACCATAGGTCACTAGAGTCCCCTGCCCTACGCTCAAGGTAAAAAAGGCTTGTCCCATTGCCACAATAATGGCTGCTGGAGTTAGTACAGACCAATCTGGAGTAAAGAGGAAAGCTAATCCCTTTCCTGCACCTTCCATGAATAGCCCTCTTATCACCAGGATAAAAAGTACAAGGAAGAGGAGCGGCATCATGAATTTGCTGCCGCGTTCGATCCCTTGGCGCACTCCGGAGTATAGAACTCCGATGCACGCTAAAAGAAAGAAAAAATGAAATGCACAGCACCACCATGGATTGTTTATCAGGTTGGTGTAGTGGCTTGCGGCTTGTTCGGTACTTTGAAAGTGAGTGAGATTACCGACTGTCGCTTCAACAAGATAGCCTAGAATCCAGCCTGCAACAGCACTGTAAAAGGAACTTACGATAAAGCCTGTGAGAATGGTCATGGATCCTGCTTTAGACCATGCTGAAGATCTACTGAGACGTCTAAAGGCACCTGTTGGGCTACTTTTTGCTGTTCTACCAATAAGCATTTCAGAAATGAATACGGGAAAGCCCATCAATGCTAGGCAGATGAGATATACGACGATAAAGGCGGCTCCGCCATGTTTGCCCACAATATAGGGAAAACGCCAAATGTTGGCTAATCCGACTGCTGAACCTGCGACGGCAAAGATAAAGCCGAGGCGCGATCCCCAAGTATCCCGTTTCATAAAGGTTCCAATTTTCTGTAAGGTTGCGGAAAGGATAAAGGGCGATCAGATTAAATGCAAAAGGAGAGCGGTAAACATAAAATCAAGGAGAGAAAGCAAATTTTACCACCGAGACACAGAGGAGCACAGAGAGCGAATTGCATACGTCCCCCATAATCACAAGCATCTAAATTTGATATTAGAAGTTAGTTTTATCAGTAGCGTTAATACTTTTGCGAAGCAAAGTAAATGCGAAGTTGTCGCAAGACCAACTTCGCCTTGGCTGGTTTTTAAAAAGATATCAAAAAGCCAACACCATTTGCTTAAAAGCAACAAACCTCCTATCGCTCTCTGTGCTTCTCTGTGTCTCTGTGTCTCGGTGGTAAAAAAATAAAAGAACACTGATTCCTGCGTGATATTTTTATGTTTTAGTTAAAAAAAACTGTAATTCATTAAACTAACTAAATAAATTTTTATTTTACTTGGTAGATAAAACTTTCTTTACAAAAATGGAATAATGGTTTACACTTAGGATCAAATGAACGATTAACTTCAAGTTGAGGGAAATTATGGCAGATGATGTAACTGTAGATGGTGGTGATGGAGCAATCCAGGAGATCATGGCGGAAGCCAACAAGAACTACGATAACGTCTCGCTAGAAAGCTTAGTGCTGCTCGTTAATACTGAACGTCTTAACTCCCTGCGCAAGCAAGCTAACAAAGAGCTTGCCGATCTTAAAAAGCGCCAAGACCAAGTCACTTTTCTCCACAACGTTCTCAAGAAAATCAACGTCGAGACTAGTGCCAATGGCGAATTTGACAGCTCTAAAGATGGTGACTTTCAGCAATTGCTGAGTAAAGCTAAAGAGATGGGCGTTAACATTCAGGACGGCAAGACTAAGTACACAAAAGATGAGCGTGATCGCCTTGTAGATAACATCCGCATGACTGTAGACGACCTAAACGTTCTCAACGACATGCAGCTGCAAACAATTAATCGCTTAACAAACGAACGTTACGAATCTTATCAGTTAGCACGCGCAACGTTGAAACCTCTACACGAAGCAAAAATGCAGTCCTCAAGAGGTATTTCGAAGTGAAACATCACGCGTTTGACGATGCCTCTGGATGTGATGATTTTGATGACTTATCCAGCTTGGTGCATTCTCATGAGGGTGAAGCACATGCAGCAGAAGAGACTGAAAAGCTCTCTGCAGAACAGATTGAAGAGCTGTACGCCTTAGGGCATCAGCAGTATGAAAAAGGCAAGTACGAAGAGGCTATCCAAACATTTAGCCTCTTAATGCAGCAGAGGGAAGATGACCCACGCCATTGGCTGGGGCTAGCGGCTTCTTATCAGATGAATAAAGAGTATGCTGCCGCGATTATTATCTATGCGTTTTTGACGGAGTTAAATCCGGAAAATCCGTTTATCCACTTTTATGCAGCGGAGTGTCTGTTTGGAATGGGTAATGCCGAAAATGGCCTAAAAGCTTTAGATGAATGTGAAAGACTTGCCAAAGAAAATGAAAAAGAGTTTGCTCCGTTGCTAGCTCAAGTGGATCTTTTGCGCACTGCTTGGAAACCGCCAGCAGAGAACAATGCCACCGAAGCAGGGAATGTAACAAAGTAAGTGAGGTTTTATGCCAGATCCGATTGATCAACAAGTAGAACAGCGCAGAGTCGTAACTCCATGGAATCCGTACGAGGGATTTTATGACACAAGATTGCCTGACGCACCTTCTAGAGTAGCTCCGCCAGTCATGACTCCGGATGCACCAACTAAGCCTAAAGGTGTGCCACCTGGTCCTCTATATGATTCTCAAGCCCCTTTTCAAAAGTTAGAAAACGATCTGTTTGCTCCAATTAAAAAGGCATTGAGTCGTCGTCCTTGGCTTCCTGCTCCAAAAGTAACTGCAGATCCTAAGACGCAATCTGCAGAGTGGTATCAGCAGATGATGAAGTTGACAACACGCACGGGTCTAGAAGATATCATTACGCATGAAACGGACCACTTGAAGCAAGTGTTACATGCACTACTGGACAAGAAACACACTTACGATGGGCTTCAAAGAACATCCGCAGAAACAATTCACAAAAATCAAGGTGTCGCGAAAAAGCAGCGCGAAGAGATGCAAGATTGCGATCTTAAGCATGCCAAACTAGGACGACTGGAATGGTTTGTGGGTTGGGCTAGCTGGATTGTAACAGGAACCATTTTAGTTGTGGGGGGGGTAGCTGTTGTAGGGATGGTTAGCGGACCTGCAGGATTGCCCGGAGCCGTTAGCTTTGGAAACTCAGCAATGCAAACAGCACTTGCAGCAGCACAAGCCGCGACTACAGCGACTAAAGGATTTCTTGATCATCGAGCAGATAAGCATAAGCAAGCGCAAGAAGGACGTCGTGCTGAGATGAAGAAAGAACAAGGAAAAACAAAAAATGCTCTTGAGCAGATGGAACAATCGACAGAACACATCCATCGCGCAATTCGTGCCGCTAAGGAAGCAGCGAAAAGCGAAGCGCAGGCGATAAAAGCTGGGTAGCTTTAAAATGAGTAATTTGATATAGTTGACTTATTAATTTATAAGGAGGCATTTATGGCCGGAGAAATTCAAGTAGAAGCAACAAAACGCGTGGTTAGCAATCCCCTAATCGATATGCATGTTAACACACTGAATGAGCAATGGGAAAAAGTTAAACTAAGCCCTCGTGAAGCAGCTCACGAACAGATGGTGCGCATTGCACAGTTTATGGCAATGATCACAAGTCATCGTGGAGCAAAAGATCTTCGTTTGCAAAAGCATGATGATGATGATGCAGCTAGAAAAACCACAATACAACTCCAAAAGACATATGACCAAACATGGGGTCGTGCCTTTACTGTTTTACAGGTTGGAGTAGGTGCTGGAGCTGTCTTATTATGTTTTGCTGGTCCTCTTCTAGGAGCTGGTGGTCTGATTCCAACTCGTTTGGCGATTACACCAATGACAGCAACAGCGGTTACAGCTTGTGGAACTGCTTCAACGCCTACAAGCACCTTTGCTCAATCGCTTGGTAGCATTTCTTCGATCTTCTCTCAAAAAGCTGAGCAAGAGCGTACAAAGCATCAACACGATCAAGGACGCATTCAGCGCAGACAAGAAGAACGCGGTCAGTCTGAACAGCAACACCTTCAATCTGTTAATAGAGGACATCAAGCAAGTTCAGAAGGCAATTCTGCTGCGCATAGAATCGTATCTGACGTTCTCGCTGGTTAGAATTCTTTAATTTGGAGTGCTGCGGCTTGCCGCAGCTTTCATAGGGGTCGGCTTGCCGGCCCCTTCCCATTTCTCCGTAAAGTAAAAGTCCACATTAGATAATTGTTAGGTCGAAGAGATTTATCCCTTTCCTGTTTGGAGCCTCCAAGCGGCTAAGGCCTCTAACATCGGACAGTAACTTTAGTGATCCGGTATGGCTTGCTGTAAGGTCCACGACAAGATAACGGAAAGCATCTTTTCCCCTTCAGGTACGGTTGTCACAGGCTTTCCTAGAAATTCGTGAACGATGCGTCCTTCGCTTTTGATAACAGGCATCATGTAACGCAAAAAGGCTGGAACCTTTTCGGTGGTCCACCATTTACTAATCGAAGAGCTGCGCGGATAGCAATCCTGTAACACAGGCACGCTTAATTCATAAGCTCCTTCAGGAAGTGCTACTTGAACAACCCCTTCCATGCAGTGCTGCCAGCCCGATTTTGTTGCTGTAGCACCAGAACGTACACTCACCTTCCATGGGCCATACACATGTTCTCCAACATGACATAGAATTTGAGGTAACACTGTGATCACACCTTGCTTTAAAACAAAAACATGGTGACGATCAACACAAATCCGAAAATCCCCCACAAACAACTCTCGATCCGATTTATTTTCTAAAATGAGCTGACAAGCAGTTGCAGCCACTGTTTTTGGCAATGCACATCCTGCACGCTGACATAGCTCTCGAAGAATATACTTAATTGCAAACGGAGATTTCTCATTAGACAAGTTTAACCAGCCTCCAAAAGGTCCCGTTACAGCACCATCCAGAATCGGTTTAAATTGATGTGCGCAGAATTCTTTGAGTTCCTGTGCCTCCTCAGCTATCTGGCATAAGGGAGAGGCTATTTCTTTACCAAATGTGTCCTGTAAAAAAGGAATGATTTTTGAGCGAAAGCGTGCGCGCAAAAATTTTGGATCTAAGTTTGTGCGATCGCTAAAGGCTTCTAATTGATTTGTGGCAAGCCATTCCATGATCGTTTTTTTGCTTACATCTAGGAAAGGACGCCATACCGTACATCCCTCTACCTTGCTTATTGGCTGTAATGCAGAAAGGGCACAAAGGGAACTGCCTTCAAAAACACGCTTAAGAACTGTTTCGGCTTGGTCATCGCGATGATGTCCTAAAAGTGTGGCTTGATATCCGTACGTTTCAGAAAGCTCTCTAAAAAAATGCAGACGTTCCATTCTGCAAGCAGCCTCAAGATTACCTGAAAGAGTTTTTGGATCTAACGTTTTGAGATGAAAGGGCATTTTTGCCGAAGCGGCTAACTGACGTAAAATTTCCGCTTCACTGGCACTTTCTGCGCGCCAGCCGTGATCGACGTGAGCAATCCCTACCTCACCTTGCGTTTGTTGGCGCCATTGCACAAGAAGATGAAAGAGGGCTAGGGAGTCTGGGCCTCCCGAAAGGGCTAGAAGGATCGGTCGTGCGGAATTGTAATGCTGAAGCAAAAACGAGGAGAGTTTTTGAAAAAGAAGATCGCTCATTGGGGTTGATTGAATTGGTAGAAAACGTATAGAGCGACAATAAGTAGGATAAAGAGCCAGATAAGCATAGGAGGATAGTCATATTGTGCGCTGAGAACCATCCCTTCTTTTCCGGGAATAACCTTACCTGCTTTTCCGGGACCTATTTCTTCCAGGGGTTCATCATCAGCAAATAAGATAGCAAGCTCAGGGATTTCGCGAATCGGGCGCCATTCTTCGCCGTTTTGTCTTTTGGCTAGGGTATCTGGAGTAATGCGCGTATCGTATCGCAGTTGCAATAAACTAAAGGGCCCTTCAGAATGCCCTTCGATTAAAATCACCCATATTTTGTCTGTTACTTCTCTCATAACTACTACAGTCTAAGTTGATAAAATCTTACTTTCCACTTTTAGAAGATTGTATCAAATCGCCGATTTCCTGTATGCTTGTACAATCGATATTATCAATAACTAAATTTACCTGTTTGCCAGACGCTGTTTTTTAGCAAGTCGGGCAAGAGCACGGGCACGGGCAAGGGTAATGAAGGAAAAAAATGCCAATATTGTGGCAATACTTGCTTAGACATTACTTGCGCGTGCTTTTCCTCTGCACCGTCGCATTCATCGCTGTGCTATTGGTCATGCGCCTCGAAGAGATTGCACGCTTTGCTACGCTTGGGGCAAGTGCGCTATCTGTTGCGGGGTTTGTCATGCATCAGATTCCCTATATCCTGCCGATTACAATTCCAATTGCCAGCTTAATTTCGTCTATTTTGTTGGTTCAGGGACTATCTACGACTCATGAATTAACAGCTCTACGCGCTTGTGGAATGGCGTTTAAGGACATTTTGGCTCCTATTTTGGTTGCTGCCGCCTGCTTAACATTGGCAAATTTTTATATTGTTTCTGAAGTAGCAACCAATTCTCACTTAAGTGCAGGCCTTTTGAAGAGCGAACTGCGCGCCATCAATCCTTTACTTCTCGCGAACAACAAGCACTTAATGGATCTAAAAGGATTTTATTTTGAAGCATTGGGAGCGTCTCGATTAGGTGAATCTGCTGCTGATGTTGTGCTGGCGACTCCAAACAAAGGCAGTGATCGCATCAATTTATTATTAGCTAAAGAGATGCGCACAGCTCCTCAAATGTTTTTCGGCAGCAATGTCACCTTAATTTCTAGCTTGGGTAATAATGAAGGTGAGAAGTTTGATCAATTGATGCTAGAGAATATTGCCGAAGCCTCAATATCTGTTCAGGATTTTGCACAAGTGATCGACAAGAAGGTGTGGACGTTAAATAATGACCACTTAACGTTGCCACTATTGCTTGTGCGTTTAGATGAAGAGCGTCAAAATTTGATAAAAGGTGAGCAGGCTAATTTACCACAAAATGAGCTGAAGCAGATCACGCGTAACATCAATCGCGGATATTCAGAAATCATGAGACGCGTATCGCTAGCCTTTGCAGTCTTTTCTTTTACATTATTGGGTGCTGCCTTTGGTGTCGGCATTAGCAGAAATCGTTCAAACCGTGGACTCTATTTTGTCATCTGTTTGACAGCTTTGTATATGATCGCCTTCTTCGCTGCTAAAAGCATGGAACATGTTTTAGCTACAGCAGCACTCATTTATTTCCTTCCCCACATTTTGATTGTCGGATTATCTATTTGGGCCTTAAGACGTGCTGCCAAAGGAATTGCGCTATGACAACTATTTGGGAACGCTATTTTCTTAAAGAAATTTGCAAAACAACTTTTTTCTTTATTGCATGCTTTTATGGCCTTTACGTCTTGATTGATTACGCTAGCCATAGTGCCAGCTTTCATCATCATCAAATTCAGTTTCAATGGGGTGAAGTGAGTTTGTATTACGTGTGTGAACTTGCAGAACGCTTGGAAATTTTGTTACCTTTTGCATTGTTGTTAGCAACAATTCGGACGTTGTGCAATCTGAATGTTCACAATGAACTAATTGCTCTTATGTCGAGTGGAATTAGCCTTAAGCGCTTGCTTAGGCCATTCTTAATCGTTGGCATAGCAGCCACGGCCTTCATGTATTTAAATACCGAATTTTTTCTTCCCACAGCTTTAACTGAACTGAAACACATCGATACGGCGCGCTCTAACAAGAAGACAAAAAATCGGCCAAAAGCTGCTGCCAAACACTTAACTCTCGACGATGGAAGCACAATGATTTTCCAGCGTTATGAGACTGCCGACAACTACTTCTTTGATGCTTTTTGGGTGCGTTCAATTGATGATGTCTACCGGATTAAACATCTGTATCCTAATACACAAAATCAAGATAAAGCACCCTTTGGAGAATTCGTAGACCATCTTCAGCGCAATCAAGAAGGACAACTGATTGTTGCAGAATCTGTAGAACACAAAACGTTTCCAGAGATGCGCTTCAACAAGAAAACGTTGTTTGAAACGATCACTCACCCTGAGGAGCAGTCTATATCGGTATTATGGTCAAAATTGCCTTCAGGAAATATCCAAAGCGATAAAGATGCACGTCTAATAGCTACCTTCTATAAAAAATTAGCTAATCCTTGGTTTTGCCTATTTGTCATTTTAGGCCCAGCTCCCTTCTGTCTATTCATCACGCGACGCCTTCCCATTTTTTTTATCTATGCCGGCTGCATTTTTGCGCTATTGGCGGGATTTTTAATCATAGATGCCTTTGTTTTGTTGGGAGGACGACAAGCACTTCCTGCATTTTGGGCTGTTTGGACTCCATTTGCTTTGATTGCTGGAGTTTGCGTCTACCGCTACGCAAGGCTACGTGTAAATTAATTTATTTATACAAGCCGAGCACTGTTTTTCAAACTACCTCCAACAACTTAAGAGAAAAAACTTATTATTCAACTAAACACCTAGAATTTAATACTATAATATTAAATTTTTGCTTCTTCATTTTCCTCTTCAACTAAAAATTCAAGGATGACAAAAAAAACAGAAGTGAGTTATAAATTTCGAGGATTTGCAAAAATTCGCTGAGCTTTTTAAAGACTCTAGCACATTTAGTGTGAGATGCTTGCGAAAAGAAACGGCTTCCCAGCTCAGCCAGAAACCCCTTCAATGAGGAGGATTTGAGATGACCCAAACACTGACCTTTACACGTCTGTTTTTTGCTATCATTAGCATCGCTTTTTTAACAGGCTATATCGCAAATACGGAAGTGGGGGGATTGAGCTTCACAAATGTCATCATTGGCTTAACGGCAGGGTTAACATTAAGCTTGGGGTTGATCGGTCTTGATCTATTGCTTACCAAGCAGTGTAACTTGCGTGTGTTTAATACCACCTTGATCGGATTGTTTTTTGGATATTTGATGGGGGAAACGATTCTTTTAGTTTTCAACGGCCTCATGAATATTGGATCAGCCACGATAGCTCCAGAATCCTTAACAATGGTCAAAATCGCTGTTTTCCTGACCTGTATCTACTTGGCAATGGCGATCACAGCCCGATCTGCCGACGAATTTCAGCTTAGCTTACCTTTTATTCAATTTAAATCCGGCAGCCGACATAAGAGAGACATCTTACTAGACTCCTCTGTGTTAACGGATGCTAGAATTATAGACATTGCCTCTTCAGGTTTATTGGATGATCATCTGATTGCCCCAGGCTTTATGCTGAATGAATTATACATGATGTTAGAGAACCCCGACGAGTGCATAAAAAATAAGGCACGTCGCAGTATCGATGTCCTCAAAAAATTGGAGACCATCCCGACTCTTAACTTACGCAATTCTGACGTTGATTTCCCTGAGTTAAAAGATTGTGCGTCAAAACTGATTCAGTTGGCACGCCAATTGGAAGCCAACATCATTACATCTGATGTTGCGCGCCTGCAAAATTATGCCATTGAAGGGATTCGCATCATCAATATCCATATGCTTTCTAATGTGCTCAAACCGATGGTTACTGGTGAGTATATAAACATTAAGATTCAGCGTTATGGCAAGGAGCCTAGGCAAGGAGTGGGATACCTCGATGATGGTACCATGGTTGTCGTCAATGGTGGAGCAGAGTTTTTGGGTGAATCGATTAAAGCTCAGGTTTTATCTGTTAAGCACACCTCTTCAGGAAGAATGATTTTCTGCAATGCAGCAGACGAGTTGCTTTTCATGGAGCAGTTAGCAGCAAGTGCAGAAGCTGTTGATACCTCACAGAAAAATTGCCTTACAATATAGGTAGAGTGTGCGCGGCTTAGGCACTGATATCATCGAAATCGAACGGATCCGAGCCAGCATTGCACACCATCAGCAGCATTTTTTAGATAAGATTTTCACTGCGGGTGAACAATCCTACTGTCATAAGTATAACGATTCCACCCCTCATTTTGCTGGACGCTTTGCTGCTAAGGAAGCGGTCATTAAGGCCTTAGGGAGTGGATTTCGCTCTGATTTTTCTTGGTTAGATATTGAAATTCTCAACGATAGCGAAGGCAAGCCCGAGGTTTTTTTGGCTGAGGGGCTGCGCATCAAATTTGGGAATCCAAACATTTTAATTTCTATTAGCCACTGCCGTGAGTACGCAACGGCTACCGCTCTGTTCTACTAAGAATAACAAGATTGGCTGATTGAGACGATTGCATAAGTCAAACGAGTCATAGAAAAGCGTAGAGGCGAATGTGCTATATGGAGTGCGGGACCTTGGTCCCGCGGCAAGCCGATGTTTGTGAAAGCGGTGGCAAGCCACCGCACTCCTGAGTAACTACAGTTATTTTTTCTATATGGTAGCCAGACCGTCCCGGTCTGGTCGTCCTTTTTTTTACCAGGCCGGGACGGCCTGGCTACCATATCGGCAGTCATCCCGACCAACTAAAGTTACTTTTCGATATTAGAGGCCTTAGCCGCTTGGGGGCTCCAAATAGCACATTCGTTCTCTGAGCTTCTCTAATGCCTCGTTTAAATTTTGCAATTGTCTCAATCAATCCATTAATGGCCTTTAGCAAAAAAAATTTGCTTTCCTCTTTCATTTCTGATAAATCGATAATCTTTATTACTATTTCAATTTTCATAAGGAATGCAATGCTCTTCAGACACCTTTTCTTCTTACTCACTGTTGTACTCGGTCATATTTCTTGTGTGCATACAGGACAAAGCTCAGCCTTACTACCTGCAATGGAAGGGAATCATCACTCACGCTCCGAGGCTGGTGTCAGCGTCATCAATAGTGATGATTGCGAAACTTGCACAAACCTTTCGCCAACATACAGTAAAGACCAGTCTGGCACTCAGCGGTTTTATTGGGGTACAGAGAAATTAGCTGGTTTATTACTTGCCAAATCCTACGAAAATAGCGAAGGAGTCGTCTACGCCTACGAAAACTTTCAATACGATACTTTTGGAAATGTTATCGAACATCGTGTTTACCATGCTCAACCAGATAGCGAAGAATTCCTTCAAGTGGATGATTTGGGAAATCTTGTCACAACAGGCAATGAAGAATACGATACAACTACCGCAAGCTATTCTCAGGATGGATTAAATCTTCTTTTAAGCACAAGCACAGGGGACACCCTCACTAGCTATTTTTATGCGCCAAACAGCAATCAGCTCGTTAAAAAGCTTACGTTTGTTCATGGAGAACTCGCTGATCAAACAGATTTTTCTCCTCCACAATCTAGCTTAGAGGATTCTTTATCCACTAACTATCAACAAGAGTTTGCTTTATCGGCATTATCTGAATTAGATGAAGACTCCCTGCTGAATCTGATGGCAGGCTGCGGCTGCAAAAAACTCAAAAACTGTGTCCCTACACGCGGTCCTACGGGTCCTACTGGACCAACAGGTCTTACTGGTCAAACAGGTCTTACTGGACCAACAGGACCGACTGGTATAACAGGACCGACTGGTATAACAGGACCTGGCGGAGGAGCTGCGGGAAGTACAGGACCTATAGGTCCAATAGGACCTACTGGGCCGACAGGATCTACAGGAGAAACTGGGCCGACAGGATCTACAGGAGAAACTGGGCCGACAGGACCAACCGGGGCTGATGGTGCTACTGGACCTACTGGGCCTACAGGACTCATGGGACCAACCGGGCCTACAGGTGCTGACGGTGCTACGGGAACGACAGGGCCTGAAGGAGCAACTGGGCCTGAAGGAGCAACAGGGCCTACTGGTCCTACTGGTGCTGACGGTGCTACTGGACCAACGGGACCAACTGGTCCAACTGGACCGACAGGACCGACAGGACCTACGGGACCGACAGGACCAACTGGGCCGACAGGACCAACGGGGCCGACAGGACCAACTGGGCCGACAGGACCAACGGGGCCGACAGGAC
>JACDHD010000019.1 GCA_013821265.1 Parachlamydiaceae bacterium | reverse complement strand
TTTGCGCAGCAATGTAAATGCGAAATTGTCGTCAGACAATTTCGCATTGGCGAGGTTTTTTAAAAAGCCTCAGCTTTTTAAAAAGAGATCGAAAAGTCAATCCTCAAATAAGCCAAAAGCCATAAAATAGCCTCTCGCTCTCTGTGCTGCTCTGTGCCTCTGTGTCTCGGTGGTAAAAAAATAAAAGAAAGTTAATACAATCATTTGACTTATGCAATTGTCTCAAAAGGACGAAAAGGACGACGAAAGTAACAAAAAAGTAATAACAGCAAAAGAAAAAAGACTAAAAGCTAAAAAATAGTTGTATCAACATTCAGTTTCAAAAAAAATTGTCCTTTGCGTCCTTTTTAACTAGTTAATGCCTCCAAAATCATGTTAGGATCCACATTTACCACTAATTCTACCTGACCCATTCCGTTAGCGATGACTAAACTTATATGCTGTGCCACCGCTTTCTTGTCCCGTTTCATACATTCGACCAATCTCTCAATTGATACATCTGAAGGCAGTTCTTTTTGCAGGCCAGCGCGTTGACATAACTTATGTTGACGCTCAACGAAATTCTGATCGACGTAACCCAAATGAGCACTCACACGTGCGGCACAACACATCCCAATCGATACTGCTTCTCCGTGTGTGTATTGCTGATAATCTGTTAACGTTTCTAGCGCATGTGCAAATGTGTGTCCCCAATTCAAAATAGCTCTTAAACCATTTTCTTGTACATCTTGTTCTACAATTTCATTTTTAATCTGATAACTGCGCTCTACAACATATCTCAAAACGGTTTCGTTGCGTTCAAGTAGGACATCCATGTTCTCTTCTAGATAGGTAAAAAAAGTAGGATCCCAGATGACGCCATATTTAATCACTTCGGCTAGTCCTGAACAGAATTCGCGTTTTGGCAATGTCTTAAGGTAGTCGGAACGGATAATCACTTGTTTAGGTTTTCGAAAAACACCCACTAGGTTCTTTCCTGAGGGCAAATTGACTCCCGTTTTTCCTCCGATGGCTGCATCGACCATTCCCATCAAGGTAGTAGGGATATAGACCACATCGATTCCGCGCATGTAGCATGCTGCTACAAAGCCTGCAAGGTCGGTGAGGGCACCTCCACCAATAGCAACAACCAATGAGCGTCTATCTAATCCCTGTTGATGCATCGCTTGCCAACAGGCTGTAGCGGATTCTATGTTTTTGAGGGATTCGCCACAGGGCACAAGATGATAAAAAGTGGGGAGTAGTTGTTGGAGTTCTCGTTGAAGGGATTCTCCGTATAAGGAGTAAATTGGAGGTTGAGAAAGGATCATGCAACTGGAGTAGTGTTCAGCTTCCAGTAACTGCACTAATGAGGAGAGGGGAGTTTTCATTGAAAGTCCTAGGATAAAAAAAAAGGAGATGGCCTTGAGGCCATCTCCGTGTACTAATTCTTTCTCTTAGAAAGAAACTGTAAACTGCCCTGCGATTAAAACAACCTCTTCGAGGCTGCTCATCGGAGCCAGAACAGTAGTGCGCGCATTGCGCCGCGGTTCCACAACATAGAGCTGGGGTTCTACAATCAGGGCGTCATGGCCATGAATGTGCTCTAAATCTTCAACCGCTAGAGAACTCAACTTAGGACTCACAGAATATTCTCCATCTACCTATTCGGTAGTGCGGAAGATAATCTAATCAGCGGGTTCAGCCGATCTGCTAGTTCCTAAAATACTTCTTAAACGATGTATTTTGGCAATCATACTTCTAAAGTTTTCACTTTAGAGCTCTCATCGCCAGGGACCTAACAGTTGCTTTACTTGACCAACTGTTTAGAGTTCTCCCTGGTTTCCATCTCGCAGGCTGTTAAGCGATGCAAGTCTATTTTCTATTAACAAGTTTCCAAAATCCCAAATGTCGTGGCTTTGAGCAGAATCTCAGTATTCTCTGAGTTCTTTTGACAGACTAATGTCACCTCCTTCTTTGCTCCAGTTGTCCACTGTTTCCGGGCTTGGGGATTTTTTCTCTACATATGCAAAGCAAAGTAGCGAACAATACCCCGTAATTTTTTTTAACATCCGTGTTTTTAATTAGCAAGCCTATCGCGCTCAATCAGATAAGAAAAATTAGCTCTTTGCGATATTTTTTAAGCTTGCCTCTCGTGCTTGGATGAAATGATGTAATGATACCTTTCCGTGTTGAAAATGCTCACTCACTTCTTTAAATGCAGGATGTGAGGGATCATTAAATAACTGTTGCCATGTGGTCCATGTTTGCTTTTCTTCTTTGGCTAATCCCAATTGCTGCTGAAGGGATGCGATGCGCAATAAATTAAAAGCCAGCAAAGTGTCTCCATAAGCATGCTTGGGGTCGGCCAGTAGGTTTTCTTGCAGTTTCTGCGCTTTGTCCAACGCTTCTGTATAATTCTGTTGTCCGATCAATAAAGAGGTTTGAGCGTACGCGGTGTAGTAAGGCTGATTTTCATTGCTGGTTCTATCCAGAGCGAGATTCGCAAATGTGATGGCTTCTGGAGTTTGTTGACGAATCAACAAGATCTGTGCGATGAGTCCATCATATTTTGCGTGTAGATCAGGATGGCGTTGCATGATCGCTTGTAGCTTAGCAAGAGAATCTTGTGAGAGATTTGCTTCAGCATTTGGACGAGCAAACAAAAGAAATTCCTTATCTGCAGTTAAGTAGTCTTTTTCACTTTGAAGTTCACTGTTGGAGACAAGGCGTACAATAAAAAAGATTAATATTGCTGCTGCCAATAACGCTACAATCAAGTGCTTGCGGTATTGAGAGAGCCATTGTACAAATGAATTCTCTTCCCAAGAATTTCCTGTTAAGTGGTCTATATCTGAAGGGGTGTTGTGTTTAGTCATATCTGTTCGCATTGCTAAAAGATTAATTGCGGCCAATAATAACTAAGAGAAATTTATAGTTAAAGGAAAAAATAAAAGGGGAGGGAGTTCATTGCTTTCCGTGCCCGTGCCCGTGCCCGACTTGCTAAAAAAATATCGTAAAAATGTGATGTTTTTAACGTTCCTTTTTCCTCATTTTAATATTATTTATTAGGAATCGGGCACGGGCACGCTCACGGGCACGGGCACGGAAAAGGACTGGGCTACGCCCAGCAATCCTGGCATAAACGTTCGATTCGTTTGCGCAATTCTTGTGTAACCACTAACGTATCCAGTTCACTCAAACTACTTAAAAAAGCCAATTGTCCTAATAGATGGAACTCCTGGTCTGAAAAAATTACCCCCCCCACAGCATGTTTTAGGCAGAACGTTTCCCCTTTGACGATCGCATGTCCTCGCTCTCCACACTCACTGCAGTGAAGACTTAACAGTAACAATCCATCGTGACGCAACAATTTTAAACGAAAACTGGCAGCAATTTGATTTGGATCGGGAACTAGAGGGATTTTATCCAACGACCACATGAGCAACTTATACACCATCGGAGCAGGTGTTTGCTCCATTTGAGAATTTTGTATCGCATGTAACAGATCACACGCAGCTTCCAAATGTCCCAAAGATTGCCGCAACTTCAAATGGTGAGAAATAATAGAAATTTCATGACTGCGAAACAGTTCACTGCGTCCTTTGGAGTAGACGAACTCCGCACAGGTGAGAGGAGTGATGTTTTCTCTTTTTTGTTTAGAGCGCCCTGCACCTTTAACAATTAACTTAATGATCCCTTCCTCTAGAGAAAATACAGTCAAAATGAGATCAAAGTCTTGAAAAGGTAGGGCATTTAATACAACACCATCTGATCGGAATAATAGTTTTGACGATGTCATATTAAAGTTTGTTGATATATGGTGTTTTTAATTTAAAAATTTAACTAGCAAAATAATTAGTAATCATTAAAATGCGAATTATAATACAAAGGAGAATTTATGCCTACTATGGGTAGTATTGGAGTTATCTCCGAGTTTTTAGCTGGTTCTGCCTTATTGACTCAAGTTGGACGTTTGCATTCTGCTTTTACAGATACCATGAAAAGAATTACTCCAATTGCGGGTTACTGCCTTCGATATGGTGCGATTGCTGCCGGCGTAGCCGCTATTGCAAGTTTTATCTTTTCTATGTATGCACACGCTCTCATTTTTACCGCGTTGTGTGTTGTTGATTGCATTGGAGCTTACTATGCTCCCACCATGACCACAGAACAATCTCTATTGGAAGCAAAGGCCCAGGCCAAGCAGCTAGCGCAAGCGGAAGCTAACCTAGGGTTACTTCGGGATCAAGTAAATGCAGTTAATCAGCAACAACATGAAGAACGGGAACATACTACTGCAAAAATTGAACAATTGCAACCGCTGATCACAGAAGCGCAATTCCAAACAGGAAGATTGATAGAGGAGGGAGATCGGTTAGAAACAACGTTAGCAAGGTTAGGGCCGGTAGCTGAACAGTGGACAAGTACACTACAAACTGGTACAGAGAAAGGAGCACAACATGCAAGAGTCTTTCAAGCGGCATCTCAGACATTAGGATCACAGTTAGTAGCGGTAGCTCAACAACATCAGCAACTGCACCAAAGAGTAGATCAGGTGTTGCAACATCAAGTTCCTATTAGCCAACTCCTGACAGAAAACAGAAAGTTATGTGCACAAATCGAGGCAGCTAAAGGAGGGATGGAAAGGCTAAATGGAAACTTAGAACGAATATTAGCTAGAATTCGACCTATATAAGGAGATTAACATGACACAGACTCTTGTTGTTGCCCCCTCTGCAGCCTCTGCAGCTTCAACCCTTCCTACTGTTGCTGTTCCTGTACCAAAGACTTTGTGGGAGCGATTTATATATGCAACAGATCGATGGGCGGGAACTTTTCCTCAAAGAGGTGTTGTTATTTTTGTGATTGCAGACATGGCAGGAACAGCTATTGCTTTATACAACACCAATAATTTGTTAGGAGGGATACTAGCAGTTCATGGCGTGGTTATGTTTCTTCTGCTACATCCTCTAGAAAAATCTGTTACAGAGACTGATTGGAGAGATCGTACAAAGCTACTGGATAAGGTTGGAGATCGGTTTAAGGAAGGGGTCGAGATGACAAAACAAGCGATTGGGCATGCAGAGGAGGCAAAAATCAGAGGTGAAGATAGATTTCTTGAATTGCAAAAGATCAATCAGCAACTTCAAGATAATCTGGCAGCCCGGATTGATATAGAGCGTCGGTTAACAGAATATATAGCCAAATTGGAAGCAGAAAACAAACGGTTCAGTGAAACAGCAAGTGGTAGCGTTGTCCATCTACAACTACATCAAGAAGCCTACCAGAAATTTTTAGCAGAGTTCCAGACATCCATACATACAAGTTTGTCACATTTTCAAGCTGTTTCAGGAACTTCTGCATCATCTGCAACAGCGCCAGGAGTACATGAAAGTCTAACTACAATTGCTGCAAAGGTAGATACATTTGTCCTGCAACAAACATCTGCTCCTATGCTAGAAGCAGTTAGAAGAGAGGCTGCCCAATTAGCGGAAAAGCAACTGGAAATGCAATTCCTTATGC
The DNA here is from genome assembly GCA_013821265.1 of Parachlamydiaceae bacterium. Taxonomy (GTDB): domain Bacteria; phylum Chlamydiota; class Chlamydiia; order Chlamydiales; family Parachlamydiaceae; genus JACDHD01. The sequence continues at coordinate 31,344 of JACDHD010000019.1, read as the reverse complement.
TGAAACAAGAACGCTTGGTATGTCAAGTCTCTCGGGCAATGGGAGTGGGTCTCGGATTGGAAGAGAATGAACCAAGAGCCGCTGAGGCCCCTGCTGCTGATCGTGGAGATGCAAAAAGAGCCGTAGCTGAAGGTGCAGGTGCAGCAGCTCCTGCAGGCGCTGTGGCTATTCCAATTAAAGAGCTTCCTGCAGCAGCAGTAGCAGATGATGGCGATGACGATGACGAGGAAGACACAGGCCGCTGCGTCATTTGTTAGTTTAATCCTTTTTGCTGTTTGGAGTGCGGTAGCTTGCTACCGCTTTCATAAGGGTCGGCTTGCCGACCCCATCCACAGTTCGTTGTGACATCGGCAAGCCGATGTTTGTGAAAGCGGTGGCAAGCCCTTACAGTTGGACATATCGACAGGCCGCGATAATAAGGTAGCCAGACCGTCCCGGTCTGGTCGTCCTTTTTTTTTCCAGGCCGGGACGGCCTGGCTACCTTATCGACAAAGCCTCCTAAGACAAAGATGTGTCCAACTGCAAGAGCAAGCCACCGCACTCCATAGGAATTTTCAAACGATTCTTGGGTAAATGTTATAGTGCTTTTAGGAAAAGTGGATTTACGCTAACATATACCTTCTAAAATCTTTCCAACGCACCGATAGCTCAATGGATAGAGTACCCGGCTTCGAACCGGGTGGTTGGAGGTTCGAGCCCTCTTCGGTGCAACCTATTTGTTATGACGAAACTATCTATTTTTTCTCTCACACATCACGCTTTTGCCGAAGCCGTTCGTTTGCAACTTGGTAAAGGGTATCAACACGCCGGTCTTGCGTACGAAGAATTATTTCGTACAGGAAGGATGACCTGTCAAAATCCCGCTTTCGATAATGCTACAGCGCTGCGCTCATACATTTTAGAAAATGTCGATCTGGACATGCCTAAATTAATCACAGAAAAATCTGATGGTGCTACGGGTAAGTTTTTGTTGCGAACACACGACAGCTTAGAAATTGAATCGGTGTGCATCCCCATGCAGTCTGGAGGCACCTTATGTGTATCGTCCCAAGTGGGATGTCGCATGGGATGTGCTTTTTGTGAGACAGGGCGTATGGGGCTTTTGCGCAATCTGACCGTTTCAGAAATCATTAGTCAAGTATTTACAGCGCGTCACACATTGGGATTTGATTTCAAAAACATCGTTTTCATGGGGATGGGAGAGCCCTTTGATAATTACGATCATGTGATGGAAGCGATAAAGGTGCTGTTAGATGCCAAAGGCTTTGGATTTGGCTGTCGTCACATTTCTGTTTCAACAAGTGGATGTGTTGATGGCATTGAACGCTTTACATATGCTGAAGAAATGCCTAATTTAGCTGTCTCCATTAATGCTCCAACCGATGAATTGCGCAATCGCTTAATGCCAGTAAATCGCAAATACAATTTGCAGCAGTTGCATGATGCCATGCGGAAATACTGTGAACATACAGGTCGTGAAATTTTGGTGGCATATGTCCTAATGAAGGGACAGAATGATACTCTGGAGCACGCCGACCAATTGGCTGCTTATTTAAGAGGGCTTAACGTCAAAGTGAATCTCATCCCTTATAACGCGCAGAGTCGCGATCGTTTTGCTAGTCCTGATGAAGAGACTGTAAATGCCTTTTCTAATCAAGTGCGCTCCCATGGTTACTATACTCTTGTGCGTTCCACTAAAGGGCAGCGTATCATGGCGGCGTGTGGTCAATTGGGAAATGTGAAACTAAGACGTCAACTTTTAGATCAGCAGATCGTCCCCGCAACCTAGACTGTCAAAAATCATTTCTATTAGCTTAACTTGAGTCCGTTTTCTCCTCTCTGCGTCTCTGCGACTCTGCGTTTATATTTAATGATACTCACACAAGGTTAATCAGAAGCGGTCATATACACAATATGATACGATTTTATCTTACGCAGAGCCCGCAGAGCCGCAGAGACGCAGAGAGAGGTCTTATTGGTATCGGGCTTAATAATTAGATTATCAGACATAAGTTCTGGTTGTAAGAAATACTAAAATTGCAAGGAAATAATAAAAAAATTATTTCTTTGTTTTTATTATCCTATTTCTCTCGCGATTATACTTTTTTCTTTGCATTGGTTGAAAATAAGTATATAATAAGGATAGAAGCCCCCCTCAGGGGACTTCCGATTCTTACAATTTCATAGCAATCGAGGTAATTATGAGCCGTAGATCTAAGGCAGCAGAATTTGTAGATGAAGGATACAACATGACCGTAACAGGCCGCAATGTTTCCGTAACCGATGCAATGAAAGATTATGCCCAAGAAAAAATATCAAAAATTGAGCGTTTTACCAATCGCATTATCGATGTCATAGTGACGATGGACGTTCAAAAACTCGAACATCGAGTTGATATCTTGTTAAAATTGGATCATATAAAAATTAAGAGTCAAGCATGCTGTACAGACATGTATGCTTCTATCGATAAAGCGGTTCATAAAATTGAAACGCAACTGCTAAAATACAGGGATAAAATTCGCGATCATCATGCAAAAGGTTTACCAAGCGTTGATATGAACGTGAATGTGTTTCGAAGCCCTGAAGAGCAGGCTCTGTTAGATTTAAATGGTGATATCGAAGATGAAACACATCAGCGATTGCTAAATAAATATCAGCCCCACAAGATTGTTGGGACAAAAACGATGCCTCTCAAGATTTTAACGAGTGATGAGGCGATCATGAAGATGGAGCTTTCAGGCGATCCGTTCCTCATTTACCGCAACGAGGAGGATATGAAACTAAAGGTTATTTACCGTCGTCAGAAAGATGGTAATTTTGGTATCATCGAACCCGAAGCTTAATCGATTAAAAGCCCAGGCGAACAGCCTGGGCTTATGTAGGATTTCAGGTGTCTCTTTATTGTCCCATTCGCAACAAATCCGTTGCAAACCTTCCAGAAGAACGTGTGCGCGTCCATTTTCTCAATTATTTGATTACAGAGAAGGGATTTCCAAAAGCTTCTTTTGTTCTAGAGCAGCAGTTGAGTCAGATGCCGCATCTCAATTTACAGGAACAAAAAATTCCTAATCGTCGAGCAGATATTATCTGTTTTGGCAAAAATATTCATCCGGAACATGAGTTTTTTCCACTGCTTCTCATTGAGTGCAAGGCTGTTAAACTAACAAAACGCACGATGAATCAGCTAATGGGATATAACCATTTCCTGCAGGCATATTTCATTGCAGCGGTTAACGACCACGAAGTGCAGTTTGCTTGGTTTGATGAAGTTTCTCAGCAACACCAGTTTGCAAAAGAAATTCCTGCTTACAGTGCCTTGAGGGGTGCTGTAGTGTCCCTTTCCGTGCCCGTGCCCGTGCCCGATTCCTAATTAAACGAGAGATAGGGAAAGATAAGAACATTGCATTTTACGTTATTTTTTTTAGCAAGTCGGGCACGCTCACGGGCACGGGAAGGGCTTGTAATCCCCTCTATCAAAACCCATGGTCGCCACCAACCACTCCTGAAGGGTTAGCAGCTAAATAGTATGTCGAAAGGTACGGGTTCGTAGAAACAACAGTACACCAGCCCACAACACCACCAAAAAAGGCTTTTAACTCTTCATCTTCATTTAAGCGCAACATCAAAAAGCCGTGTGGCGGTAGCTGAAGCGTGCGCATTAATGTCGCAACATCTTGCTCACGGTAAAACGTGAGGGTTATCATTGCTTCCTTAACGAAATTTACTTTAGGCGATGAGCTTAAAATCCATACAGAAGCATCTGGCTGATCTGCAAGAAAAGGGAACCAACGAAAAGTTGTTGGCTTATTTTCTAACTCGGGATTGAACGGTTGCAAGTTAGTGCAAATATTACAAGGCATATGAGGAAGTGTGTCGTAGCCCATATCCAAAGCCAATTTTACACGGGCAGGTAATCGATGATTACCTAACGTTCTGGCTAAAAGACGTGTTGCCAGAGGCTGTGTGGGAGAGATTTTCATTTCCTTGCAAAGAGCATTGAGATCAATTTTCTGAAGCTCTAGCTTTTTTGACTGAGAACTGATGGTCAAAACATTTTCTTTTCTTCCTAAAAGACCGCCTTTGTCGTCGTATACTTCAATATCGATGACAAATGTGGACGGAGAATAGATGGGATAAAAATAAAGATGGGTAAATTCATGTTCTTGTATGCGTGTAGGCACCATTAACGCGGCCGGATACCACTCGGGTTGCGTCGGAAGCCACCAATCCGATTCTGATTTTGCTTCACTACAGTCATAATACGTATGAGTGATTGTAACCGCTGCTGGTGCCTGCTTCTGAATATTGCCCACAACAAGTCGCGGGAAGATCCAATTCACATTAAAATGCACTTTGCCTGATCCAACTTCCCCCTTGAGAAAGCTTTTTAGGTCAAATAGACGTGCAGGATAGATAAACTGTGTTTGATAAGCCGCTATTCTGTCCATGTGGACTTTATGCGTTACGCTTTCCCCTAAAGTATTAAAAAAATCAAAGGTTAACGTCGTTATCAACACCTCTTCAGGACCATTTATTAAGCCTAAAAAGGGCTCTCTATCTTCTTCGGCGTAGATATTGAATCCAGATTCCGGCACGACTGTTTGCATGTTCGTATGCATATCATCAAAATCGTTATAAACGCGTTGTGCAGTATGCACGACAGAACAAAATGCTGGACCATAATAATTAATAGCTACTGCGGGAAAGGGGAAGACGAGTGTTACAGTGGAAAAGAATTCTATCTCAAGACTGCCATAAAAGTGGGCGTCTGGAGCCAAGCCTGCACTAACGAGTTGCTCAGAGAGCTCGATGCGATAGGTTTTTGCTTCGTTAATGGACAAAAGAGTGCGATTGAGAAGAGTGCCCTCCTGGGTGCGCAACGAGATCACAGCAGTTATTTGCTTGATATGACGCTTTAAGATCCAATATCCCATAAACAAAATGCGTGAGGAAATACCACGCTGTTGCATGACAGGAAAAATGGCAGAAGAGCGAAATACAGGCTTGGAAGAGATAGATTTTCCTGTTGCTGTTTCCAAGTGAGCGTAGTAACTGCGCATATGATCCTTAATCTAAAGAGGTAGAAGCCTATTGAAAAGAAGCTGTAGATTAGGGTATAACGTAATGATTGAAAAAGCTCAAGGATAGCCTATGTCAGATACGAAAACATCCGGAAAAATGGAAAAAATTGTAGCGTTATGCAAACGAAGGGGATTCATTTTCCAATCTTCAGATATCTACGGTGGCATCAATGGCTTTTGGGACTACGGTCCTTTAGGAGTGGAATTAAAGCGCAATCTTAAGGAAGCGTGGTGGCAAGATGTTGTGCGTTGTCCAGGTCTTGGACCCGATGGCAAGCTGATTGATATTGTAGGGGTTGACTGCTCGATTGTGATGAATCCAAAAGTTTGGGTGGCATCAGGTCACGTAGGCGGCTTTAGCGATCCGATGGTGGATTGTCGTGAAACAAAAAATCGCTACCGCGCGGACCACCTTGTAACTGCAGAGTTGATCGCCAATAAAGATGGTCAACAGCAATCTTTGGGTTGGTTAGTTGTTGTCGATGGAGATAATGCTCAGGAGTTATGGCACAAAAAAGCAGACAAACTACTGAAGAAGTTTGGTGGTGGTGTCAAAAATTTAGAAGCACCGAAACAGCTTCAACCCTATTCAGAACTTTCTGCTGAGTTGCAAAAAAATGCCATTGGACCCGATACCGAAACGGTGGGTACCCTCACAGAGCCGCGTCAGTTTAATTTGATGTTTAAAACGTTTGTAGGTGCCCTCGAAGACCCTTCTGCAATTGCCTATCTTCGTCCAGAGACCGCTCAAGGAATATTTGCAAACTTTCGCAACGTTGTCGATACATCACGTGTAAAAGTGCCTTTTGGAATTGCCCAAATAGGAAAAGCCTTCCGAAATGAGGTGACACCGCGAAATTTCATTTTCCGTTCACGTGAATTTGAACAAATGGAAATTGAATTTTTTGTTCAGCCAAACGAAGCACGCCAGTGGTATGAATATTGGCGCCAAGCTCGCTTTCAGTGGTGGCAAAAGATGGGAATTTCTGCTGAAAACTTGCGCTTGCGTCCTCAAACTCAGGATGAGCTGGCTCATTATGCTAAAGAGGGAGCTGGTAGCAGTGATATCGAATATCGTTTTCCATTTACCGATCCGGGATTTGGCGAATTAGAAGGGATTGCGCATCGCACAGATTACGACTTAAGACAGCATGCAGAGCATTCTGGGATGGGCGATCGCATGAAGTACTTCGATCAAGAAGCTAATGAACATTATTTTCCTCATATTATTGAACCTTCTGCAGGTGCAGATCGCGGTGTTCTGGCGTTATTGTGTGAGGCTTATGTGGAAGATGCTGCTAGACCGAGTGGAATGTATATGCGCTTCCATCCGAGAATTGCTCCAATTAAGGCGGCAATTTTTCCTCTCGTTGATAAAGATGGAATGCCTGAAATTGCGCGCGATCTTTACCTGAAGTTGCGTCAGCGTTGGAATGTCCAGCTGGATGTAAAACAGAATATCGGAAAGCGCTATGCAAGAATGGATGAAGCGGGAACGCCTTTTTGCTTTACTGTGGATACACAAACGTTGACGGATCAGACTGTAACGGTGCGCTACCGCGATAGTTTAAAACAGGAACGTTTGCCTATTTCGGCGGTTCCACAGTTCCTCATGGAACATATTGAGGGGTAGCTCGGTCATTCCGTGTTCGTAGCAACTAGTGTTTGTTTTATTTTTACCACAGAGACACAGAGGCACAGAGAAGCACAGAGAGCGAGAGGGAGTTTGCAAAGTTGTGACGTGCTCTATGTTTTGCTATTCGATGTCTTTTTAAAAAGCTGAGGCTTTTTAAAAAACAGCATTCGCATGGGCTTGCGCCCACGCGAAGTATTTTTTCATCTTACTAGTTACGTCGTAACCAGATTCAAGTTTATTCGTTATCTTAACCCATTCTCCACTTTTTAAAGTTGAGCATGTGTTTTCTCGCTCTCTGCGCTTCTCTGTGCTTCTGTGTCTCTGTGGTAAACAATAAAACGAAGATTGTTACGATTGTTTCGATCGGACTTATGCAACTGCTCAATCAGTCTACGTCCAACTCATGTCATTTTGTTTGGTTGAAATCTTGTAGAATCGCTTCCACATCCTCATCTTCGGTTGGAGTAAAGTCTTGGTAAAATTCCCCAATTGCTTGAAATAGAAAAGGTGTATCCAACGCAAACGCCTCATCGACGAGCTTTTGGATCTCTTCCAGCACTTCAGGAGGTGCTACAGGTACTGCAACAACAATCTTGGTAGCTCCTTCAGATTGGATGGATTTAATCGCCGCTTTCATTGTTGCCCCCGTGGCCAACCCATCATCAATAATAATGACGGTCCTACCAGAAAGATCAAGTTTTGATCGCAGCTTGCGATAAGCCGTCAGTCTGCGCTTGGCAACTTCTTTTTCTTTCTTAACTTCTTCTTGAATGTATTCAGGAGAGATATTTAAACGGTTGATTAAGTCGTCGTCGAACGTGCCCTCACCGGTTTCTGTGATGGCTCCGATGGCAAGTTCTGTTTCACCTGGAGCTCCAATTTTACGGGGACAGGTGACATCTAAAGGAAGCTTCAACTCATTAGCGACCATTGCTGCTGTGATCACGCCTCCACGAGGAAGTCCAATGATCACAGTATTATCAGCGCTGCTATAATCTTTTAGAAGAGCAGCTAGTTGAATGCCTGCATCGGCGCGATCTTTAAACAGCATAACGGTCCCCAATATTAGGATTACATTAACAGTAAGGCAAAAACGAATGCAAACAATGCAAACGATTCAATAATACCGATTGCAGCAAAACATTTACCAAAAATTGCCGGCTGCTTTGCAGAGGCTTGAATACCTGTCGCGCAAACTTTACCTTGGAAGATAGCGGAAATCATAATCGCCGCTCCTGCAAAAGTGCCGATGGCTATTCCCGATAAAGGAGCTAGATCGCCCTCTTGGATGGCTTTACTCATTAACAACATGAGAATGAAGCCATAAATTGACTGTGAAGAAGGGGCAGCGGCCATCCCAATAAATTTACCATGTCCTTCTTCTACGCGACTCATGACGGCATGAGAAGCCATGCCAGCAATGCAGCATCCTATGGAACTACCGATTGAGCTTAGTCCTAGTGCTATTGCCGGACCTGCCATATCAAAATTTAGATTCATGCCAATTGTTCTCCTTAAGAGTTATTCAATTTGAATTTTGCGAAGTGGAGTGAATTTTTTTCCTCCACCTTCGAAGCTATAGTGATACCATTCCAAGAAATTAAGACGCAATCCATGAATAACCCCACCCATGATAGCAAGAGCCATATTCACTAGATGACCCGCCAATAATAAAATAATAGCGAAGAAGATGTGCATCTTACTTATTGAATCATTCATCGTTGCTGTAACAATGGAACCAGCTAGTCCTAAAGCATATAAACGCAAATAAGACATGATATCTCCAAAAATCTGAATCGCCATTGTGACTTCTAGAATTCCAAGCAACTTATTCTTAAAAATAGAGACAATTACAGCAAAGGCGATTCCTCCCAGCATGAGATAAACTCCGTCTGTGGCTCCTGTAGAAGGGTTGATGCCAAAAAGGAAATGGATGAGAGAGGTGGCCTTGAGGTAGTACGGAGTATACAAATAACCCCCGACAATAAATGCAATCCACCCCAAAAACACCCAATTGCGATTCAAATAACGTATCATCGATATAATCAAGTGGACAACTCCAACAAATAAGGCTAATTCTAGCATGATGTTATCTGAAAATTTGTTGAAGAGCTCATAGGAGGTCTTTCCATCTTTCGTTTTTTCAGCTTTCGTCATGAATTCTTCAGGGTCGTTGACACCTTGCAATTGTGGATACTTTTTTACCCAATATTCGTACACACTATCTTTGTGCGCCATGTGATAGGCAGTTTTGTTCTTCACAAGCCAGGTCAGCAGCGATACTTTGCGTACAGGGCTATCTGGAGTAAAGGAAATGCCAAAAAAAGATGTCGTGAGGACTCCCCAGGCAATTGTAGCAAAGCTCAAAATAGTAAAGAGATTCAACATACGCTGCTTCATTCCATGTAAGTTGGAGTGCTTATAGCGAATATATAATGCGATTCCTAAGAAGATTGTCCCATAACCCGCATCGCCCACAATAAATGCAAAAAATAGCGCAAAAGCGACCAAAACCCACAGGGAAGGATCTTTATCTGTAACGGAAGGGGTGTCGTAGATATCAATGACATCTTCACCAATGCGATGGAGCCCCTCATTTTCCAAGTAAGTGGGAACTCGATCAGTAGGCTCAATTGCGATTTCGGACATGTGAACATTAAGCTTTTGAATTAACGTGTCCACTTCTTGAATTTTATTAACGGGAATCCAACTGCTTACAAGGAATAAACTGCCATCCAGAAGAGGTTTTACATCTTGTTCTGCAACTTCTAAATGATAGGCATTGAGGGTTTCAACTAATGCATTGTGTAAAAAGCGATTATACTTAGCGTAGCCCTTGAGTCGCTGTTCTTGAAGATGAATCTCTTTCTCAACCTGAGCATATCGGTTTCGCAGCTCACCGACAGGATGCTCAATGCGCATTTCTACCAGGTGCTCATATTGCATGGGCTGTTCATTAATGGCCACAAAGTAGTCTAGACCATGTTCAGAGCCTACATATAGCACCTGACTAGGTTGAGGATGTTCAATAGCAGTCCCTTGCTTCGCAAAGTAAAATTGCATCTTGCGATGACCTTGCTGCTCAATGAAGTGAAGATCTTTTTGTGAAAAATCTCCAAAAATAGCCACTCGAGAAATTTCCAAACGTGTTGTGCGACGATCTTCGTATAATTTCTCAAGGTCGTGTTTAAGCGATAAGATTTTCTGCACAAGTGCGTGCGCTAAGGAATAAGCCTCAAGCTCTTGTTGTTCCATGGTAGGCAAACCACGAAGTACCTTAATGGCTGCAACAAGGTCATTAACTTCTGAAAGGCCTTCTTTCGATTGCTCTGCCGTTTCAATAAAGTTGACGACTCCGATTTGCTGAGCTTCTTGAAAAAAGACCTTGCGATCTTGCTCAGCACCAACGAAGAGAAATTTTTTCACATCATGCCGCATGGATTTCCTCCTGTGCAGCTTTTGCACTCGCTTTGCGTTCCTCGATCTTAGTTTTTGCCACTTTAGCTTGAGAGACCGCTGCGAGTTGTTGATCACCCAAAAAGACTTTGATCTTTTTTATATTTCCAAGTGCGCGAGGAATCAAAATTTTTTCAAACAAATTGACGCGGATGGAAACCTCACGTAGCTCTTTTTCCAAGGCTGCTTTTTTCTCTCGGGCAATATCAATTTTTGCCAAAGCTTCCGCTAGAGAACGAATCCCGCGCACCACGCTATCGACCCAAGGTGGAGTATCAAATAAGTTGTAAAGATACTCCTTAAACACGATTGAATCAAAGTAGGGCACTTCTACTCCAGCAATATTTTCATAGTGTTTATTGACCTTTTCCACATGCGCAGCCTCTTCGGGATTGAATTCTGATAATCCTGATAGAAGTTCGCTATAACTGTCTACAGCAGTGTGTAAATTGCGATAAGCTAACTCTAAAGCAGAAATTTCCTGACGTGCGTCACTGACTTCAGCCTGTAGCATCGCTTTTTTTAGCTGAAGGGTGGGCAAGTACTTTTTCAGCTGAGTCAATCGATTCTGCTGAAAACGCAATTCGCTTTTCGTTAACTTAATTTCCGCCATTTCTAGTGCTCAGCTGTCTGTACGGGTTGAAATTTTAAATCAAATTTTAAGGGACCTATATTTTGCGCTGGTAAATAGATCACGTCAACAGCCAGTTCCTTGCTGCGAGTGGTCACTAGATATCCTGAATCTGTTTTTTCAATGCTCAGAATGCTTTCCGCCATTCCTAAAGAACTCGTCAATTCTTCGTTTATTAAGAGGGCTTTTAATTCAGCGATGCTTTGTGCTAAAGGTGGCAGTGCTGCGTTCACACTAGCTGTACAAGCCAAAAAAACGACTAAGCTACTAAGTAATTTTTGCATTATTTTCTCCAGCGATATGTTTATTTATCATTACCACGAGATTACCAGGAACAGAAAAGAATAAACCCCCTCTGTGCTCTCTGTGGGCTCTGTGGTAGTCTAATTTGTTTAATGTTTTTACAATTGAGGGTTCGAATTAATTTCCTCATTTTAAAAGTTTTTACCATATGACTACCACAGAGCCCACAGAGAGCACAGAGGGAGTTCGTTCCCTTCTGTACTCACTAGTAAATCCTAGGCCACCTTAACTTTAGGCCAATACTTGTCTACGATTGACTGTTTAATTCCAACCTCTTCGGGCAAGAAACATTCTGCTAATGTCTCCCAGCCCTCGTCTAAAGCTTGTTCTATGGGTAAATTGACCTCAAGATTCATCATGCGTTTTTCAAAGAGCTTAGAGTACGTTAACAACTTTTCGTCCCATTTCGATAATTTAAATCCCATCCCTTGACGTTCACGTGCTTTTTTAGATTCAGCGTAAAGGCGAATCATCGCATTGGCAAGGCTTCCGTGATCTTCACGCGTAACGACTCCTATGACAAGCTGCTTTAGTCGTGATAGAGAACCAAATGGATCAATCTGCTTGTTGTGAAGGTAAAACTGTCCCTCTGTAATGTATCCAGTGTTATCGGGAATAGGATGTGTGACGTCATCACCAGGCATCGTCGTAACACCCACGATGGTAATCGAGCCACTGCCATCAATCAAAACAGCCTTTTCATATCTGGCGGCTAGATCAGAATAAAGAGAACCTGGGTATCCGCGATTGGAAGGAACTTGGTCCATGGTGATGGAGATTTCCTTTAGAGCATCTGCAAAGGCTGTCATGTCAGTAAGTAGCACCAGCACATCTTTTCCGTTAATGGCAAATTTTTCTGCACACGCTAGAGCCATGTCAGGGACTAAAATACACTCTACAGCAGGATCTGTTGCGCGATGGATAAACATAACTGTTTTATTCATCGTTCCCGCTTCTTCTGCGTTGTCGATAAATGCTTGGTAATCTTTAAACGTTAATCCCATCCCCCCAATAATAACCACATCGGCATCGGTCTGATTGGCAATGCGCATCAGCAAAGCGTTATAGGGTTCTCCTGGAACAGAGAAAATAGGAATTTTTTGCGATTTCACAAGGCAATTAAACACATCAATCATTGGGATGTTGGTGCGCACCATTTCGCGTGGGATAACACGGCGCACAGGATTAAATGAAGCAGTTCCAATATTGATGGAATCCCCAATGATTTCTGGTCCGTTGTCAATGGGTATACCTGCTCCGTTCAAACGACGTCCCAATAGGGAATCACTGAAAGAGGCTTGCATCTGATGCTTCAAAAAGGTCACGCGATTGCCTGTAGAGATCCCACGTGTGTTTTGAAAGACTTGCAGTGTGACTTGATTGCCTTCAATGCGTAGAACAGAAGCGTAAACATACCGGCCATCACTTAAATCAATACGGGCAAGTTCACCTAAACTAACCCCCTCTGCAGTAACAGTAATGAGGTTTCCTCGCATGTCATTTATTCGTTCATAAACAGTTTTCATAGGGCAACCTCAACTTATGGGTGATTCGAAATTTCTTCTCTAACTTTTCGAACCGCATCTTTGTAATGCTGGCTGTCGTAAGCCATAAAATTAATATTTTTAACTTCGTTTTGGAGAGATAGGAAAAAGTCTCTGGCTTGATCATGCGATGAAAATGCAAATTTTTTATCGAAGATCGCATTGATAAGTAAGAAGAGAGCTGCTTGGCGTTTAAGAGGGCAGTAGGCATCTTCCTTGTCGAATGCGTTTTGCTGTAAGTAGCAGAAATCATAGAGCTCTGCTTTTAGATACACAATCATATCGCTTAACGCAGTGCCTTCTTCTCCAACAACCTCCATGCGCTTTCCGATCTCATTGCCCATACGCAATATGTGATCTGCACGGATGACCATTTCGCCCCAATTCGCAACAAGATGACCCAATTCTTCACTGACCTCAAGGATGTACTTAGACCAAGAAATTAAGGGGTCAATTGCAGGATAGCGTCTTGAATCGGAACGTTCTCTAGATAGGCCTAAGAAGGCTCCTACTACCGCTAGCGTTGCTTGAGTAACAGGTTCTTCAAAGTTACCACCGGCAGGAGAAACGGCTCCTCCTATGGTCAAAGACCCCTGTTTGCCATTTTTCAAAGATAATACCCCAGAGCGTTCGTAGAAAGCAGCGATGCGCGAAGCTAAATAAGCAGGGAAAGCTTCTTCTCCGGGAATTTCTTCTAGGCGCCCTGACATCTCCCTTAAAGCTTGCGCCCAACGCGATGTGGAATCTGCAAGCATCAACACATCTAATCCCATTTGACGGTAGTACTCTGCAATGGTGATGCCCATATAAATTGAGGATTCTCTTGCAGCTACAGGCATAGAGGATGTATTGCAAATGATGACTGTACGTGTCATCAACGTTTCATTTGTGTGTGGATCTATCAGGTGAGGGAATTCTCTTAAAACTTCTACGACCTCTCCTGCACGTTCTCCACAAGCGGTTATGATCACAATGTCAACAGAAGAAAATTTTGCTAGGTGATGCTGTAGAACCGTTTTACCTGCTCCAAATGGCCCTGGACTGCAGAATGTTCCTCCCTTCATAATGGGGAACTGCGTGTCAATAATGCGTAGGCCTGTATCCATCATTTTGGTCGGCTTGATGCGTTCTCCCTGAAATAATGGCTGTTTAATAGGCCATCTTTGCACCATTGTGAATTGATGCTCGACGCCTTTTTCATCTACGGCTTTTGCAACAACAGTATCGATGTTGTAAGAACCTGGAGCTATAATCCAAGTGATTTTGTAGCGACCAAATTTTGAAAAAGGGAGCATGATGTGATGCGTAAAACGCCCTTCGAGAGTCGTTCCCAAGGTGTCTCCGCGTTCTAAAAACTCTCCAATATGTGCAACGGGCTTATATTCCCAATGGCGCTGTCTATTTAAGGGAGGTAAATACAAACCGCGGGACAGAAAGAATCCTGCTTCATTTGAAACTTCTTCCAAAGGATTTTGTAAGCCGTCCACTATTGAAGTAAGCAGGCCTGGTCCAAGTTCTGCATCTAGTAGACTACCGGTGAACTCTACAGGTGTGTGGAGTTGAATATCACGTGTATCTTCAAACACTTGGACTTTTGCTTCGGTGCCGGCAATTTCAATAACTTCGCCTTTAAGGCCGAGGTCATTTATTTTCACCATTGCGACTTCGCCTTGCTGAATATGGCCTTGAAAGGCTACATGCAGCAGATTCCCAAACGCCTTTGTCACCAAACCATGACTTTTTTGAGGTGGTTTTGTTGTTGTTGTTGTCGCACTCATAATCATTCCCTCTTAGGCGTTACAATCTGATTAACAATTTCAGTTCCCTTTTGCTTATCAAGCTCGAACCATTTTTCTACAATGATTAGCTGGACCATATATCCTAACAAACGATCAATGGAAAATAGATCGATATCCAGCATCTCTTCCACTTTGGAAAATCGGTACTCACATAGTGCTTTGTAAAGAGCCAAAGGATCATCTGAGTGTTCTTCAAACAAAGGTTGTAATTCCTGAAAACCATTTGGTGGAATGAACGTTTTGGAGTCCTTTTGCGCTAAAATTTGAGCCACCAAGTCTTCGTCTGGATCTTCGTATTGCAACTCTTTGGTAAGGTCTCGACCGAGCTGCTTAGCTCTAAAGGCTGTAAAAACAAGCCTCCACTCACGCTCAAACCGTAAATAGTCCTGGAGAAATCCCGTAGCGTGTTTTTGTTCTGCGGTAAAATAAGTACTAACTAGCTCAGGAAAATGCTCCAAACGACTTTTTGTTGAGTCGTATCGATTCAAAAAATCGAAAACGTAAGTTGGAAATCCCGCCTGATCAAGTAAGGCTGTTTCCAGTTCGATCTCATTCAAGCCGCCGCGTGGATCCAGGGATTCGTTTTTCCAAAAAGCGCGTATATTTTGAATATCGTAAAAGCGGCGAATCACTTCCGTTTTATCATCATCGTTGGCTGTCAGATTATCCTGAAGTAGAGTTTCAAATTCTTCAAAGGAAATCTCAGGTGGCACACCAATTTGCAACGGAGGAAGAGCTGTAGCAACAAAATAATAGTTTTTCTTAATCATGTTGCGATTTAGCAAATAGTAACTTTCGAAAATCTTTGCGCACATACTTGCTGAGCAGTGTGGCAATTTCACTATCAGTGATGACCAGAGTCAGCTGCTTATCGTTTAATTTTACTTTTACACCACCAGAAAAATCTCCAAGAGCAACACTGTTATCTTGGAGTTTGCTTAAGATAGTTGTTCCCAGTAACTGGTTAACTTCTTTCGTTGAAACAGAGTTAGGTATGAAAACGGACAAATCTACAGCAAGTCCGTCCTTTTCAATCGCTTTGATGAGTGCTTGAATCAACTCTGCAATCACATTTGGATTAGAGGTGTGATTTGTGACCAGTCGATTCATTTCAGTGTTAAATAACTGCCCCTCAATAGATTGACGAAGAGATTCTAGACTTTGTTTGGCAGCTTGTTCCAACGAAGATTGAAACACGTTGTGCTTTTGCTCAATTGTGCGCTTTGCCTCTTCAATGAGTTTTTCTTTTTGCCTTTCAGCATCAAGTATGATCTGCTCTGCTCTTTGATTGGCAGCTGCAATGATCTTTTCAGCCTCTTTCTGAGCAGGTTCAATGGTCTCGATTTTTAGGAGGTTGCATATTTTTTGGATTTTTTCATCTTCAGTTTCTAGTGTTTTTTTCATGCTTATTATCCTCTAATTTCTTCTTAGACCCAAATTGCTACCCAAACTTGCTGTAAAAATCAATTTCTTGCAACTTCTCTTTCTAGCAGAAAGTATAAAAAAAGGAAAACACAAGTTTCTAGAGACAACAAATAGGCTTTGATGATAACAGTAATGTGTCGTTAATTTAAATTTAGGAAATGTATGGCATTATTCACATGGATTTTCGCAGCTACTGTCATGATTTCTCCTACGAACGCCTCTGAGGCTGATCAGGTTAAATCTGAAAATACCGAAAAGCAAGACGAAGTAAAAATCATTCAATTTACTCCGCCAGCCGGCTGGCGTTTTGCTGATACAAAATCACAAAAGCATGTTCACACGATGGTGGTGGGAAAAGGGCAGCGTGAATTACCTCCATCCATTACATTGGGAACAGATCGCTCACCAGGAACATTAAAGGAATACCTTAAGCGCATTAAAGGCATCAGCGAATCTAAAGGCGGAGATTGGAAAGATCTCGGAAATATCCTTACAGATGCCGGTGAGGCAAGATTAGTTCAAGAGGATATGAAGACACAATGGGGAGAGTTGCGCATTATGTACGTCATTTTATTAAAGAATGGGACGGCATATATCTTGACTGCAGCAGCTCTCAAAGAAGAATTCGCTAAGTTTTATCCAGAGTTCTTTCGTTCGATGCGTTCACTACGTATTACAGATGAAGGAGCGGCTCAAGCGGAGCTCACTGGAAATTAAGGGTATAGCAAAACTTCGTAAAAAAGCTTTGCTAAAAATATTATCATGTGCAAGATGGTATTGAAATTGCTGAATTAAAAATTGCACAATTTTGGCTACATATAAGGAGTACGCTCATGAAAGCTTTAAAAAGATTTATCGCTCTAGCAACAGTTGCAGCTATGTTTGGAACTTCTGCGCATAGTTTAAATGCAGCAGAATACTGCTACGATACTGGCGGTTGCGGTTATGAAGAATGCCGTCAAGCACCTTGCTTGACACCTGCTATTGCTCTTGGTGCGATTGCACTAATTGCAATCATTGCAGTTGCTGTTCAAAACTCAAGCCATCATGGCCATGGTCACAGCCATAGCTAATAGGCATGGTTTTACCTAGAAAATGGGGAAAAGGATGCTTTGTCATCCTTTTTCCTATTTTATTCAGTATGTCTTGTAGTTCCGCGCCTTGTTGTCAATGGCAGGCGGATTTTGTTCGTACGCCCACATCCTGTTACAATGGGGGGCGTATCTTTTTATCAGCTCAAAGCTCTAGTCCATTATCTCTAGAAATTATGCGTAGTTCTTCTGGTCTTCGCATGTATGCGATTATCTGCTCCTTGCCTCCTCCATGCTTAATGGAAGATGAAACACGGTGTGCGGTTACAGTTTCTGTTGAAGATGAATGCCATGAAACCTACGCGGAGCGCCTTTCTGGAGGTCAAAAGCTACTTTTTCCTCCGAATACAATGCAGTTTATCATTGAGGCTTTATCAGATGGTAAATTGGTGGAGTTGTCCATTGGACGCTACAATGCGACGATTGTCTCTACCTGCTTTGTGAAGCTCTATCAGGAAATTTTAGACCTGGACATCACTCATGTGGAATGCAATTAGTTACAGCCAATGGCAAAGGTGTTCGTTTTGTTTTTTACCACAGAGACACAGAGGCACAGAGAAGCACAGAGAGCGAGAGGGGTCTATGTAATTTGTAAGCAAATGGTGCTAGCTTTTCTGATATCTTTTTAAAAAGCTGAGGCTTTTTAAAAAACAGCATCCGCATAGGCTGTCGCCCAAGCGGAGTATTTTTTTCATCTTGCTCGTTACAGTGTAACCAAATACGAATTTACACATTTCCATAACCCATACTCAGGGTTAGGAAGTAGAATTTAAGCTTTTTTGCTCTCTGTGCTTCTCTGTGCCTCTGTGTCTCTGTGGTAAAAAACAAATCGAAGACTTAGCGCACAGTAAATTATTATCTCTGCTAATCCTCTTCGTCGAGGTGTTCTCCGTGCTCAGCAGAATCCTGTTCTGGCTCAGGCCAGGAACGTTGTGAAAGCTCATGCAGCTTATATTCAATTGTCTCAAAATACTGATCTACAAACAAAAACTGACGACGAATAAGCGGACCTTCCGTTTCATTTTGTCTTAGCCGGTAAAAAAAATTACCAAACAAATAACGGTACTCCAATAATTCCTGAGCAACTTCTTGCTTAAGCTGAGAGGCTTTTTCCTTAGTGAGATGGCTATCGTTAATAATCCGTTGTAGATACCCCAAAAAGTCTTGAAGGTATCCTTTAATGTCGTTCATGTCTAATTCGATATCATGTGCATGCGCTTGGGTTTTTTGCGCTTTGACCCATTCCAATATCTGTTGTAGCAGCTTTTTAAACTTAATTAATCGAACCGCATGGTGTCGATCTTGAATAGCTGGGAGTAGTCCTTTATGGATAGCAAAAAGCTGATGGAACAGTGGAAAACCAAAGACGACATGATATTTCCAATCGGCACGTAACAGTTTGGCAAACACTTGGTTGAAGTAAAAAATGCTGTTCTCATCCGTAGATCCCAATTCATCCAGTTGCTGCATCGTATTCAAAATCTTTTCTGCTTCAGAACGCATTTGACGATGGGTTGCCAGGGGATGAGACATTTCATGAAGGGACTCCTGGACTGCTTGATCTAGATTAGCGCGGTCCATCTGTTGCTGTGAAGGATCTTTGTTTATAGCGTGTTCAAAGCGCTCTAAAAGTTCACTTAATGCCTCAACATCATATCCTAGATTCAATAGAGGTTTTGTTTGGATCGGTTCCGGGCCCACAACCCAGTCTGAAAAGCCTAAACGCGTACTGACATAAGGGTCAGGGTCTGCTCGCAGCAGGAATTCGCGATAATGAGCGATTGTTGCGCCCAAAAGATGCGCTTCTGTTTGATAGCCAGAAACTTGATTCAGAAGTAGTTGTCGATGAGGTGAATCTTCTGTGACATCGTCTGCGTGTTGCTTAATGTGCAAGCTCTTCTCAAACAACTGTTTGCTTAAGGCCGCATGGTAGTCTTTGAACAGTAAAGCTGCTTTATCGACTCCCATCGTATTTCTTAAAGCGATAATAAATTCTCGTTCAGGTAGCGCCTTGGCAGTGCGATTGAGCTCCCATAATTTCAACAGATGATACAGCTTGACAAACGATTCCCCAACCTCTTGATCCATAGACGTTAATGTTTGATAATTCGATAATTTTTCGATCGATTTATCCACTTGTTCTTGTAATTGTAAAAAGCCGCGATAGCGCTGCATGAATTTGTTATATTGAGAACGCAACTGCTCTTGATTCTTTTTAAGGTGTGACAGCAGAGAGCGATCCAAAATGGAATTCCAAAGATAGGACACTTTAGTCCACAAAAGTTGTAAGCTATTTGGAGCTTCACAAGCTTGGCGGCCCTTCCGTAGCTGAATTTCTAAACGTCGGATTGACCAAGCGAGATCCTCCATTTTGTGACTTAGCAAATCTTTAATGGAGGTTACGACTTGAGCAAGGCGGGTATGCCACTGTTCCAGTCCGATTGCATCAAGCTGTTGAAACAGCTCAGAAATGCAACCTTCAATTGTTTCAACATAGCTCCACAATGCAGTGTTGATACGTTTTACAGATGCATTCCATTCTTCGAGGGAGATTGCTGGAGAGGGATCGCCATCTTGATAATTCTGTTTTGTGAAAACCTCTACGGCATCCGATAGTTTTAGGTCAGTCGTTCTTTCTGGAGTGAGATTAGGGGCATTTTCTGAGAGGGGAAGGGCTCTCAAAATCGTGTAAGCAACTTCGCTCTCTTTTTCATCGATATACGACTGTAACAGATCTACAAGTGGGGTGTCTAGGGAGACAATGCCGTGAAAATCAATCGGTTTCCAACTCATGAAGAAAATTCCTTAACTGGGGATTTTTTGGCATTGTAGCAAAAAAAAGATTAGCCACAAGATTTTGCTAGGATTATCATCTTTATTTCTACGTGACTCGATGAGAAAATCGTGGTACAATTGCTCTGTCGCCAAAGTCAAAAGAACAAAAAGTTAAGAGTTGGTTTTTACCACAGAGACACAGAGAACACAGAGGAGCACAGAGAGCAAAAAAAGATTTTGTTACTTTATAAACTGTATCTTTCTCGTTCTCTGTGCTCCTCTGTGTTCTCTGTGTCTCTGTGGTAAAAATAAAACGAAGACTTCTGCGACCATAATTTCATTTAGGTACACTTAGGTATATGATGCAACCACGTCACTTATTACAATTTGAATGTCTCTCTTGTCAGCAACCCGTTCGCTTTTCTGTCTTTGAGTTAGAAAAGTTAAATGACTGCGTAAAATGCACAAGTTGCCACAAAAAATATGCTTTTCAAGATGAAACTCTTAGGAGACAATTAAGAAAATTTGAAGCGTTATGTCGTCAAATTGTTGATTCAGAAGAAATTTTAAGTCATACTGCCGTTGGCATCGATATTGGTGAGCACCATGTAAAAGTGCCCTACAAGCTATTGTTAACGCGATTAAATTCGATGCTGGATCTCACGATTGGAGATCAAAAGGTATCTATAGTATTTCGTATCGAACCCCTTCAAGACCTACCGGTTAAGGAAGCCTAAGATGAAAAAATTAGAACAACTCAAAAAAATGACGACCGTCGTAGTCGATACAGGTGATATTGAGGCAATTAAGACGTATCATCCGACCGATGCGACAACGAATCCTTCTTTAATTCTTGCGGCGTTGCAAAAGCCTCAATATCGACCTCTCGTTGACGATGCAGTTAAATACGCTAAATCGAAATCAAAATCCGATGCGGAATTTAAATCACTCATGATGGATAAATTGTGTGTGAACTTCGGATTGGAAATCTTGAAAAATATTCCAGGACGCGTCTCTACAGAAGTAGATGCACGTCTCTCGTTTGATATCGAAGGCAGCATCCAGAAGGGACGAGCCCTCATAAAATTGTACGAAGAGGCAGGAATCTCCAAAGAGCGCATCTTAATTAAATTGGCTTCTACCTGGGAAGGCACACGAGCAGCACTTAAGCTTGAGCAAGAGGGCATCCATTGCAACATGACACTGTTATTTAGTCTTCCACAAGCGATTGCATGTGCAGAGGTAAAGGCAACGTTGGTTTCACCTTTTGTGGGGCGCATTCTCGATTGGTACAAAAAAAGCGAAGGTAAGAGTGGGTATGCTCCAGCTGAAGATCCAGGTGTTAAGTCCGTGTTACAAATTTACCATTACTTCAAAAAGTTTGGGCATAAAACCCAAATCATGGGAGCAAGCTTCCGCAATGCAGATGAAATTTTGGAGTTAGCGGGATGCGACCTCCTGACAATTTCTCCTCAGTTTTTAGAAGAACTAAGCAAAGCAGAAGGTGAAGTAGTTCGCAAGCTAGACCCTTCAGCGTCGTCCAAAATGGCGATTGAACGCGTGAATATGGATGAAAAGACGTTTCGCTGGATGCTCAATGAAAATCAGATGGCCACAGAAAAGCTATCTGAAGGCATTCGCAAGTTCGCTGAAGATGCAGCCAAAGTGGAAAAACTCGTCAGCGCGATGTAGTTAATTTGCTTTTGGAGTGCGGCACCAAGGCACCACACTTCCGAGTTACTACAGTTATTTTTCCTATATGGTAGCCAGACCGTCCCGGTCTGGTCGTCCTTTTTTTTACCAGGCCGGGACGGCCTGGCTACCATATCGTCAGCCATCCCGACAAACTAAAGTTACTTTTCGATGTTAGAGGCCTTAGCCGTTTGAGGCTCCAAATTAGGAATTAGCTCTTTAGGCTTCTAATGTACCTGGAATCACTCTTTCACTTAGTCTGCAACGGGCTTGAGGTCAAAATGTGGCGAGCTTTCAATTAGCTGGGCACGTTGTTTTTCAAGATGAGCCTCAACCGCTCTAATGTGAAATGTAAGCGCACTTTTGCGAGTCCAGTGAAGGTTATCCCATTCACCAGTGCACGTACACGTGATTCCTTTGGATTGTTGATTTTGAATTGCAGTACGAACAATCCATATTAACCCTATGATGGGGATCAAGGCTTTAGCACATGCTTTCAATTTGTTGAGATCTTTCTGATAGCGTGTTTTCTGCGTCAATCTGGTTTTTTCAGCTTGCAGCCAAGTCAAATCGTCTGCGGTTTTAAAGGGACTGTCAGGAGAAGAATTTTTTGGAGTTCGAGTGAGGCCATGCGCGTAAGAATCCTTCCCATGCGAAGATGTAGAAGAACCAAGCGAAGATGTAAAACGGCTATTACGTTCATCAAATTTTCCATTCCAGGATGTATAATCCTGAAACCTTATTCGACCAAACGCTTCTATTCGACCAAAGGTTTTGGTGTCCCTGACACCTATCGTTCCTGTCGTAAATGTCTTTTGCCATAAAGATTTGTAACTTTTTCCACTACAAAGCGCTTTGACTGCAAATATAGGTAGGGCGACAATACCCACTATAGGAGTGATCGCGCAAGCAATAACGCTTGCGACAATAGCTACTGGAAGTCCTACAACGGCTGTTGCGCAACGACGTATATCCATAAAATCCTCTTATATTCATTAAATGTAAAGATGAGTATAGCTTATGTTAATATTTAATTCAAATTAAAAATGTTAATTGTTATAGCTATAGTTAATTGTTAAACCAAACTCATTTTAAAATAATTCAATGGAGAATAACAGGAAAGCAGGATCGCCTTCGGCGATAGGATATGCAGGATTTCATATCCAAAAGGATTTGTAGACCACAATATCGCATTATCCTGCTTATCATGCCCCCGAAGGCTTTTAGCAAGGTAAATCGACATGTATCGTATCGATTATACAAGTTTCTTCAACGACGTTCGCAACGTGGGTACAGGAAACGAGATAATACACTAACGTGGTGCGAGTATTTCAAGGAAATGGGTCTGACAGTACTAACAAGAGAAAGATTCCGGATGAAAGCCAAGGCGACAATTTATAGGAAAGCCGGATGCGGGAAATCCGCACGTCCGGTTTGACGAGGGGGGTGGGGTAAAACCCACCTCTACTCTATTGTAATTCTTCGTTGTGACATAGAACATCTCGTTCCTGTCGTATTTATATTGGAATTAGCTGCTCAAGATGAAATCGAACAGCATCTTTTCGACTCCAGTGTAAAGCTTCTCTTCGCCCATCATACTGACATTGATTGCACCCACTGCGGCTAGCTTGTTTGACTTTGTTCACTTCATAAGCAGCCCAAATGAATCCTATAATTGGAATGAGTCCTTTAGCTGAAGCCTTTAACCATTTAAGAGAAAAGTCAACTCGAACTTTTTGTTCTAATCTCACTTTTTCATTTTCTAGCCATTTTATATTATCCTGGCCTTCAAACGGATTGCCTTCTTGTGTGAATGTTGGATAAGTGCGTAGACCATGAGTCACAGAGAGTCCTTCATCCCAACTTGTTCCATGTGAACCTATAGGCAATTTATCGTCATTGTCACACTTGCCGTTCCACTTTGTATAATCCTGACCTTCAACGCGTCCAAAACGGATTCTCTTTCCATTGGAATCTAATGTTTGTTTGTATAAAGGCTTGTATGCACGAATGTCTAAGCAAGCTTTGATTGCGAATATGGGCAGAGCCACTACTGCAACAAATGGTGTCACCACACATCCTACTACTCCAAAACAAGCCATTCCTACAGCATCTCTAAGAATGATCTGTGACAGACTGTTCTCCACATTTCTACATAAGCTTAAACATGATTTCATAATTAATCCTTTGTGATTTAAAATAGAGTTGTTTATTTTATAACACATCAAATTTTCATTGAATATAATTAATGTGTTATTAGTTTGTCTTCGTCTATAGTTTAAAATTCATGCCGAGGTAGGTGCGTCGCGCTTCCTCATTATTCACTAACTCTTCAACAGGTCCAGACAACATCACTTTTCCTTCGCTCACTAAATAGCTGCGGTGCACCACAGAGAAAATTTCGCGGGCATTGTGATCTGTAATCAGAATGCTAATGCCTTTTTGTGACAACAGCACAATGAGCTGTTTTACTTCCTGCACCGAAATGGGATCGATATTGGCGAAGGGTTCATCTAGCATTAATAGTGTCGGGTTTGTGATCAGGGCACGTGTGATTTCAAGTCGGCGTCGCTCGCCTCCAGATAGCGCCACAGCCATCTTCTTTGCCAAAGGAGTGAGGTGTAGTTCTTCTAAGAGCTGTTCTAAGCGCACTTTTTGCTCTTTTTTACTCAGAGACAAACTTTCCAAAATGCACAAAATATTCTCTTCAACGGTCAAATGACGAAAGACTGAAGGCTCTTGAGCCAAATATCCCATGCCCATTCTGGCGCGTTCGTGCATCGGATTTTGGGTCACATCGACACCGTTAAAAATCACCTGACCGCGATCAGGACGTATCAGACCCACAGTCATGTAGAACGCTGTCGTTTTGCCTGCTCCATTGGGACCTAAAAGACCGACGATCTCGCCTTTGGCTACTTCGAAGGAAAGGCCATCCACAACACGACGATCCCCATAAGTTTTTTGAAGGTCTTTGACTTCTAAGCACGTAGTTGAAGGTGATTCGTTAAGATTTTGTTGCATGATCGGTTTGACCCTTCTTAATGAGATTTGGGAAGCGTTTTTCCATTTCCTCTAATTCACGTTTTACAAAACTGAAGCGCACGTCGCCGCTGCCTTGTATCGATTCTTGATTTGTCGTGTGATCTCGTTTTACTTTTAGCGACGGAGCACTCACTTGAAGGTTGTTTACGCGGTCAAAAAACAGGACGCGCTTCTTTCCTTCTGCGGACATATTCATTTCTTGGCTATCAGGAAAGTACTCTATCGTGTCTGCAAGGGCATATTCAAAGAACGCCTTTGTTTTTACTGGATCAATCACTCCGCGATTGAGCACGCAGACATGGCCTTGAAGGACGACTTTGGACGCTTTCAACAAGCCATTTTGGACAGTGTAGTAAACTGTTAATTTATCAGCCAAAATTTCTCCCAAGTCATCTTGAAAGAGGATTTGCAAATCTTCCGAAACAAGATTTTGAGAATTTTTTGGGCTTTCCATTACGGTTGTTAATTTAAGCTGGTCTACTTTAGCAGAACCGTGACAAGTAAGAGTATGTGTGTGGCCCTCTGCGTCGTTGTAAGCAAAAGATGTTTTGCCTGTGCTTGTAATGGCATTTAATTGAAGAATTCCATCAAGAGAAGTTTGGAAAAATTGAACCTTTTCATCAGCATTAATCGTCCCCAAGCCTTCTTGTGTGATGACTACCTGATCGCAAAGTGTGATCACATGGTTTGGTTCATCCCACGTTAAGTTGTTAGCGGAAAAGGAAATGGGATGTTCATGACCTTTGACTTCAAAGGTACCTTGAGGTCGAGCAAATAGAATTTGTCGCTTATGTGTATCGATGCAGATCAGATTTGAATCGATGGAGGCTCCGTGCGAGTTACTAACATGACAGCTGTGGGCGTCATCATTAGAACGCAGAAAAATTAATCCTGGAAGAGAAGATTGCTCTTCAGCATCCTCTGAAGGTCTACGTTGATAGGTAGCTAAATCGGCTGTGGCTAGTATGTAGTCGTTGTAGTTAATCGATACATTTTGATCGGCTGTGATGCTGCTGATGTAGCGGTAATTATCTGTTTCTTGTGAACTTCTTTCCTTGTCGATTTGGATAGCCATGTGGTGGCTTTTTAATGTTATTGGAGTACACACGCCAGGCTTATTGCATCTGTTTTCGACATACATCACATAAGGATGTTCTTCACTATCGAAAAACTGGCCCAAACGCGTGGCATAATCAATAGATGCGCGATTACAAGTTAGCTGACCACCGTCCGCTAGGTCAACTTTCACCTCACCGGACATACTCAAACTATGAATATGTCTCTTTTCCGCATCAGATTGCGTAGAGGGTAGTAGGGAGACTTTTTGAGCCTTAATAATTCCTAGATCATGAGCAACCGTAACATCGCCTGTTAAGTTGATGCTGTTTCCGTCATAGTCTGCAAATGTGGAATCCAGGACAACCTTATCCTCAGCAGCATCATGTGCAAAGGGGATACAGATACAAGATAGTGCTAGAATGAGGTATAGAGGCTTTTTCATTTTTTAGGGCTCTTGGCTTGATGAAAGGTGGCTTTTAATTGATGGGCCTGAAATTTGAAATCGCTCCCGGCTAAAGAGAATTCTACTTTCTGAGCAATCCCAGATACGATGGGGACTAAGTCGTGTAGAGAATCTAGGAGTTCATGACCGGCTGCTACAAAGCGTGAAACGGCTACATCGTTGGCAACAAAACGATCTGTCTGGTAGTGATAAACCGCGTTCTCTGCTTCTAAATGGCGGATGACCTGCATGGGGAGTAGTGGTTCATCAGTAACGACGACATACGATTCTTCTTCTTTGGAGCTTTTATGACGCAAAACTAGCTTTCCATCAGGTTGTAGGGACACTTCACGTCCATCTGGCAGGACGTAAAATAGCTCCTCCTGCATGTAACAGGTCACGTCTTGCATCTGTTCAATAATCTCAGTCAGATTGTCATGATGTTCGAGTACGAGTTCGGTATCAGCACTGTACAAACGCATTTGTAGGCGTTGATCTGCGTGATTAAACCAAATGTCTTTGTGGACGGATTGATGATTTTGCTTTGCTGTATAGGGAGGTTGACTCGATTCTGCATGGCGCGGATCAGCTTGCTTCATGCGCTCCCAATACTCTATACGATCCTGTTCTCCAAAAGAAAAAGCCAAAAAATAAATAGTCAAAAGGCCTGCTAGAAAGACCCCTAATGAAAAAAGAGTAAATTTTGGGAAACGCATTGTGAATACTCTATTAGCTGTTTACAACGTCATAAAGGCGCTTAAAGATGGGTAGAAGCTTTGGCAAATCCTCAAAAGGAAGAACTGTGGCAGCGTCACTCATCGCCTTTGCAGGGTCTGGATGCGCTTCAATAAATAAGCAATTGGCGCCGGCTGCAAGGGCTGCATTGGCCAACGTCGGAATAAATCGTCTTTCGCCTCCAGACGTTTTACCCAAACCTCCAGGGAGCTGTACAGCATGCGTGGCATCGAAACAGACGGGTACGTTAAAGTCTTTCATGATGGCAAAAGAGCGCGGGTCGACAACCAAGTTGTTATAACCAAAAGAGGTTCCTCTCTCAACTAAGATGACGTTTTTATTGCCAGCTTCATGAATCTTTTCCACCACATTTCCCATATCTGCAGGGGCCATAAACTGGCCTTTCTTGACGTTGACGACTGCTCCTGAGCGTGCGGCAGCAACGATAAGATCTGTCTGTCGGCATAGGAAAGCGGGGATTTGGACCAGATCACAAACAGAACCTGCTGCAGTGGCTTCCTCAGGTGAGTGCACATCTGTAACAACGGGAAGATCAAACTCGCGTTGAACACGTTCTAAAATGCGTAATCCTTCATCTAAGCCTACTCCACGGTAGGAGTGTATCGAAGAGCGATTTGCTTTATCGTAACTAGATTTGAAAATTAAATGGATATCATGAGTAGTGAAGATCTTTTTTAATGTCTCGGCGGCACGCAAACAATGCTCTTCGCTTTCAATCACGCAGGGGCCACACATGATCGCTAGGGGATGTCCAGCACCAATGGAAAATCTGGTGCTGTTTTTCTTTTTATCTTTAATGGGAACGGAATGCATGACAAAGCCTCAATTCTTTTAACATAGAGCGTTAAGAATAAACTAGATGGCTTTATCTTGCTAGGGAATACTTATTTTTGTTGTTCCTTGTCTTTTTGCTTTTCCTTGTCTTTTTTGTCTTTTTTGGATTTATTAATTTTGTCAAGTTTAGGCTTAAATGGCGGAGGGGTTTTGTTGACAAAACGCACATTAGGATCTTGAAGAACAAAATTTTGAAAGTCTTTGGAAAAAACAGAGTTTGTAAGTGGGTCCATAGAACACCTACCTTATTGATCTATTATTATAGCATAAAGGCAAAAAAAAATATAGTTTAGGGGACTTTCGCGAAGAATGATCGTCCCTTTCCGTTCCCGTGAGCGTGCCCGTGTCCGATTTGCTTAAGAATTACGTACGGTAGTAATTATTTGTACGGTTTGCGTCATTTTTTAGCGAATCGGGCATGGGCACGGGCACGAAATTTTATCCGGAAGAGGCAATTCCCTTGAAAATAAGGGGATCTCAAGGTAGTATGACCTCTCATTTGTGCGATGGACCGATAGCTCAGTGGATAGAGCACCCGCCTTCTAAGCGGGTGGTCGCAGGTTCGAGTCCTGCTCGGTCCGCACCTTCTACTTTTTTGTTAACTCCGTAAAATTTAGACAGCTCTCAAAACTGTCTCCAATGAGAAAGCGCATGACAAAATTACCAAACACACACCAATCATCCGCCTTAGGGGACTACGTTTTTGTTCGTGAGTCCTTTCCTAACCTTGATCAAGTGTTTGGAGAATTCGCTCAGCCCACTTTCCTCCAGTTGTCAATGCGGAAACGGTTTAGACGTATTAACCAGGTACTCACAGACCTCATTATTTCAGCTCCAAAGCAATCCTTTTTGCTACCTGCGGTTGTAGAATTTATAGAACGCGTCAATCACGCAAAAATCCTCAATGAGCCTTACCACCTACCAGCCTTTGAGAGCTGGTTAAATCTATTTGCTGATCTAACCGATGAGCAAAATTATGAAATTCGCGCCAAAATTGTAGGAAGATATGTTCCTCGTGATGAATACCAAGCGTTTTTCCCCATAGGAATGAACAAAACGTTTAATGGAACCCACTTTGTAGCGGCACACTTTTCTCCTGATGTAGATACAATGGTAGCTTCGTTTTGGGGTTGGATAGATGCTTTTGCTGCTCGTGTGGGCTCTGCGAGGCACCTGTGGAGTCTTCCTGGGGGGCCTCCTGACTCTCCAGTGACTCATGTTTTTGGTGACTTTTTTGGACCC
This sequence comes from Parachlamydiaceae bacterium, assembly GCA_013821265.1. Lineage (GTDB taxonomy): Bacteria > Chlamydiota > Chlamydiia > Chlamydiales > Parachlamydiaceae > JACDHD01. The sequence goes on along the minus strand of JACDHD010000019.1, from coordinate 2,533 downwards.
TCAGTTTTTACTCACGTCTCCTCCTCGGCATCTTCACTAACCCTTTCTGCTATCGATCTTGTCACTCAAAAGGGTGTACAGAAGAACCAGGGACGTTCCAGCATCAGTTTATTTGATTCAGATTCGGGTGATAAGGCGATCATTTTGATCGATGAACAGGGACACTACCTTGGCGATTGGCATCATGCAGATGTTGATCCAATTCGTCAGATTCTTATTCGCTTTAAGTCATGCTTGCGCTGGTTTGAGACCAATTTGCACGTTAGGCTAATTTCTCTATTCGCAAAAAAGAACCTGAACACCAAGGATCTTCCAGAATTTATCTCTTCTGTTTTTGATGTAGCGATACAGGACTGTGAACCCGTTAAGGAGTTCACAGAGCGCCAAAAATCGGATCTGAATGATTTTTTTACAAAAGTCTTACACGTTAAAAGCGGGCTCAAAAGTACCTTTAGAGAACTTATTCAGGCCCTGAATAAGCTTTCTGTTCATGAGCTCAATCTGTTCCAGCAAGACATTGAAGCGTTAAAAGACTCCGAATTATTCGATGAAAAGGGTGCACTGCGCGAAGATCGCCCATTAATTTTCAATCGCTTTGAAAAGATCATTAACCGCCTAGATAACGCCATTTTCCATACGCGTGACTACGTGGAACAGCTCGATGTGGCGATGAAGATAAAAACAAAGGTGTTAGGAACTCCGCCTCAATTTGTCACAATGCGCAGCAATGTGGACGATATTCGCATAAAGATGCAGCGACAGGAGTACTTAACGGTTGTGGTGTCGGAAGGGGATGACCTATTTTTCCCTGTAGGAGTCATCTGGGCAAGTGCATTACAACAATCAATATTGGGGACAGTTTCCTTTAGAGATTTTTGTAATCAGGAAGAGGTCAAAATGGCCCCTTACTTGACTCCTATCAGCGTAATTGATCACCATAAAGCCTCTTTGAAAACATCATCTCCTCCAATGGCAATCATTGGCGATGCGCAATCTTGCAATGTTCTCATAGCTGAATTGTCTTTGGATATTAATTCTCGCTATACTTTAAACGATATGCAAGCGGGTGACATTGAAGAAAAGCTCCAAACATCAGCTAAAGAAGCCTATTCTTCTGCTAATGCGCGCATTTTACAGGGGCTACTGCAAAGACGGATGGCCCTTGAAGCTAATGGGGAGTATTTTGTTCATCCAAATCGAGAGATTGCCGAATACTTATGCTATCTACATGCAATTTTAGATGATACTGACTTGCTCACGAAGGTGTCTAAGCGAGACATCGAATGTGTGGTGCGGTTATTAAATCGCCTTAAATCTCTTACGTCAAAGCAAGAGGTTGAAGTGATCCATCTTGACGATATTCCAAAGGATAAAAATTTCGCTAAAGCTGCAGCAAAACGCGTTTTGCGCAATTCAGAAATGTATTCTCTCTATCGCAAAGTTTACGAAAGCAAAGAAAAAGAAGTGGAGCGCAATCTACAAGCATGTGAGAAGGCGCATTACGATAATTTATTTGCTGATACCAAAGAGCAAAATGGCTGCTGCCGCGTGGGTCAAACCAAACTATTTACAATCAATTTTCCAACCTACTTAAAACAATCAACGAAGTTACGAGAATACTGGTTGGAACAAGCGAAAGCTGTCAATGCAGCACATCCCGAAATTGACCTTCACCTACAGATGGTGAGCACGATTCCAAGTGCTGAAGAGGTGTATCAGGATAAGGTAGGTCATTACCAACATCAAGATGAGATCTGGTTTTGGGTGGCGCCAACACAACGCGCATATGATCACCTCAGCAGCTTTTTAACAGCTTTTCAAGCGATACAAAAGTTCGGATCTACGGGAACAATAGAGTTTCTGCAACCAGTAAATGAAGAGTTGCAGCAAATATTTAGCCAAAATTGCCCTGGTATTCCGCTAAAGATAACGAAAGATGGCAAATTGCCGTTGATTGTGATGCGATTTGGAGCTGGTTTATTGAATTCTCGAAAGGCGATGATCACGCCCTACTTGCCTCGAATTATTACTTAAAAATAGGAGTGCATGCACTCCTATTTTGATAAATCAAACTGCGCTAGTAGATTACTCTACTTTTGGTGCGCCGGCGTCTTCTTCCAAAATTTCTAGATTAACGCGAATGCCATTGCGGCTTGCGACAGACATCAATAAAGTGCGAATGGCGTTGATGGTCTTTCCCTTCTTGCCAATGATTTTACCGATATCAGATTTTTCCACAGAAAGTTCAATAATTAGCGTCTGTGTGCCACCGATTTCGTTGATCTTTACTTTATCAGGATGGTCAACCAAGTTCTTTACAATATACGCAACAAATTCCTTCATACAGAGCCTCTTTCAAGATGAATGGGTAGATGCACGTGCACACCATCGTCTGCACTTAATCGGATTGTATCGCAGCAATTTATATTAAGCTACAAAAAAAAGTATACAGGATGTTTTCATTTTTCAGTGTTGCTTTGTCCTTTTCCGTGCCCGTGCCCGTGAGCGTGCCCGTGCCCGACTTGCTAAGAGC
>JACDHD010000118.1 GCA_013821265.1 Parachlamydiaceae bacterium | reverse complement strand
GTTTTACTGTAAAGAGGTAGTATAACTCAAATAAAGATTTGACACTACAAAATACTGATTTTCATATGCTTAAATTTTTTCACAGCCTCTCCCGGTCTGGTAAAAAAAAGGGGGGACCAAGATCCCGCTCCCAATGTTGTATTTAACGTCTGTTCATTTCAGCGCCTATCACAAGGGAAGGCTGTCCATCTTGAATGCTTAATGTAGCGGATGCAGTGCCCGTTATAAACTCTAAGAAAGGTTTCCAATCTGTTAAATTGGCACTAAGAATCAATACTTCTTTCCTCAGACATCTTACATAAAAAGTTTGCTTTACCGTTACCATTGCACATCTTTCTTTATTTTCTACCAAATCTAGGAGATCTCCATTCAAAAAAAAGCTAATGGGTAATGTGGTTTGAGCAGAGAACTCGATCACTTCCTCGGGTTGGTCTCCTTGCATAATTTCATTCAGATGCTGATTGGTTAGGTGATTATGTATAGGTCTCCGTTATGATCCCATGATTTTGAGCCTATGGAAAAGTTTGCAGAGGCAGCAAATGCACTTATGCAAACAATGACCAAACCGATTGACAAAATGATAAACTTCTTCATGTATTCTCCTTACTACAAATGTAGTATTTAAAGTAAAAAAACAGTTTCTAGAAAATCCAAAATTTTCCTAGAAAAATGATCAAAAAGGCTTATCCGAAAGCTAAAATTAAAATTCACTTTTTTAGGGGGTAAGGCTTTAATTGATTCGAGAACTTAAAACGCTCGATTCGAGCGTTCGGGAATCTTATCTTCCTAAATCAGCAATGTCGATGATGCGGTAAAAATAGCGACTGCTTAAGAGAGCGTCTGAGACTGGGCCTAAATGAAAAAGGACAGGTGAAATTCCGAAGCCTTTTGGAAGAGCAAGAGAAGCTATTTTTGTTTTCATAGCATCGATCACTTCAGGACCTAATTCACGACGGCGCATTTTGACTTCACAGATAAAAAGAGTGTTAGAATGCATTTGAATCAGATAATCGATTTGACATCCTTTGTTGCGACCTGAAGCCTTTTGAAAATAGGGGTTATCAATGACGACATCCTGAGCATGAATTCCAAGAGCCTGATAAAGAAGAGATCTATTTTTTAGCAGAAGATTTTCGAGTTGGAAACCAAGCATTGGTTCCCATCCAGGCAAACTGGAAAGCGGGACTTCTAAAAACGAACCTTGTTCAATTTTCGTAAGATTGGGTTCGATATAATGAATGTAAAAGCGAAGATAATTGTCGGAAAGCCGGTACAAAGTCAGTTTTCCTGGTTTACCTGTTTTTAAAGACCAGTCTGGATGCTTGCTGACAAATCCACAAATTTCAAGAGCTTTAAGATGATGACTCAGTGTGCCACTTGGTGAATAAGCCATTGTCTTTTGCAGGGTAGCTCGAGTCTTCATGCCCTGACTTAGGATTGTAATAATCTTTTTATAGATCTCTCCCCTGGAGCTAAAAAGATCATTAAAAATCCGTTCAAATTCATGAATTAACAGTCCGTTTTTTTCAAAGCAGAGGCGTTTAATATTTTCATCAGCGCTTTGATGAGTCTGAATCTGTTCAAGATACCAAGGCACTCCGCCGGTTACGCTGAGAATTTTAAAAAAGTCAAGATCTGAGCCTTTGAAGCCTTGGAGATTTAAGAACTCTCTACATTGAGGAAGCGATAGTTCGGTTAGTTCTAAATAGAGAGAAACTCGACCGAAAAAAGCTGTGCTATTGATGATATTTTTATCTATCCAAGTCGAAATAGAACCGCATAAAATAAGAGTAATAGAGGGATGGTTTTGCAAGACAAGATCCCACCATACTTTCAACTTAGAGATAAATGTCGGATCTTTTGAACCCATCCATGAAATTTCATCAAAGAGAATGACAGTGTTTTTTGTTGTAAGATGTCTTGATAGATGTGCAAAAGCATCACTCCAATCTGTGAAAGTAAAAGGAGGAAGATGAAATAAAGTGGAGATTTCGCGGGCGAAGGCATCACGCTGATCTTGCGCTGTTACTCCTTTAACCGGAGCCAGGCCACTAAAAGGCAAGAAAACCTTACCTTTTCCAAATTCTTCGGCAAGGCGACTTTTTCCTATCCGACGACGGCCTTTAATGACAACAAGACACGCCCTACCCGATTTTGATAGGTCTTCCAATCTTTGTAACTCGTTATCTCTTCCGACAAATGGTTTCATATAACTTAGTATAAATGAGCATAATGTTTATGTCAATCAATTATGCTCAAAATCGACATTTGTCAGTTTTGAGCATAATGGATTGGAGGAAAAATTCATTTTTAGTCTCTGTCGTGCGGAGAACGGTGACCAAAGCTTATTCGTTTTGGAACTCTGAATGCCGATCTGCTAATTGCCCTAAAACTGTCAATGCCTCTTCTAAACTGATAGAATTTATGTCCATTTAAACCTCCTGATTCGGAGAACTTAAAACGCTCGATTCGAGCTAATATAATTCCATATTTGGGACTAATTTCTCACAAGAACTTTGTTTTCGCTTAATGGGGGGCTGTTTCCTTACAATGCTAAAGGTCAGAGGGGCATAACATCCACCAGTTCTTTGTCTTAAGAAATTTTTTACGCTTTACCAAAAAGCCAAAACACTTAATCCTTTTAAGAAAGATTCGTTTTAAAAGGATGTGTTTATAATGCGATGTTTCCTACTTGCTATTTGTCTATGCATATCAACATGCTTACATTGCAATCAAGGCACTGAAAAACTCTCAAGCATCCCACTAGCAGATACAGAAA
>JACDHD010000018.1 GCA_013821265.1 Parachlamydiaceae bacterium | reverse complement strand
CTGTTAGCCACGGGTGGCTAACAGCTGTCGCCACTGTCGCGGCTCATTAACCGCTTCGCGGTTTTTGGTCATGCCTTAAACTCGACTTTAGCAATTGAATTGTTTATGCGGACTTGGTTTGACGGGGTTTAAATTGAAATCCCTCACCTATTTTTGTTAATTTTACCGACAACTCCAACGCTGCAGCTCCATAAGCAAAAAATTCATTCAATTGAGCATTTTGTTCGTCAGTAGAGGTAAAAAATTTTGATTTTATAGCCTCTTTAATCAGTTCCTTTCGTTTCATTGCTCCATTAAATGGAGGTGATGTGATTGTAAAGAAATCGGCTCCTAATTTTCTCTTCAAATAGGAATCTAATCCCCCCTTATCTTTTTTAGGATCTTCTTCTTGTCCTTTAAGAAAATTCCAGAACATACTAAGATATGCTTGATTATCTAGACCGGGTACAATTCTACTAATTTTATCTCTTACTAACAGCATTGGCGCAACTTCCTGTATACACTCCTGATACTCTTTACAGCTAAATGTTTTAATAAACTGTTCCATTGGATCAGGTAATTCCTTTTCCGTTTGTTGATCCTTTCCAGCAGCCATTACCTTTTTTCTATAACCAATTTCCCCTTCTAACTCAGTTAATACAGACTCATACGCTTCATTAAAAGTAGATTTAGTTTTTTGAACAAACTCCATCTGGAAATCAATAACGTTTTTCTGAAAGACAAGTTGTGACAATAAAAAAATCCAATCCATTTGCTTTTTTACAATCTTTTCGATAATAGGTACTATGTCCTTAAGACGATTCATTGTTTCTGGATCAATTTTAGCCGACATCTCCTTTTCGTTTTTTTTCCATACAAAAATAAAAGCCCTTAGTTGCATCAATCCCGTAAATTCTGTCTTCCAGTATGCTTCCAATTTCTCCTGAAATTCTTCTTTATATTGAGCCCTTACCCTGACATTAGAACAATCTCGAACATCCCCAAGGCAATTCTGCCAAAGAGATTGTAGCAATCCAACTTCAACATTCTTTAATTGCTTCTGCCATCCTGACGCGGCATCTGACATACGAGATTCTGCAACTTGTAACTCTTGGTCATTGGATCCTGCTCTAGCAGCCGATTTTTCTTTAACCTCTGCTTGCGTCTTGGCAGCAGTGACTTCTGCTTGCATTCTAGCAATCACTTGAAGCAAACTAATTTTTGGAATAATGACGTCTGGTGTCCCCTTTTGCAAAAGATTTAAATATTTATTGAACATCCTTTGGCAAACATAAGCAAAAGCATCATAACCGTGAATTTTTTCAATATCTCTAAGCAGTTCTTCTATTGTTAACAGCTCTTTATCCCTTCCTTCCCCCTCACTTAAATATGTAAAAGCCGCTTCTAACTGCTCAAAAGGCTTAACAAGACTTTTTTCATAAAATTGATCGATTAAATAACGAGCATGTGGGTTAGAAATAATTTTACTCCAACATCCCGAATGTCGTATATTTTTTAATATCGCTGGTAACTCTGCTATTTCCTTGGGGGACGTTTCATTGAATGGTTGTAATAATATATTTCCTAAAAGGATGGCAAGCTTCTCAGAAGATCGTGCTAGATACGTTTCATCACTTTCTTCTTTTTTGATAAAAAATAATGTAACATCTACTTTCCTTACCCCTTTTGAAGCAGATGTTCCTGCTTTCAGTTTCTCGGGAGTAGAGATCACACGTAGTACATCTGCGACATATCGTCTGGCTTGCTTAACTAACTTTGATTGTCCTGCTTCCTCAATAAGTTCTTCATGTAATTTATTTACCTTTTCCAATTCCGCTGCTACTTTAACCGCTTGGTGTACAAAAAATAATGGATCGTCTCCAAATGGACGAAGCTTGACCTTATTAGCGTCGATTACTTCACACACCTCGATGCATTGTTTCTGTAGCGATTGAATGCATGCAAAACTTTGCAAATCAAATGCTGTTATCGCTTTTACTATTTGCGCGCGTTCTAAATTAAGTCTGCAAAGAACATTCTTATTTCTGGATTTTTCTTCAATTTCGCCTAGATTTTTTAGTCGTTCACGAATTTTTTGTCTTGTTCTATCCAATTGTTTTTGACTTTCCTGGATCTCCTCAAGTATTTCTTCAATAGCTGGGATCTCATCCTTATACGCCTGTAACAATGCAATCTCAGACGTCATTTCTTCCAAGGCTGATTTACTTAAATCCGATGCATGTTGAAATAATGGATCTGTTTGTATTTTTTTTATGTTTGCTACTATTTGCTCTAAATTAATATTTTTTAGATCCACATAATCGAGTTCTGAGTAAAAGGGATTTCTTAGTTCGTTTACCCTGTTTTCAAATTGCTTTGCCCAGTAATCTAACCTCAAAGCTTCTATTTCTTTAAACAGTGTTATAAGCTTAGTACGTATTTGTAAGGGAACAAAAGGACCTGAAAATGTTAATTTTTTAATGTCCGCTCTAATTTTATCTAAATCAGTGCTCTTTAATTCTTTTATATTTTCTCGTGCAGCATCCAACAAGTTTCTTAGAACATATGCTTGTTCTAATGCCTTGAAATCGGGCTCTATAAGAATAAGTACTGCCGAGGGTTTATCCCTTAAAACCGGAGTATTCGAAACATACGTTTGCAATTGTTTAAAAACACTTTTTAGTTCTAAAAACGCCTGTTTACTTGCTTCATCCCTACTGTTAATGTCAATTGCAGATACTACTCTCCCCCACTCATCCCAAAGTTGTTTTAAATTAGAGTCCTTACGCGTCATCGCTCTTAAAGGAGAGGAAAGTACAGAAAGGCCCCCAGTTTTTTCAGGTGAGGGAATCTCAGGAATGATCTCTTCCACAACATGACGCGCTTTTAACTTTCTCCAAATAACAATCCCTAAAAGCAATGCTGTCGCTACCCCGCCAACCGCCAAAGCAGTAGGTAGCAAAGGAGATGCCAAAATGGCGTGATAAGAAGGAATGAGCTGGAGTTCCACAAATAAATACAAACTTCTAACAAGATGAACTTTCGCTGAAGATAAAACCGTCACAGCGTGCTCAAGGGCTAATATAACCCCTTCTTTACCCCAAATAGCGACAGCGAATCCACCCACTGTTCCCACTGTTCCTAAAATGCCAACTGCAACAAACGACAGGCGTTTGCAAGTAGCTCCCAACGTACGTTCCTCGGGAAGTTCAGGAAGCACAACTGCATGTGTCACTTGTTTTGCAGGAGAGGGCAATTCTTGAATGGTCTCTAGCATAGCTCTGCGCGACTTCACATTTCTCCAAACAACAACTCCGATAATCAACGTTGCAGACACTCCCACGACGATTAAAGCAGTGGGCAGTAGCGGAGACGCTAATACAGCTTGATAGAGAGGAATAACTTGAAACTCTAAGAATAAATAAAATTCTTTGACGAAGGAAACTTTCGCCGACGATAAAACGGTGATGGTGTGTTCAATACCTAACATCACCCCTTCTCTACCCCAAACAGCTACAGCAACGGCACTTGAAAAACAAACTGAACCTAAAATAGCAGCAGCGACGTAAAAAACACGCGTATATGAAGCATATGATGAAGGATGAACAGGAAACTTTTGAGAAACTTTTGCAGGTTCAGAAACAGGTGCTGAAGGAACGGCCAGGAATAAAGAGGATGTTGATGGTCTAGCAGGGGATCCCAGATGCAGAACTGGCGGCGGTGGCGTACAGCCCAACTGAGAAACTGGCGATGGCGTGCAGCCCAACTTACCCTTCGGGTCTGGAGTTTTAAAACCTGAAGCTAGTGACATTCCATGACCTTTCATACTAGGGGGAGAATTAGTAACTTCACCGGCTGGCATAAACACCTCAATATAGTTAACAATTCAAATTTTATTATTGTTCTTGCTAAGCACTATACACGTGTCAGTAATTATTTTCACTCTTTTTCGTTTGCTTGTTTCTCTGGTAAAAAGTTTTGTTAGAAAATGACGATACAATAAATTTTTCTAAAAATGCAAGTTTAAATTTTTATGTATATCAAACGAGGCATAGATAAACACAAAGGGCGAATGTGCTATTTGGAGTGCGGTGGCTTGCCACCGCTTTCACATCGGCTTGCCGATGGTCACAGCGTACTGTTAATGGGGTCGTCAAGCCGACCCCTATGAAAGCGGTGGCAAGCCACCGCAATCCAAACAGGAAAATGATAAACTCTTCGACTTATGAAATTCAAAAGCATTAACTTAGAAACACAGGCGCCTCTGTAAGCTCCTCAGGACCAAAAAATTGGATCGGACCCGGCGACATATATAAATCCCCCAATCCCCAATCCTCTCTAACCCTGACAAACTTCTGAAATCTTTCACCTTTTAAATTCACCAAAGTTTTGCGAATGACTGGTTTCTGTTTGCCGTGACGCATCTCCAGCGTCATCATCGTCGCAATGTTGCGAGCACCAATCTTCCAATTACCCACAAGCCCAGACAACCCTTGCACACAGCAAATATAACCTGTTAACCCATTCTGAACTAATAATGCAGTCACATGACCTAACGCATAACAGTACTGCGCGTCAAAGTTGGAAGGCATACAGGCGCGTCCTTCATAGCCTAAAAAATGAGGCTGCGCTGAAAATTTACCATTATATTTTTTTGCTTTAGAACGCTCCTTGAGCTCTTTTTGTACCATTTCAATAAAAAGGCGCTCCGTCTCAATTTGCGACACTTGAACGTTTCCGTGTGGATCGCGATCCATCAGCAACTGCCTTTTAGTCAAATCAGGAAGCACTTTAAAACACTTTAAAGCTTTTGGAGACAACTTATCTTGAACTTGATCTGCTGACACTGTAGCCAAAAGCGTGTTTAATTCATCGATCAATAAACGAAATTCCGGAATGAACTCTATGACCCCTTCAGGAATCACGATCATGCCGTAGTCTTTTCCTTGCTCAGCACGGCGACAGATCAGATCGCACATTTGATCCGTTAACTGCTCCAACGTAAGCTGTTTTTCTGCAATCTCTTCGCCGATCAGAACCATGTTTGGTTGAGTTCTAAGAGCACTTTCTAAGGTCAAATGCGACGCAGAGCGTCCCATCATTTTGACGAAATGGTAATATTTTTTCGCTGAAAGCGCATCGCTCAGAATGTTGCCAATCATTTCCGAATAGGTCTTAGCTGCGCTGTCAAAGCCAAAAGAGACTTCTATATCTGCGTTTGAAAGGTCTCCGTCAATGGTTTTGGGCACCCCTACAACAACGGTTTTACAATCTCTAGATTTAAAAAATTCCGCCAGCAAAGCAGCATTCGTGTTGGAGTCATCTCCTCCAACAACCACAATGCCATCTAGATCCAACGCCTTTGCAGTCACTTCGGCGGCTGCAAATTGTTCAGGGGTCTCGATCTTCGTTCGACCAGATCCGATCAAATCAAATCCGCCTTGATTGCGATAATTGGCCAAACTCGCTTCGTTCAAAAGCAGTGTCTTATTATTTAAAATGCCTTTAGGTCCATCTAAAAAGCCATATAAGATGCTTTGTGGATTAAGCTTTTGAAGGGCATCATATAATCCGGTAATGACATTATGACCTCCAGCAGCCTGTCCGCCAGAAAATACGACTCCAACTTTTTTTGGAGCTCCCTTCCGCGCTGTACTGATTTCAAATGTAATAAATGGATCTTGCTTAGATAGGTAACTGAATGTTTCTCTGAGTTCCGGCAGAGTCGTAGGAGTCTGCTTTTCTTGGCTTGTTCCTGCCGTGACGTTTAACTTAGCCAAGTCTTGTAACAGGTTGGGTAATTGGGGTTGGTACTTTAGACGCTCTTTTTGTAATAAACTGAGTTGAGGCATCTGCTCTCCGGTTACAAAGTCTGTGAAAACCACTTTGCTGTTTCTTCTATCACCATTGCGCGTTCTTTAGCATGCGAAAAATCGTGTTCACACTGTTGCAAGCGAATGTAACGTGTTTCTGCTCGTGCACCTTGACGACACTGTTCATACTGCTGCGCTTGCTCAATACTGACTCGATTATCCTTTTCGCTATGAATATGTAGCAACGGAAGTTCATTTAATGACTTTAAAGCCTCAGCAACGTTCAATTGTCGGAATTCTTGATAGAATTTGGGTCCGATTGTCATCCCTTCAAGGATACGCGCCAGCTCGGTCTGGGCACGTTCATCGCTTGATTTTGCCAACATCTCCCATTGCTTATGCCAAGGTTCACTACTGAAGAGTGCGGCAAGCAATGCCAAACTTTTAACCGATTTGTCTTGTTTCGCGCTGAGTACTGCGACAGCGCCTCCGAAGGAGTTGCCTAATAAGCCTATGCGTCCTGCATCAATTTGTGGATGATTTCGCAGAAATTCTAAGCCTTTTAATGCATCGCTCACTTCTGTTCCTACGGTCATCTCAGCGAAATCTCCCTCGCTTTCTCCGGAACCTCGGAAGTCGATGCGTAACGTTGCAATCCCCATTTCAGCCAACTTCTGAGCCAATAGCACATAGATGCGATAACGTCCTATTTTATTACCTGCAAATCCGTGACAGGTCAATATCGCTGGACATTTGTGATTGCCATTTTTAGGAAGATGCAACATTCCATAGATCTGCTGTCCATCGTTATTGATTGTTACAAACTCTCGTTTTTCGTGGCTCATGATGTCTCTATTAGTTTTTTCGCCATTGTGTCGGCGCCCCCTTTTTTTGAAAAGCTCTTTTTCACTAAGGGGACTCTGTCCCCTAGAACTCCTGATTGTGATTTCTAATGGGGCAGATTCGAGTTCTTTTCCTCTAGGAACTCGCAAAAATAAGGAGGTAATATTGGCTAATATTATCTCCTTATTTTCGCGCCGTTGGTGCGAGTTCCTAGAGAGAAAATAATCTCGAATATGCCCCGTTATAAATCGCAATCAGGAGTTAACCCCTGCAAAAGGGCCCCTGGCCCTCTTGACACCCTTTGTGGTGAAGTCTTCGCAGAACAGCATTACAGGCGCCTCTAACAATAAGGTAGCCAGACCGTCCCGGTCTGGTAAAAAATTGATTACTCTCCTTTCCCCAAATTAGCCGAAACGCTAGAGTACGATTTTATGCTAATCCACAAGAGCAAACCTACATGTGTTTTTCCGCCACTGCAAGCTTTACAACCGCTATTGTCCTCACGGTAACAGGTTACTTCACCCTGCGCACAATCAAAAATCGCAGACAACTCATGCTTGCTCTCATCCCCTTCCTATTCGCAGCTCAACAATCGATCGAAGGGATCTTCTGGCTCACCTCCTCTGACCCAACCGAATTTGAGCACACTGTCGCCACCGGAAAGTACTTTTATCTATTCTTTGCATTCATCGTGTGGCCCATGTGGATCCCTCTTTCCCTTCTTTGTATGGAGGAAAATCGTAGACCTTTTTACTGGCTCACGGCCTTTTCTGTCATTGGAACTCTTTACAGCCTCACGTTAATTGTCCTGCTCTTTTTTATATGGCCTTCTCAATCCATTTCCGTAGCCGTTGTCAATCAAAGCATCCAATACGATTTCCCTTTTAGTGATAAACAAGCACTCACTCTCATCTACCTCATCCCTACGGTCGTTTCTCCCCTATTTTCCACTTACAAATGGATTTGGATTCTCGGGATTGCCAACGCCATCGGATGCTACATCGCCCTCTCTATCTACGCCAACTCCTTCGTCTCCGTATGGTGCTTCTTTGCCGCATGGGTCAGCATCTGCCTCTATTTTATCCTTAGAAACTCTAAACCTCTTAACAACAACCCTCAGAGGCCGTAATGCTTAAACAATTTCTATCCTCCGAATCCCTCTTCTTCGAACTGTTCCAAAACCACTCTCGATTAACCCTCACAGCGGCTCAAGAACTGGAACGTTTGGTTTCAGCCAATTCAAACCGATCACACAATTTAGACATTATCCGAAACCTCGAACATCAAGCAGATGAACTAACCCATAAAGGTATTGAATCCCTCCACACAACGTTTATCACCCCTTTCGACCATAACGATATCTACCGCCTGCTCTCACAAATGGATGATATCATCGATCTCATTCATGAAGTGGCTGAAGCGATTGTCATGTACCAATTTGACGGAATGACTCCCGCAGTACAGGAACTTGCACAACTGCTCCTCAGCAGCGTTGACAGCCTCAACCAAATTATGAATGGCTTTTGTAAACATGCTGGAATCGACACGCTACGTCCACTTTTTCTACAAGTCCACAACTTCGAACATCAAGGCGACACCCTCTTCAGGCACACATTAGGCCAGTTGTTTCAAAATGAAACAGATGCCCGTATGATCATCAAATGGAAAGAGATTTATGAAAAGTTAGAAGACGCCCTAGATGCCTGTGAAGATGTTTCTAACACGATTGAAGGTGTCTTGCTGGAGATCAGTTAATGACTTTTCTTACTTTTTTTCTTTTTCTTACAATCATCGGCGCTTTACTGTTCGATATCATGAATGGCTTTCATGATGCTGCAAACTCCATCGCTACAATAGTATCCACACGTGTTCTTTCACCACTTGTAGCAGTCTTATGGGCGGCTTTTTTTAACTTCATTGCGATGTTCATTTTTTTTCCGCATGTTGCCGATACTGTCTCAAAAATTGTCAAAATCGCACCCAACGATTCTGTCTACCTACTTATTATCTTCAGCGGACTTATTGGAGCTCTTCTTTGGGATCTTTTAACCTGGTGGCTAAAACTTCCAACAAGCTCTTCTCATGCACTAATAGGGGGCCTCTCTGGAGCCGCCCTTATACATGCTGGATGGGACTCACTAAGGATTGATCTCCTCCTTAAAACGGTGTATTTTATCGTGCTCTCCCCCTTAATTGGATTTGGCTTAGGATTCCTGTTTGTATGCCTTCTTTACTTGCTTGTGTATAAAGGCCATCCCCAAACAATTAACCGTCGATTTAAAAAAGGACAGCTGCTTTCGGCCGCACTCTATTCGATAGGACACGGAGCCAATGATGCCCAAAAAACAATGGGAGTGATCATGGCCACCTTAATCGCCAAGGGTTGGTTGGCTCCAGATGCAGAATTATCACTACTAAATCCTGACACCAATTGGATTATTTTGTCCTGTCATCTCGCTATGAGCATTGGCACAGCCTTTGGAGGGTGGCGCATCGTGAAAACGATGGGTATGCGCCTAACAAAACTAAAGCCGATCGATGGTTTCTGCGCAGAGTCCGCAGGTGCCGTCACTCTATTTTTCGCGACACAATATGGAATTCCTGTTTCTACAACTCAAACAATCACAGGAGCAATTATTGGTGTTGGCAGCGCTACTACCTCTTTTGCTCAAGTGAAGTGGAACATAGCCTCACGCATCTTATGGGCATGGATATTAACAATTCCAGGTGCCGCCCTTATCGCTTCCCTATGCTACTTCACCCTGCGGCCGCTTTTTACAGATTAGTCCACTGGTACGTCGACTAAAGACTGAACTGTTTTTGCTTTTCTTTCTAATCGCAACCTGTACTGCGGACCGCTATTAAAGGCATCTCTAGCCTTTTCAAGAGCATTCTTTTCTTGCACTAGGAAAAACCCATCAACGATTGTCCAAACAACAAAACTTATTGCAATCCCTCCGCACACTGCCCCTATGATTGAACGCGGATTGCTAGAACCTTCATAAGTTAAATAAGCACTAACTCCAAAAACAACGGCTGCAAATAATTTAACTTTTATACTCGCTTCGTAGCCCTCTACAGCAGAAAAATTAGGTGCTTCAGCTGCTGGCAACAGTGGTTCTGTATTGGAACCAACTGCAACAATTACGCTATTTGAAGGGATCATTAAAGACATAATAAAAACTCCATTTATTATTATAATTACTATTAAATAACTACATAACAAACAAAGTGTTTATTTGATATTATTTTTTAACAAAAGATAATTAGATTGTCAGAGGTTGTAGAAAATTGGCGATTCGAACAGACAATAGCAAAGTTACCAAAACAACTGGTAAAAACACCAGGCCGTCCTCAGTCTGAAAGTAACCAGGGCGTCCCGCCCGCCCAGCAAAAAAAGAAGGTAGCCAGACCGTCCCGGTCTGGTAAAAAAAAGAACCAGGCCGTTCTCGGCCTGGTTCTTTTCAAATGCTCAGCGTGCAGAACACTTGTCTCATTCGGAGGTCAATAGCTTACGCGCATCCATCATCGCATACACTAGTTGTTTGCCTGTCGCACCTTCCCTGTCTACCCTTCCACCTAATTTCTCTACAAGCACTCGAATATGTGAATTTTCAGCTTCAAGCTTTTTCAACTTTGCATCATCTATGCGCTGTTTTTCTCGTAACAGAGCATTATGTTCCATTCTCGAGCCATGAGTATCTTGTATCTTTTGCTTTTCGGCTTTAACCTCTTCTAAAATCTTTGCACACGTTTCATATTGGCTTAATTGCCGTTCTAATCCTCGCAAGACATCAGTATGCGGATTTCCAGCCATTTGGTAATCTCTGAGTTCTACAGCTTTACGCTCGACCTTATTAACACGATCTATCAAACGATTCCAATCCTGAACAAATCCAACAACACTTTTGCCTGTAGATTGCTCTAAAGCTTCAAAAACTAGACTCTTAATAGAGACATCTAAACCGGCCATCAATCGATCAAGATTCTTCGCTAACGCTTCCAACGTCTCCTTATCACCGGAAGCTAGTCTTAGAGCCTCAATATAAGCAGCTTGTAGCACTCTAGCTTCAGTCGGTTTGTTATCCTTAATAGCAGCAATCATTGTGCTGTTAAGTGCATCTCGTATTTTTGAAGCCCATTGCAGTAACTCTGTCTTTAATCCAGGAGTCGCTTCATTCAGATCTTTTTTAAGCTTAGCTGCACCTTCTAAAACTGTTTTCTGATGCGTCTGCTCCATCCTTCTTTCATCGGCACTTTTTTGAATGAGTTCTTCTCTTTTCTGTCTAATAAAGGCATCTGCATGCGTAATTTGCGCATTCAAAAGAATAATAGGTTCAGAAGAAGCTCCACGAATTGACGACAAGCCCAAAGCCCCTTGCATCTTTTGATCCGTTTCGGTCAAGTAGCTACTAAGATTTGTAACGTGCGTGTTGAGCTCATTCAGCTCAATCTGATTGTCGTATATACGCCCTACTTCCCCAAATGTTTTTATGTCGGATTGTACTTCACCTTGACGAACGCGCAACTCTTCGATCAACCTGTCACTTGCTTGATGACCTAATTCTAACAGCTGCTGTTTCATGACAACCATTTTCTCTTTTGCAGCATCAGATAAAGGACAAGCCGTTGAAACAACTCCCAAATGTCTAAATATCTCTCTAGAACTTAAATAGGCTCCCACAACATCGTCAGATTTTTGAACCGCTTCAAATTGAGCGCGAACTTGGTCTATAATACTATCCAACTGAGCTGCAATTTGTTCCTTAACCTGGTGAACAGCGACTAAATTAAAGTTCCTTTCCTCACGATCAGCATTAAAGGTAAAAATAATTGCAGATGCAGCTTGAAGGCGCTCAAAGCCAGTAGGTTTTCTGCCATTAGGTTTTTCTTGATTGTTTACAATGTTTACGCGCTCTTCGAGTTTCTTCTGAAGGGTTAATCGATTATCCTTGATCCATTGAATCATTTCGTTCATCTCTTTTGGCTCTGCTACCTCTTCCCCAGCAAAACAAGATCTAATAGCTTCTTTAGCAGCATCAAATAGCTGCGTAAGAACTTCTTTATATTGTGCATAATCCGCATCGCCAACCTGTGTCCACTCTCGAGATTTGTATAAAGCAGAAGCAGACGTAGCAATATCCAAGCATAACACTTTTTGAGCGTCACGTCCCCAGAATACAGAACCGGTAAACATGGAATAAAGATGACATAATGCTGCAACAATCCACCAATTGCTCTCGTAACGGCTTAATGTCAGAGTATCATCGTTTTTATCTATATTCTTTAAAGAAACAACGACGTACTTTTTATGCTGATTTCCGCATAGCTCGAGATCTCGCTGCATGCGCGACACTAAAGGTGCGGCAGCTGGGGGGACAACAACTCTGGCTTCATTTCTTACTTCATTCATGTTAACCACCTTAATAATTAACTATTTAATATTAGTTACATTATAATTATAAACAACTAAAAATTTTAATACAATAGTTTTATTATAATTACTTTTTTAATTTAATTTACTAGACAGATTGGTCGAAATGAACAGAAAGGACGCAAAGGAGGCAAGGAGAAATCGTAGCCAGACCGTCCCGGTTTTCGTCCTTTTTTTTACTAGACCGGGACGGTCTGGCTACCTTCTTTTCCTCCTTTCGTCTAAAAAAAACTTCCCCCCTAACACAAAAAATGGTATCGATGATGCAATTTAAAATTTACCTATGAGTCACCCCCAATGCGTCGTTTTATTCTCATTGTTCTTTTCACCGCTGTCCTTCTCGCCGCCGCAACCCTACTCTACCGCTACGAACACCCCGAAGACCCCAACACCATCACCCTTTACGGCAATGTCGATGTACGCCAGGTAGACCTCGGCTTCCGAGCAAATGGCCGCGTCATTTCTATGCCCTTCCAGGAAGGCGATTGGATCACTCCTGGAACGTTAATGGCCGAAATAGACAAAAAACCCTACTCCGATCGCGTTCTTGAAGCCACAGCCGCTCTCGCCTCCACTAAAATCAATACCCTTAACGCTAAAAAAGTCTTAAATAGACGCGAAGAACTCCATAAACTCGGAGATGGCAGCGTCTCGATCGAAGACTATGAAAATGCCCAAGCAGCATATGAAGCGCTACAAGCCAATTTAAATCAGGCTGAAGCCACTCTAGAACTCGCTAACACAAACCTTCGCGATACTGATATCTACGCTCCCGCAGAAGGCATCATTCTCACGCGCATTCGTCAGCCTGGGACAGTCGTGAGAGAGGGAGATCCCGTGTACACACTTTCACTCATCTCGCCTGTATGGATCCGCGCTTTTATTCCAGAACCCTACTTAGGCATCGTCATCCCAGGAATGGAAGCCGAAATTTATACCGACACTCCAGACGGTAAATCCTACAAAGGACGTGTTGGTTTCATTTCTCCTGTGGCCGAATTTACTCCTAAAACGGTTGAAACGACGCAACTGCGAACCGATCTTGTCTATCGCCTCCGCATTATCGCGGATAACCCAGATCAGGGACTACGTCAGGGAATGCCTGTCACTGTCAAACTACATCCAAAGTCCCCTAACGAGACCCCATGAGCAGTGTACTTGTCTCGATAGACAACGTCTCTAAAGCATTTCCAGGACACGCTCACCTCGCGGTTAACAACATTTCAGCAACGATCCCAAAAGGCAAAATTGTAGGCCTAGCCGGACCCGATGGTGCAGGCAAAACCACCCTCATTCGTCTCATGGCGGGACTTCTAAAGCCCACTCAAGGGTCGATCACAGTCGATGGCTTAGATAGCGTCTCAGATGCAGGCACAATACATCTCAACTTGGGCTACATGCCGCAGAAATTTGGGCTCTATGAAGATCTCACAGTTCAGCAAAATCTCAATCTCTACGCAGATCTACGTGGAGTCATAAAGGAAGAACGCAAAGAAACCTTCCAACGTCTTCTCTCGTTTACAGGCTTAGCACCCTTTACGACGCGTTTAGCCGGAGCTCTCTCTGGGGGAATGAAACAAAAACTAGGTCTCGCCTGTGCTCTCATCCGCAAGCCCACTCTTCTGTTACTAGACGAACCTAGCGTTGGTGTCGATCCCATTTCCCGACGCGAACTGTGGAAAATGGTGCAAGAGCTGATTTCTGCTGGCATTTCTGTAGTTTGGAGCACTGCTTACCTCGATGAAGCAGAACGGTGTGATCAAGTTCTCTTGCTAAATGAAGGCGAGTTACTCTACGCAGGCACCCCTGCCAAGCTCACAGAACGCGTTCACGATCGCGTTTTTAAAATTTCTAACATAACCGGAAGCCGCAGGAATGCCCTCACACACGCCTTAAATCAGAAAAATGTTATTGACGGAGTAATCCAAGGAAGTGATGTACGCATTGTCATCCGCGATGCAAGCCAACCCCCATTCATTCAGGATGCTAAGGACGCTAAGGTCACCTTTACTCCAACACGCCCTCGTTTTGAAGACGCCTTCATTGATGCTTTGGGTGGTGGACCAGGCGGCATCTCCCTCCTCGCACAAAAAACGCCTCCTATTGAAGCGCCGCACAACATTATCATCGAAGCACGCGATCTCACCAAACGCTTCGGCACGTTTACAGCGGCAGACCACATCACCTTTCAAGTTAAACGTGGAGAGATTTTTGGCTTGCTAGGACCAAACGGAGCAGGAAAATCGACAACCTTCAAAATGCTTTGTGGACTACTTAAACCGACAGTTGGACAAGCGTTCATTACGGGAATAGATCTACAGAAGGCACCTGGAAAGGCGCGAGCCCACATCGGCTACATGGCGCAAAAATTCTCTTTATATGGCAACCTCAGCGTACGCCAAAACCTGAATTTCTTTTCTGGAATCTACAATCTATCGGGTCAGCAGCAAACAGATGCAGTCGATCAAATGATCGAAATTTTCAATTTTCACAACTATTTAGATGAATCCGCCGACAACCTACCTCTAGGCTTCAAACAGCGTCTCGCCCTCTCCTGCGCTGTCATGCACCGCCCAGAAGTTCTGTTTTTAGATGAACCTACCTCCGGTGTCGACCCGATCACACGGCGTGAATTTTGGAATCATATCAATGGACTGGTCGAAAAGGGTGTTACTGTAATGGTGACAACCCATTTTATGGATGAAGCGGAATCGTGCGATCGCATCGCATTGGTCTATCGCAGTCAAATCATCGTAATGGGGACTCCCGATGAATTAAAAGCACAAGCTGTCACCTCTTCTAATCCTCAACCCACCCTCGAAGACGCTTTTATACACCTCGTAGAACAGCACGACCTAAGGAATCACCATGCCTGATTCGAATGGACGGGCACGACGTCTCAAAGCACTCATTATTAAAGAATTTTATCAAGCTGTTCGCGATCCTAGCAGCATCCTCATCTGTGTTGTTTTGCCTCTTATTTTACTTTTTTTATACGGCTTTGGAGTCTCCTTAGACATGAACCACCTGCGCATCGGCTTGGTCCTCGAAGACTCCTCTCCAGATGCTCAAAGCTTTGCCAAAGCACTCACAGATTCCCGTTTCTTCGACGTCACAATCGCACGCCATCGCAACGCCTTTCAAGAAGATATCGTTAAAGGCACCATCAGAGGCATTGTCGTCATTCCCGCCTACTTTTCAGAATTTCGCAAACGACAAGATATGATTGCTCCGATTCAAGTCATTGCCGATGGTAGCGAACCCAATACAGCAAATTTTGTGCAGAACTATGTGCAAGCTGCTTGGGCAAACTGGCTGCAGCAAGAAGCAATCAGCTCAGACCTCAAAGGATTGTCTCTCATCAACCTTCAAACACGATTTTGGTACAATGAACAACTAGAAAGCCGTTTTTTTCTCATTCCGGGCTCCATGGCGATCACCATGACCCTAATTGGCACACTACTGACCGCTCTGGTTGTCGCTCGCGAATGGGAGCGCGGCACAATGGAAGCCCTTATGGCAACACCAGTGACCATTTTTGAACTTCTTGTTGGAAAACTAGTTCCCTACTTTCTTTTAGGGATGGGCTCCATGTTTCTCACAACACTTTTTGCGATCCTAGTTTACCACATTCCCCTGCGCGGATCCATTATCGTCCTGGCAATCGTCACAGGCGTCTTCTTAATTTCGGCACTTAGCGTTGGACTCCTAATCTCCACTCTAACACGCAATCAATTCGTCGCAGCTCAGGCGGCCATAGTAGCGGCATTCTTGCCGGGTTTTATTTTGTCTGGATTCCTCTTCGAAATCTCCAGCATGCCCTTACCGATTAGAATGCTTACCTACCTCATTCCTGCACGCTACTTTGTCTCCTGTCTTCAAACCATTTTCCTTGTAGGCAATATCTGGCCCCTAATTTTATTTAATCTGCTGTACATGCTAGTTTTTGGCATTGTTCTATTTGCAATCACTGCGCGCAAGACTGCAAAAAGGTTGGATTAATTCATGCTACAGCGCGTTCTTACACTAATGTACAAGGAGTTTTTAGCGGTCTGGCGCGACAAAAAAAGCCGCATGGTCCTGATCGTACCGCCTTTAATTCAATTGTTTATTTTTTCCCTTGCAGCCACTCTAGACGTTAAAAATGTACCGATCGGAATTGTCAATCGCGACAACGGAGAAAAAGGATTCGAACTCGTCCAACGCTTTCATGGATCCCCAACCTTTAATCACATTGTCTATTTGGATTCTGTCAAAGAAATTACACCGTTTATTGATAACCAGCGGGGTGTCATGGTTGTATCCATTGATGAACAGTTCTCACGCAATCTGGATGCTCATAAACCCGCAGATGTCCAACTAATCCTTGATGGACGCAAGTCCAATACTGCCCAAATTGTCGCTGGCTACACGGCTAATATTGTCCAACAGTTCAATCATGACATCACAAACAAGACTTCTGCCTATCAACAAAATACGCAACTTTTCCCACGCAATTGGTATAACCCTAACTTGATCTACTACTGGTTCAATGTTCCAAACCTAAGTGGCATATTAACAATGCTGGTTGCCCTGATCGTTACAGCCCTCTCAGTAGCACGTGAACGTGAACTTGGCACATTTGATCAATTGCTTGTCTCTCCCCTCTCGCCCACTGAAATCATCTTTGGAAAAGCGATCCCAGCTATCTTGATCAGCATGGCAGAAGCTTCAATCATTATCCTAGCGGCAATCTTAGTGTTTCAAATCCCCTTTCACGGTTCAATACTACTCTTGTATCTAAGTATTTTTGTCTTCTCTAGCGCTATTGTAGGGGTTGGACTATTTATCTCTTCTTTATGCTCGACGCAGCAGCAAGCGATTTTGGGGACTTTCGTCTTCATGAGCCCCTCCGTTCTTCTTTCTGGATTCGCAACGCCAATCGAAAATATGCCTTACTGGCTACAGCCGCTAACGTATACGATTCCGCTACGTTATTTTTTGGTGATTGCAAAGGGAATTATGTTGAAGGGGATGCCTTTCAGCATTGTTTTCAGCAATATTTGGCCGATGGCCCTTATTGCTTGTTTTACGTTGGTTGCCGCCGGCTGGCTCTTCCGCCGTCGTCTAGAATAACCATAGGGAAGCAGACGTTTTCGCTTTGTTTTTTTACCACAGAGACGAGCAATAAGCAGGAGTATTCGCTTCGTTTTTTACCACAGAGACACAGAGGCACAGAGGAGCACAGAGAGCGAAAGGGCGATTTTGTGGCTTTTAGGTTAATTGTGCGAGACTTTTTGATATCTTTTTAAAAAGCTGAGGCTTTTTAAAAACCAGCCAAGGCAAAATTGTCTGGCGACAATTTCGCATTTACTTTGCTTCGCAAAAGTATCAGCGTTGCTTATAAACCATCTTCTAATATCCAATTTTATATGTTTATGATCAAGAGAGTGAGAAAGCATATGATAACGTTCGCATATGTGTGAATGGGTTAAGTTAACGAATAAACTCGAATCTGGTATCGATGTAACGGATAAGATGAAAAAAAGTTAGAAAAGCATTACATAGAAACATCTAAGCTTTGTCAACCCCTCTCGCTCTCTGTGCTTCTCTGTGCCTCTGTGTCTCTGTGGTAAAAAACAAAACGAACCGTCCGCTTATTGCTCGTCTTTGCGGTAAAAACAAAGCGAATACATTGCTTGTTCTCGTCTCTTTGGTAAAAACAAAAAGAAGACCTCGATATTTTATTCGAGGTCGTCTTCGTCCTCATCATCAAAGTCATCTACCACATCGCCCTCTTCTTCTGGAGGCAACTGCATCACAGGAGCTGCCTTCGCAGCCTTCAAAGGACGCTTCGGAGCATAATCCTTAGATGGTGGCAGAAGGTCTACCCAAATAGGAGAACTCCAAGCAATGTGACCATCCTCTTGAGTGACTTTAAGGTAGTAATACACAAAAGGAGGCGCTTTTTTGTTCTCTTTATCTTGCAGAGCAACTTTATCTAGAGATGTTAAATCGTCAAAAGTGAAATCTAACGAATACCCGTCGATCTTATCAAACGACTTTATTACCTTACCATTGCGAATGATCTCCACAGACTCAAGATCTGTCGTTCCGGCAACATATCCAGAAAGATGTCGGTTAACGACTAAGCCTGGCTTATTCGCTGTGCTAACTTCGCTACCCATAGGAAATCCAGCTAGATAAAGACCTAAAATAATTCGCTCACCGGTGGTTGCGTAGCAGGATCGGTTATACAATGCCTCAAGCAATACCGTACGTGAATGTTCAGGAGCTATAATCGCCGTCAATCCAGGTGAATACTGCTCTTGATCGCCTTCAAAGAAGTCGTTATAAATGCCGCGGTCATCTAATCCACCTGAAACAAAGCCAAAACGGCAATTACGTTGTAATGCCTTTTGAACAGATCCCTCAGCACTCTCTTGAACGCCTTTTTTACCTGAAGTAATCGGACGCGTATTGCCCTCTTTCTTCGTGTATTCCGAAGATCCCCAAGCATTATAGATCTCTACAACACGTTCAAATTGCGGATTGTAGTCTTTAAAATCATATTCAAATCCCTTACCCATTGTAAAGCAAGGAATAGAGAGGAGTTCCTTCGGAGAAAAGCTCTTGTAGATCTTTTTCAAGGCGTTATACTTCGGATCTTTCTTTCTCAAAATTGGCTTGTTATCTTTGTTGAAGAGCATCAAGCGTACGCCCTCTTCTCCAGCCTCACCTTCCCATTGGAAACCCAAAAAAGTGGAAAAGCGATCCGCCTCATCAAACTCCGCCATATTTTGCGAAATGTGCTTCCACACTTCGTTTGGAGTCTCTTCCTGGCTTTCAAATGGAGATGAAGAATAAAAATTCAGCGCTCTATCATCGCGGAAATGTCGTAAGCAACTTTCCACGTTTTCTGTAGAATCGATACGCTCAGATTCACCATGTAATAATCCCCAGAATAGGTGACGATTATTCTCCGAAAAGCATTTTATAGGAGAAGATCTGAAAGTTTCCTTCGTCTTTACATTGCGCAACTGAATGGTGTAAACACCCAATTCATTAAAGTACAGATTCGGTAACGCGATGAATCCTGTCTCAGGAACAAACAACTTCCATTTCAAATTTTCACGCAAATGCTCATGAGATAACTCCACCATGGTGTCTTCTGGAGCACTGCTGGTCAAATTCCCATACTCATCTTCAAAGCGCACAATAATATCAAATCGCTTGTTGCGAACGACGAAAGAGGGTGTCAACAAACGGATGGAATTTAGCTTATTTCCTTTAATATCAATCGAAAACATCTCAGCTTCATCAAAATTGCGCTTACCTGTTGTATCGATATAAAGGTAAAAGGGTCTTCTGCGTTGCGCATTGCATTGTGCACGTGTTCCTGTTTCAGAAACAGCCTTCTTACCTTTTCCTGGAGGCGATCCCATCACAATCGTAAAACTACTGCCAGCCTCTAACTCCTGCGGCAACACAAATTCAAAATCTGGTGCAAAACTATTGGGGTTTACAACTTCAGTGGCCTGCACTGACTTGCCATTCTCCAATACGCCGTAAATCACATTATCAGTTTTCTTTAAATTAGCTGTCGGTATTTCCCAATCGACATCTCTACCTGTGCTGGCTATGTCAAATTTAAAGCGTGTTCCTTTCGGCAGAGTAGTAGCTGATGTATAGACGTAATTCCAATTTCCAATTTCACCGGCCAAAGCTTGGTTAGGTTCACAGTAACAAATCGATCGACGCATGCGGAGAACTCCCTTTTTTTTAAAGTCTCCCCATTCTGCCGAAAGAAATCTTTCTTTGGCAATAAAAAGCTAATTCAGTATGCCGACCGGATTTGCCGTCCTTTCCGTGCCCGTGCCCGTGAGCGTGCCCGTGCCCGACTTGCAACAATCTAATGCTTTTAATTTTCCATTCCCTCATTTTAAATAGTTAGGAATCAGGCACGCTCACGCTCACGGGCACGGGCACGGAAAAAAAGTTGGAATCGAAATGCGAACATGTGCACTATGCGACAACGAATCATCTGTCGGATTAGTCTCTGAAGGAGACCTCACCTTTTGCTGCATCGGCTGCCACACAGTTTTCAACATCCTATCCACAAAAAATGAACTAGAAAATTTTCGCGAACATCCTATCTTCAAAAGAGCATTAAGCTCCGGGCTTATCTCAAATCCCCTGCTCCAAACTAAACAGCATCAAGAAGCTCACGCGATCGAAAGAATTCAGTTAGAAATAGGCGACATGTGGTGTCCCTCTTGTGCAGAAATTGTACGTCTCGTCCTAATGCAAGAAAACGGAGTCCACAGATGCATCGTAGACTATGCCACAGATTTAGCAGCCATCGAATTTGCTCCTCAGGTAATAAGCAAAAACAAAATTTTTGAACTCATTCACTCCTTAGGGTATCGCCCTCTTCCGTTAGACGCCGACAACCGACCCGTTAGTTTTGATTTAAAGTTGCGTTTTGCTGTAGCCGCATTTTGCTCCTTAAATGTCATGATGTTCGCCTATCCCCTGTATGCCACATACTTTCACGATGATCCCGAACATTATGGCAGCCTATTTGCTTGGTTGTCCTTGGTAGCTTCCATCCCTGTTGTCACATACAGCGCCTGGCCCATTATCCGCCGTTTTCTAACTAGCTTACGCGTCGGTCTATATGGCATGGAAACCCTTGTTGTCATTGGCGTTATGGCATCATTTGTTCTGTCCCTATATGAACTAATGATGGGTGGCACACGCGTCTACTTCGATTCCATGACTGTGATCATTACCTTCGTTTTGTTGGGGAAAATTGTGGAATCAAAAGCTAAATTTTCAGCAAAAGATGCCCTTAATCGACTTGCAAGAGCATTGCCTCGAAGAGGCAGAAAACGTTTTGCTGATGGATCACAAGCATTCGTAAACGCTAAGGAGTTACAAATTGGCGATACCGTTGTCGTACATGCGGGTGAAAAAGTTGTGTTAGATGGAGAATTAATTGAAGGCTCAGGATCGTGCGATGAATCCCTAATGACGGGTGAAGCAATTCCTGTTGAAAAACGCCTCGGAACCATAATGTTGGGCGGCTCAATCGTACAAAATGGCTCTCTTGTATTTCGCGTCACAAGTCAATCCGATGGATCTGCCTTGCATAAGATCGTTGAAATGGTCCAACAGGAATTAAGTCATAAATCTTCCTATGTTCGCGCTGCAGACACCATCGTGCGCTGGTTTGTACCGCTTGTACTCATCGCAGCAAGCATGACAGCTCTAGGAACCTATGCATTAACGATTATGGATCCCGGCTATACTTTGTTAGAAACAGCCTTTATTCGTGCAATTTCTGTGCTGTTAATTTCTTGTCCCTGTGCCATAGGAATTGCCGCACCTCTTGCTGAGGCATATGTCTTGAATGGATTGGCCTCTTTAGGAGCGATTGTGCGCAATCGAGGATGCTTGGCGCTCCTAGGTAAAGAAACAGTTTTCGTTTTCGATAAAACAGGAACTGTCACTGTAGGTGCTTTTACCGTGTTGTCAGGACTTAATGACTTGAATGCTGAAGAGATCGCTGTTCTAAAGGGGCTCGCAGAGCATTCCAATCATTTAATTTCCCGAGCCATCACTCAAACCATTACGACACACTCTAATAAGCTTGAAGAGCTCGAAGAAATTGTCGGCAAGGGCATCCAAGGCAAATTTAAACAAGAACATGTCTATTTGGGTTCTGCTAGCTTTTTGCAAGAAAAAGGCTTTTTGTGTACTCCTCAACCATGTAATACATCTTTTTACACAACTGTCTATTTTGCAATCGGTCAGCGCTGTATCACATTGGTTTTGGGAGATCAATTGCGAACAGGTATTGATAGCGTCATTCGAGATCTTAGTCCGGCCCAAACCATCCTATTATCCGGAGATGCCTCTTCAACAGTTGAAGCTGTTGCGCAAACATGTGGCTTTACCGAATGGCACGCGGAATTTACTCCATCGAAAAAACGAACCTTTATCGATACGCTACGTCAACAAGGACATATTGTGTGCATGCTTGGCGATGGCATGAATGATGCGCCAGCGTTGGGACGCGCCCACATAGGGATTTCTGTTGTCTCTGCAACAGATCTGTCGATTCAAGCCTCAGACATCCTCTTGACAACAGATCGCTTTCAAGTGTTACAGAAAATGCGCCTCCTAGCTCTAAAAGGCCATGCGATCATCAAACAAAATTTATTTTGGGCTTTCTTCTATAATATTGTAGGCATTGGATTAGCGGCTGCAGGAAAACTTTCTCCTATCTTTGCAGCTTTCGCCATGGTAACCAGTAGCCTTATGGTGCTGTTTAATGCAAAGAGAGCCCGCAACTGATTTGCTAAAAAACTACAAGCCTCCGCCCTTCCGTGCCCGTGCCCGTGAGCGTGCCCGTGCCCGATTTGCTAAAAAAATGACGTAAACTAGAGTTATTCTTTAATCCTTATCTTTCCTTATCCCTCATTCTAATATTTTAGGAATCGGGCACGGGCACGCTCACGGGCACGGGCACGGAAAAGGACAAAGACGAGGATCACCTTAAAATCTGCTTGCGCATATTCTTTCACAAATGCTATCCTACCGGCAGTTTTTAAGTATAACTTAGAGGATATCAACGTGAAACGCACATACCAAGCAAGCAAGCGTCGCCGTAAATCAGAACATGGTTTCCGCAAGAGAATGAAGACAGCAGACGGTCGCAAAATTATCAACAGACGTCGTCGTGCAGGTCGCAAACAACTCACACGTGCTTAGTTCTGACGAAAAATTCCCAAAATCCATCCGTCTGTGCAAACGTTATCAGTACCAGCGGATGGCTTCTGCCACCCATCGCCATACAGGACGATGGATCATTGTTGATGCTCTAGAAAATAAATTATCACATACACGCCTTGGCATTACCGCCTCCAAACGCTATGGAAAGGCTCACGATCGCAACCGTTTCAAAAGAATGGTCCGCGAAGCTTTTCGTCTATGTCATAAACAACTTCCTGTTGGTTTTGACCTCAACATAAAACCTCGTTCCGCCGCCAAACGCGCCATTACTCCCCTCATCCAAGCCGAACTGCTTTCGCTTTTCCATTAGCCCGTGCTCGTGTCCAATAATGTGTTTTTTACCACAGAGACAGAGGCACAAAGGACCACAGAGAGCGAAAAGAATTAGCACCAAATCTGTTTTTCTTTTTTATTTCTTTTTCTATTGTTTTTGCTCTCTGTGCTCCTTTGTGTCTCTGTGTCTCTGTGGTAAAAATTTCTCTTTCTTCCTCTTTGGTCTCTTGCCATTTCCTCTCTTGGCAAAATTGACCTAATCCCTTATGATAGATGCTTATTTGAGATAAGGAAATATACCCATGTCTTTTCCCAGGTTATTTGTTATTGTCACCGCGCTTTTATTTAGCGTTGTGGCGCTAGCGGCTCTTTTCAAAGGCGGAAAATCTACACCCACACAAGAGCTTGTTGCAGAGGCCACCCCTCTCAAAGAAATCAAAGCCCCAGCCCCGCAACAAGAGGCCCCTGCCCCGGCAAAATCAGCTCCCAAAAAGACAGCAGCAAAAACACAAACACCACCTAAAACAGCTAAAACCACAACCGCAAAACCTGTAAAAACACAAGAACCCACCCCTGCTCCCTCCCCTGCTCCCATAGTTAAAACCCCTACTCCAGCATCAACCAACAACACTGAAAAAGTACTGCCCGAAGCTAATCGCATAGACGAGTTATTTTCTGTCGATGGACCCAAACTCCCCTTCGTAGAAACCATCACCTACAAAAGCCGCGTTGCTTGGCAAAAAGGTCGCCCTGCTTGGCTTGCAGACTACGCACGCCACTACCAAACCTCACGCCACTTTATCGCCCGCAGCTTAAATGGTAAACCCGATTACTTTAAACAAGATCTCGCAGAAAACGCTCGCTTTAATGTACTGAAAAAAGACAAAAACATTCGTTTTCACCTGGTTGTAGACATAGCCCGTTCAAAAATGTGGTTCTTCTGCGATGACCTCGATACCAAAGAAAGAACCTTGCTGAAAACCTACCAAGTAGGATTAGGCCGAGTCGATACAGCCAAAGCCTCCGGACTCCTCACACCCCTTGGCCAATATAGCTTAGGCAATAAAGTCGCAATCTACAAACCCAAAATGATGGGTAGCCATGCTGGAGACCAAGTGGAAATGATCGGTGTCTTCGGCACACGCTGGATCCCTTTTGACAAGGAAATTAGTGGCTGCACCGCCCCTGCAAAAGGACTCGGCATTCACGGCCTTCCATGGGTCCTTTCATCCTCTGGAGAACGCGTACAAGATCGAAATAGCCTAGGCAAATTCCAAAGCGATGGGTGTGTACGACTCGCAAGCGAGGATATGGAAGAATTGTTCGCGATCATAATCACCAAACCGATAATGATTGAATTAGTTAAAGACTTTCACGATGCGAAATAGGGAGTGCTGATTTTGGAAATTTTAATGCATGAAAAGCAGATCCAAGAATACATTAAAACCATTGAGCACCTCAAAAAGCAAAATCAAGACAACCCGCTTTTCCACTCAGAAATTCGCAAACTGGAACAAAAACTAGAAAAGCTTAAAGAAAAAGTTTATTCCGAATTGACTCCGTGGCAGCGCGTCATGATCTGTCGCCACCCTTCTCGACCGCGCACTGTCGACTACATATCCAATCTATGTTCAAGCTTTCATGAACTTGCCGGAGACCGCACGTTCAGCGATGACCAATCTCTCATTGGTGGCCTAGGGATCATCGACGGCATCAAATGTGTGATTATCGGCCAAGAAAAGGGAAATAACACAGAAAGCCGCATGAAACGCAATTTTGGAATGGTTAGTCCAGAAGGCTTCCGCAAGGCCCTTCGTCTCATGAAGCTAGCTGAAAAATTTAATTTGCCTATCGTTTCCCTAATTGACACTCCAGGAGCCTACCCAGGACTAGAAGCGGAAGAACGTGGTCAAGGCTGGGTCATCGCCAATAACCTACGCGAAATGATTCGTCTGACAACTCCCATCACAGTTATTATCATCGGTGAAGGATGCTCGGGTGGAGCCCTTGGCATTGGTATAGGCGATGTCGTTGCGATGCTCGAACACTCTTACTACTCAGTAATTTCCCCAGAAGGCTGCGCAGCAATCCTATGGAAAGATGGTAGCAAAAATTCTAACGCTGAAGCAGCAGCAGCTCTAAAACTAAATGCCGAAGATCTATTAGATCTGCAAATTGTAGATGCCATCATCAAAGAACCCTTAGGCGGCGCCCACCATCAACCGCAAGTCGTCTACCGCAATGTAAAGCAATTTATTGTGGAACAACATCAAATCCTAAAACGAATTCCTAAAGAAATTCTCCTTGAACAGCGCTATCTAAAATTCCGCAAGATGGGTCAAACAGTGTCAACCCAGTCTGCTACATGATATTAAAACTTTTTTTCACAGCATTTCGCACTCGTAAACATCGCCTGTTACTAGCTCTTACACTAGTGTCGATGTGCCTATTGACATTTGCTTCTCAGCTTGAAATCCTCGCCATCGGAGTCATCACAAAACGTGGTCCTGATGCATTTGAACTTTTTGGTCCAATTAAAGAGGGAAAATTAGCAGTCGCTGACAGTATCTCAAAAACCGATCTCGATCAGCGTTGGAACGCGATCGATTCCGAAAACAAAGGATACATCACTTCAAGCGAAACCAACAAGTATCTCTCAAAATGGCAAAAAAGCAACTTACTTGATCGTGTGCAGCAAGGATGGAACACCATCTTACCCATCTCTGACAACTTAACTAATTTGGCTCTCTTCATTGTCTTTGTAGCCCTATTTAAAGCCCTTACCCTCTTTATTCAACGCTACACGACACGTCTCATTGCTATCCGAGTGAGCCGCGACTTGCGTCAAAAGTACTTTGAGCATATTCAATCTCTCCCTATGAGCTTCTATCAAAAGTATCACATTGGCAGTCTCGCTTCACGCGTCGTCGGTGATGCCTCTATGGTCGCTGAAGCTATTAATGCAACTTTAGTCAATTATATTCAAACTCCCTTTATGGTCATCACGACGCTAACCTTATGCTTCATGACCTCCTGGGAGCTCGCTTCTTTGGTTTTCTTTGGATTTCCATTTATCATCTTCCCCATTGTATTTATTGCTAAACGCGTTAAACGCATCTCCAAACAGATACAAACAACCCAAGAAAGCTTTGCATCCGCTCTTATCGATTTTGTTGCCGGCATCCAAACGGTTAAAGTCTTTGCTATGGAAGACTTCTCTCTCAGAAAATACAAAGAACGCAATCAGAAGATGGCTGATCTCGAGCAAAAAAGCGCACGGTACGATCTCGCTTCACGCCCCATTGTGCACACGATTAGCATGTCTTTTCTCGCTTCCGCAATTTTGTATGGTCTTTATGTCCTTCAAATGGGCGTCTCCGATGTCCTAGTTTTCTGCGGCCTTCTCTACATCTTCTATGAACCGATCAAAAAATTTGCAGAAGAAAATAGCCACATCCAACGCGGGATCGCAGCAGCGGAACGCATGCAAGAGGTGATGGACATTAAGCCACAAATCGAAGACAACCCCAACGCTATTCCTCTCATTCAATTTAACGACAGTATCGAATTCAACAACGTATGGTTCGGCTACGATGCCAACAACTGGATTCTCAAGGATGTCAGTTTCACGATTAAAAAAGGTCAAACGGTAGCCATTGTAGGCCCCACAGGAGCAGGAAAGTCAACAATCGTGCAACTGCTCCCTCGACTCTACGATGTGCAAAAAGGAACGATCTCTATTGACGGCAAACCGATTCACATGTACAGCCAACGCTCTCTACGCGAAATGATCGCCTTTGTCCCACAGCGCCCTTTCCTATTCCTGGACACGATTACTCAAAATATTGCCTTTGGACGCCCCTTTACTCCGTCTCAAGTTCAGGCAGCAGCAAAAAAATCTCACGCCGAGGAATTTATTCTTCGCTTACCTCAAGGCTATGCCACAGAGCTCGATGAAGGCGGAAAGAACCTTTCAGGTGGTCAACAGCAACGTTTAGCGATCGCCCGCGCGCTCGTCAAAGAAGCGCCCGTCCTCATTATGGACGAAGCGACTTCTTCCTTAGATAACGTCAGCGAACATCATATCAAAGCCGCTATCCAACAGCTGCACGGACAAGTCACACAAATCATCATCGCCCACCGTCTCTCTACAATTGAAAGCGCCGATAAAATTATCTTCTTAGATAAAGGCAAAAAGATTGCTGAAGGCACCAAAGACGAATTATTAGTCTCCTGTCCTGCTTTCAAGCACATGTGGGAACTCGGTAGAACCGCATCAGACTGACAATGCAAAAGCCTTCGTGTTGTTTTTTACCACAGAGACACAGAGGCACAGAGAAGCACAGAGAGCGAGGGGATTTTGTTGGCTTTGAGGCTAATGGTGAGAGGCTTTTTAAAAACCAGCCAAGGCAAAATTGTCGACGACAATTTCGCATTTACTTTGCTTCGCAAATTTCTTCTCGCTCTCTGTGCTTCTCTGTGTCTCTGTGGTAAAAAATAAAACGAACACTTACTCGTTCTTACCCTACCCAGCCAGTAAACCACACTTCACAAATGCAGCTTTTAGATCCTGGTTGTCTGGCTTGTCCAAAGCCCCACTACCAGCTAACCACTGAACATAATGCTTAGGCAATTCGCTAATCGCCTGCCCCTGGTGCTTACCAAAGGGCATATGACTGATTTCGCGCGGCTTATTTAGAAGTGAGTAAATCTGATTAATAGGCAAATCATCCGTCATGAAACAGAAAACTTTGTGCAACACAATAACGTCGTCCAGAGCACGGTGAGCATTATTAGCAGGGATGTTGTAACATTCGCGCAAAAATTGTAACGTGTGTCTAGGCAAGTCCGTGCGATAGCGTCTCGCCCACTTTAAGCTATCCAAAAACTTCCAGGAAGGCATCTGAATCTGACTACGCTCAAATTCCTTGCGAAGAAAATGCACGTCGAAGCCGTCATTGTTGTGAGCAATGAGAACAACATCACCGTCACAAAATGCTGTAAACTCCTCAGAAACTTCGCCAAAGGACTGTGCACTCGCCACCATGTCGTCAGTAATGTGGTGAATCGCTGAAGCATCAGCAGGAATAGGACATCCTGGATTGATAAGGCGAACGAACGATTGATTCCTTTCTGGATCAAACGCAGCAATCTCAATAATGCGATCTCTGTCGGCTCGAATCCCCGTCGTTTCTGTATCGTAGAAGATAGCGCGCATGATTAAAATCCTCTAAGTTCTTAGTTTCGTTAAGGTCTCTTTCGCTCGGACAACGAGTTTGTTAAAAGTAGCTGTACCCGAAACAGCGTAAGCGATAAGAGGGAAGAAAGTCGGAGCTAACTTGATCATCGAATGCAAAATTTGATCCAAAAGATCCGATTCAATCTTGCCGTTGCTAGAGGGAATAAAACCCCTATAGAAAACCAACCCTTGATTTTCATCCATCCCAAACCCTGGTAGATCCAATTCCTTATTGATCAAATGCAACACACGTGCAAGATCTGGCACCACTGGTTGCTCCACACGACACGGCATAAAAATCATCAATTGTAGAACTTCCCCATCCGTTTTTATAAACAGAGGAAATTCTCGATGATCAATCGTAAATACAATGTAGACCTGATGTGTCAGCTCCTGAAACTGCGCGTCATAATTTTGAGCACGCAGATGCTCAAGCAACTGCTTAATATTGAGAGTTATCATCATCAGCTAATTAAAATCCTGTACTTGGCAGCAGAGGGTTTTCGCCTTCTTGATTAAAATCGCGATTATTCGTCATTGGAATAACCGAAAAATCATCATCATTAGGCATCGGATAACATCCAGTGAGAGTTCCAATAGTCAGCAATACCAAGAGAGAGGAGAGCAAAGTCTGTGTCATAAATTTCTCTACTAATTAAATGTTTGTTTGTTTACATCTGAGAATCAATCCCACTAGTGGAAAGCAGCTCAATTTGTGGGATTAATTCAAATATTGTAAGGGGCTTGAGAAATTCAAGCAACGAGAAAGCCAAAAATTAGAAGGATTTTATGCAAACACTGATTTCACTTGTTTTAAGTACAATCGCTGTCTTGGTCACAGCCTACATCCTGCCAGGCGTCCACGTCAGCAGCTTTTTAACCGCTCTTGTCGTAGCTGTCGTACTAGGTATCGTTAACTCCATCATTCTACCAATTCTACTCCTAATCACCCTACCGATCAACATCCTAACACTAGGTCTACTGACTTTCGTCATCATCGGCCTCCTAGTCATGGCGGTAAGCTCCATCGTTCCAGGATTCAAAGTTGACGGCTTCTGGTGGGCACTGATATTTGCCATCGTTCTAGCCATCATCAACAGCTTCCTCCACGCTGTAGGTAGCAGTTCCTAATGCTCTTTTAAGGGGGCTCTGCCCCCTTAACCCCCGCAAAAGGGCCGTGGGCCCTCTTGACACCCTTTTAGTGTATTTCCTACAGCTCGAAAGTATTCGTAGAGGAATATAACTTTATGCAACTGCGTTGCCTAAATTTATATCCCTACAAATATTTTTGAGTGTACTTATTCCAAAGGGAATCAATAGCTTCCAACACCCTTGCAAAGAATAAAGGAACACCACCTCTTCAAAGAAATTCGAATTGAAACAATAGCAAAGTTAACCAAACAACGAATTTAAGGTAGCGGACCGTCCCGTCCCGGTCTGGCTACCTTAAAAAAAATTAAAGAATTTGAACGAGTTGGAATTTGTTACCGTCGAGGTCTTCGAAGAGTTGCATTTTTACATGACCTGGGATTTCTTGGATGGTGCCGACAAGGCGAACACCGCTTTTAGCGAACTGTGAGCATGCTTGTTCTAGGTTGTCGACTGTGAGGGTGACGACGGCATTGGAACCTGCTTTAATAGGCTCTTGATCTGTTGCTTGAGCAATTCCTAAAATGGAACCACCTTCTTTTCCTTTTAGTTCGATCCAGCCCATTTCGTCGTGCGCTTCGGCGATTTGTAGTCCTACGCTTTCCGTGAAAAACTTTTTGGCTTTTTTAAGATCGGATACGACGATCCAAGATAAGTGCATTCCTTTTACTGTCATGATTCCCTCCATGGTTTTTTCCGTTCGTTTATACCAAACGCAAAAAAATAAAGATAAGGGAATTTGTCTCTTTTACGCTCAAGAGGTTTGGAACTTGTGATTCCTTTAATGTGTACACTCTAAAATAATTGTAAAATATCAATTTAAGCAACACAGTTGCTAAATTGATATTTCCCACGAATACTTTGGAGCTGCAGTAGACACACTAAAAGGGAGTCAAGAGGGCCCACGGCCTTCTTGCGGGGGGTAAAGGGGGGCAGCGTCCCCCCTTTCTTTTCTTTTATTTTTTTGACGTTTTGACTATTTGCTTTCGACGAGTTCGCGCATTTTTTTGCCGGGAGTGAATTTGACGGCATTGCGGGCTGGAATGATGATAGGTTCGTCGGCGCGTTTTGGGTTGCGACCGATTTTTTGTTTACGTTCGACTACTTCGAAGACACCGAAGTCACGGAATTCGAGGCGATCGCCTTGTTTTAGGCTGTCGGTCATTTTATCTAGGAACGCTTGGATTACGTGGCGTACGTCGTTAGGGTGGATGCCTTTTTCTTGTGAGATTGCGTTGATTAATTTTTTCTTTGTTGTTGTGCTAGCCTCGTTCTTCGGCTCTACTTTCTTGATACTCTTCTTTACTATTGCCATTGTCCTTAGTCCTTATTTAGATAAAGGGGTTAAACCCAAAAGTCTTGTCGCTTAAGCATTTTCGTATCCTTTTCAATTTCAGGCAAGTTTTTTCTGCTCTTGCCTCGGAAGAGTTTATTTTTCGACTCTTAGTAATACTTTGTTTTTTTTGCCTACCGCTAGGAGCACTAAACGCCCCTCTATTATATCCTGAGCAGACAATGAGTGATTTTCGTCTTTAATTTGCGTGTTATTGACGTAGACACCACCGTTACGGATAAGGCGACGTGCTTCGCCCTTGCTGGGTTGTAGACCGATTTTTGCGATGATATCTATCAGTTTTGACTCAAGCAGGTCTGCGCTTGTTACCGTATGACTTGGCATATCGCGTGCCAGCGTTTCAAGCACTTCTGCGTTCAGGGTTGTGTCTGAACCAGGAGCAGCCCCTGCAGTGACTCGAAGTGCAGTCTCAAGGCCATTTTCTCCGTGCACAATGCGCGTGACTTCTTCAGCTAGGCGCTTTTGGGCAGTGTTGGGGACGTAGTCGGAGCGCTGCATGATCGCTTCGTAGTGGCGAATTTCTTCCATGTCCATAAATGTGATCAAGCGCATTAATAAGAGGACATCCGCATCTGCAACACGAACGAGGTATTGATAAAATTCGTAAGGAGAGAGCTTTTCGGGTGAGAGCCAGATGGCGCCTTTTTCTGTTTTGCCGAACTTTTGGCCATCGCTGCGAGTCAGTAAAGGAAAGGTAATGCCGAATCCACTTTCGCCTGTTACTTTCTTAATAAGATCCGTGCCTGCAGTGATGTTGCCCCATTGATCGCTTCCTCCTAGTTGCACAGCCACCTGATGTTTTTGGTAGAGGTAGAGGAAATCGTAGCCTTGGAGAAGTTGGTAGCTAAATTCGGTAAAACTCATGCCCTCTTCTGAGTTCAAGCGAGCCCGTACGCTATCTTTGGCCAGCATCGGACCGACGCGAAAGAATTTGCCCACGTCGCGAAGAAAGTCGATGAAGGAAAATTTCTGAAACCAATCATAGTTGTTTAGGATGATCGGTTTTGTTGCGGCTTGTTCGACGCATAGGACCGCTTCTAGGTTTTTGCGGATGCCTTTCAGGTTGTGTTCGATCGTTTCAGCATTTAGGAGTTGGCGTTCTGCGCTTTTGCCTGAAGGATCACCAATCATCCCTGTAGCACCACCCACGACGGCAACTGGAGTATGTCCAAAGCGCTGGAACCAAGCCAGTCCCATGATGGCAACTAGACTACCTAAGTGTAGACTGTCGCCTGTTGGATCAAATCCGCAGTAGACTTTGAGAGGCTTTTGGGTCATTTCTCGAAGGTCTTCGCTGGTCATTGCGTCGATAAAGCCGCGTTCTTCTAATACGTCGATCACATTAGTCATTGAGATTCCTAAAATTAAAATGGAAAAATTGCATGATAGCAGGATCTAAAATTATGGGGAAACTCTCAAAGAACATTAGAGATGATAGAAATTTCCTAAGCCAGGCCGTCAGGCCTAAAGTAACCAGGCCTTCCTCGGCTTGGTAAACAAAAGGATAGACCGCCGCAATCTGGTCCCATACTATGGTGAACATGTACCAAATAACAACACTTTATAACCAACACTCATTTAAATTTAGATTTCAATTTAAATTAAAAACACTTTGTTTTATAATCATTTTTATTTTTAACTTAATAATGAGGTTTTATGACTTCCCTGTCCCGAGTATCCGCCCATACCCTGACTCCCCCAGTGGAATTAACAAAAGAACAGCAACAAGCCATAGATAACCTTCCCTCACTCGACATAATTAGAAATTCCATTATAGAGCACTCTTCAGCAAGTACATCTTCTCTTCAAGTTGAAAGAGAAGCAATGGAGACCTACCAACACATGAGACAAAGCGCTCTAGTTCAACTAGAAGCTCCTCAACGCATTGCAGCTGTAAAATGGCCCGCCTCATACGCTCCTTTGCTTATCCAAGAGGCACTTATTTTAAATGTCATGGAAGTGATGCAAGCAGTGCAACAAGCATGTCCAAACTCTACTCTTCCCCTAGATGTCAACGGACTTTTTATTGCTTTAATTGAACAATTAAATAAACGTCCATTTCATCTTAAAAATGAGGAGATGTTTTCTACATTTCAAAAAAAGTTCATCAATTTCTTTGAAAAAGCCAACATTAAATTAGGCTCTGACTTGCTAAACGCAATAAAGACTTTTAAATTGTTACAAAAGGTAGCTGCAACTCCAGGCCTCGACAAAAACCATCTCTCTGACTATCCCGACGCCATAAACAAAGGCACTCATACCCCTGACTTAAATAAGACTCTCATGACTTCATTATATGCTTTTAATGCATCTGTGGTACTTTACATGGAGGCTACATTCCGTGATATGCCTTCAGCAGAACAAATTAACACTCTTCTTTCCATAGCACCTATTGTCGATCAGAAACAATTCATTCAACGATACCAACGCTTAAGGAATATTTTCCACGCGCGTAAAAATCTTTTGTTACAACGCCAAAATGATATTAAGCAGCAAATTGACATGGGCAAAGCCTCCC
This sequence comes from Parachlamydiaceae bacterium, assembly GCA_013821265.1. GTDB lineage: Bacteria > Chlamydiota > Chlamydiia > Chlamydiales > Parachlamydiaceae > JACDHD01. The sequence continues at coordinate 5,186 of JACDHD010000018.1, read as the reverse complement.
CTTTTCTTTCTTACATCTGTTCTCAGCAAAAGAATGACGCTAAATTACTACTCAAATTTTTAAAAGAGCTACAAGCATTTCTTGCTACAACTTTAGAATATAACCAAATATTCTTCTCACCAGAGCAATACAAAGCTATGGAAGCTGAAGAACGCCTTTACCTTCTCGATGATGAAAAAACAACCATTGATAGCGTTGCCGAAAGGGCGACATCACAATCTGAAATGCAGCAAGATATTAATTCTATCTTCACAACAATGCTTCAAGACGACGTCAGCCAAGCCAAAATGAATATGTTTGCAATAGCTGAAAAAGCTCTCGCTCCACTCATGTCAATTCCCGCAGGAGCACATCCTGATATTGACAAATCAAAAATGGTTGTAAGTAAAATGATGTCTAAGCTTCAATCAACAGCTTTTTCAAGCAGCAATAGCATCGGTGATAGCCTTGAAATGTTTCTTTTAGCGTCTCAACTTTTTGAGGCAAGAGACGGTCTCGTAGCCGATGCAAAAAAATCCACAGAAGAACTTGCACGCTACAAAACAGCTAAAACTCAGCTTTTTGAAGATCATCGCGCAAGCCGCCAACGAAAAAAGCTTCAGCAACTTCAACAAAAAAAGGTTACTGCTACTTCACAAAGTGTTGAAGACATGAACTTAAAGGATACACGTCGTTTTCTCTTCAAACTCAAGTATAAAATCGAAACCTGTGGATTTGGCCTATCTGCCCTCCAAACACAATTTGAGAACATTTTGCCACGCTTATTACCGTCTGCACAAACAGTCGCTGATCTGGAAACTTCGTGGGTGCAACACTATGACGAATTGGTTGCTGAAGCGCATGCAGAAGCGGAAACAAAAACGGAAGCAGAAGGCGAAAGAAAAGTTGCTGCAGCGCACACAACTGACGGAGAAGCTACTGAGACACCATCCAGCGCTGTAGAAGCCCCTGCAACGGCAATGACGATGCAAGTTGCCACAAAAGCATTCAAACCGCAACCGATGACACTAAACAGTGTCGTGCGCACGTTTACAATACTGTCTACGGAAGCAACGCGTTCTCAACTTAGCCTGAAGGATTCCGGTTACCACTGGACACTCTTTATGCAAAACGTAGAGATGTTAAGAGATTGTTTGGCGACCAACCAACAGTTTCAACCCGCTTTCGTTACGGCATTTACTCGTCATGCTTCAACAATGTGTGAACAGGATCTTGCTGCAGAGGCTGGCATATTCCTGCACAGTCAAGTGCAACTGGCCAAAAGAGTAGCCCTAGTGAGTCAACTTCCTGAAGGCGAAACGAAGGAAATGGGCAGTTTTGTTGCTGACGTCGATCAAGGAACCCTCTCTCATCGTTATCCAACAAGCATGCAGCGTATGTACCAAAGTCGACATCAAACGCCTCCTCAAACAGTTCAATGGCTAATAAAACCCGACTCCTGCACTCCTAAAGATCTAACCGCTTTTGCCACATCAGCGATTCAATACATGGAAACGCGCCATGCTGGACGTCACTCAGAACCTGACCACACGCTATCAAAACAATGGACAAAAACGCCTGCGATTGCATTAACAGTGAAAGAAATAGAGACCTCACAGGAACTTACAAAAAATTTAAAACAAGCATTTTCTACAATTTCTCAAATGACAACTCAAGTAGAAATAGAACGCAAAATGGCTCATTCGCAAGAAGACGCTATTCAAGTGACAGCTTATTCTGAAGCGCTGCATCACCTAAACGGATTGCACTCTGCATTAAGTCGTTGGATTGCCTGTCCCAAAATAAGCGTCTTAGCAGCTAATGGAGACCTTATTTGGACACACTTGCAATTCTTCGATGAACAAATTGGAACGGCACTCAGCGGAACTCGCACACATAATCTAGAAAAACTTCGCGAGCTAGTGGGGCGTACAGAAACTCTTGAGCACACACAAGTTGTAACGAACATAAATATTGATATTGGAGCGCACTATCCCTACTTTCGCGCTGCCAGCTATAAAGGCACAACAAAGCCTGAGGCGATTTCTTGGCGCTTACAGGCTGCAAGGCTTGCGGCGGTTGATGATGAAAGCTTTACAACTGTCACTAAAAAGAAATCAGTTTCAGGAAACAAGGCTGCTGCGTTACAAGCTACTCTCATTAAGTACGTCTACGCAGTATTGGAGATGGCACAGCAACGCCTTCCTCAGTAAGGGGCAAACCCCCTTATTTGGTGGAGTGCGGTGGCTTGCCACCGCTTTCATACCTAGACGCCTAGTTACTTTTGATGTTAGAGACCTTTGCCAAAATAATAAAACTAAATTTAGTTTAATAAAAAATCTAACTCTCCTATACTCTCATTTTATTTTAACTTAATAATGAGGTTTTATGACTTCCACATCTTCAGTATCACATACATCAGGAACTCCAATAGAACTAACAAAAGAACAGCTAGAAGCTTTAAAAAGTCTTCCCACACTTGAAACAATAACCGAGTCGATTTTAGAACAATCCCCTGCAAGCTTTACGCATGCTCAAGCCGAAATTCAAGCAAGGGAAACGTATCAGCGCATGAGACAACGAGCTCTTATTAATGTAGAAGCTCCACAACGCATTGCAGCGGTAAAATGGCCCGTCTCATACGCTCCTCTTCTCATCAAGGAAGCTTTGATATTAAATGTGATGCAAGTGATGCAAATATTGGAGAAAGCATGTCCAAATTCCACTCTTCCTACAGATGTCAACGGGCTTTTCATTTATTTCATCGAGAAGTTGAATAAACGTCCGTTTCATTTTAAAAACGAAGAAATGTTTGCCTCCTTTCAAAAAAAACTATTTAGTTTCTGCGATAAAGCTAATATAAAAGGACCTGTTTTAAACGCAGTCAAGGCTCTTAAATTATTGCAAAAGGTTGCAGCGGTCCCTGATCTAGAAACAAAAAACCTTTCAGATTATCCTGAAGCTTTAAGTAAAGACACCTCCTCTCCTGATGTAAATAAAACACTTGTTTCGGCTTTATATGCTTTTAATGCGTCTGTTGTTCGTTACACAGAGGTAACGTTCCAAGAAATTCTTTCGCCAGAACAATTTAAAACTCTCCTGTCTACCGATCCTATCCCACAACAAACAGCGTTTCTTGAACAATATAAACAGTTAAGAACCATCTTTCATGCTCGAAAAAACCTGTTGTTACAGCGTCTAAAAGACATTCAACAGCAAGTCGATAAAGAGAAACCAACCCTTATTCTTCCCTATCTCTGTGCTGAGCATCAAAATGATACTAAACTACTATTCGATCATTTAATTAAGTTACAAAAATTCCTCACCACCGCTTTAGAAAGAAACCCTCATCTCTTTTCAGCAAAAAAATTCGAAGCAATGAAGTTAGAAGAACGCCTCTATCTTCTTGATAACGAACACGATCATATTGATGCGGCTTTAGAAAATGCTAAATCAAAACATAAAGAACTCCACGAATTCGATGAGATACAAAATCTCGATGCGGAAACGGTCGCTTTAATAAAAAAACAAGCTCAAACAAATATTCATGAAGCACGGGTAACTTATGCAAAAGCTCTTTATCAAGAAAGAGTGAAAGCTCATCGTCAAGCCGATTTAGAGGCTGAGGCTGCTGGGAAAGAGAGCAAATCTAATAAATTTGTCTTACAGGTAATGAAAGAGCATGTGGATAAAATGGAGATGTTTAGAGATCAACACAAAATGCTTGATCAGTTAGGCGACATACGAGTATTCAAAGACGCCATTCAAAAAATTGAGCAGCTTATACCACCACTCCTTGCTGATAAGCGCGCCAGCGTACTACAAAAAAAACAGCAACAACTTACGCCTAAAGAACTTCGCTTTAATGAGAAGACCTTAGAGGATAGGCAACGTATTTTATACAGGGTGATGTACAAACTCGAAACATGTGAATTTGGACTCTCTACGCTCCATACACATTTTTCGAACATGTTTCCACGCTTATTTCCCACTGTGCAAACATTTGCTGATTTAGAGGTTTTATGGACTCAATTCTATGACGAATTGTGTTCTGGTGTACATACAGAAGCAGAAGCAAAGGCGGAAGCAGAAACAAAAGCAGATGTCGCCGAAGGCGAAAGAAAAGTTGCTGCAGCGCACACAACTGACGGAGAAGCTGCTGAAGCACCATCCAGCTCTGTAGAAGCCCCTGCAACGGCAATGATGATGCAAGTTGCTACAAAAGCACTCAAACTGCAACCGATGACTCTAAATACTGTAGTACGCTCCTTTACAATACAGCCTGCGGAAGCAGTGCGCTCACAACTGAGCCTGAAAGACGCAGGATACCACTGGACGCTCTTTATGCAAAACGTTGCAATGTTAAGAGATTGTTTGGCGACCAACCAACAGTTTCAACCCGCTTTCGTTATGGCATTTACTCGTCATGGTGCGACAATGAGCGAGCAAGATCTTGCTGCAGAGGCAGGAACATTTCTCCATAGTCAAGTGCAACTCGCCAAAAAAGTTGCTCTAATGAGTCAACTTCCTGAAGGAGAAACGAAAGAAATAGGCAGTTTTGTTGCTGACGTTGATCAAGGAACACTTTCTCATCGTTATCCAACAAGCATGCTGCGTATGTACCAAAGTCGACGCCAAACGCCTCCTCAAACACTCCAATGGCTCCTAAAACCCGATTCTTGCACACCTAAAGATTTTATCGCTTTTATCACCTCCTCGATTAAGTATATGGAAAATCGACATGTTGGACCTAAAGCAGAACCTGACCACACACTTTCAGAGCAATGGGCAAAAGCGCTCACTGCAGCATTAACAACTAAAGAACCAGCAAAAGAGCCTTCAAAATATCTTAGGCAGAATTTAAAAAAAGCGTTTTCAGCGATTTCTCAAATAACAGCACAAGTAGAAGTAGCGCGCAAGGTGGCTCATTCCCATGAAGACGATTCTCTAGTTTCAACCTATTCAGAAGTACTATTCCATTTAACTGGATTGCAATCTGAATTAAGCCGTTGGATTGCTTTACCCCAAACATCCTATCTAGCAGCAAATGGAGACCTTATCTGGACGCATCTTCAAGCCCTCGATGAACAAATTGGAACGGCACTCAGCGGAACTCGCACACATAATCTAGAAAAACTTCGCGAGCTAGTGGGGCGTACAGAAACTCTTGAGCACACACAAGTTGTAACGAACATAAATATTGATAT
>JACDHD010000017.1 GCA_013821265.1 Parachlamydiaceae bacterium | reverse complement strand
GTGAATGGGGTCGTCAAGCCGACCCCTATGAAAGCGGTGGCAAGCCACCGCACTCCAAAAGCGAAGAGCAGAGGAAGGACTTATCCTGACAACTGTGTAAACTGCTTGAGGTCTTTGACAGTATGATGTGGAAGGCCATAGGAGGCCACAAGTCTCCAAAGATGTCGTGACATCCCTGCAGAAGGAGGTGCAAGTTGTGCATAATGCTTTGCAGCAAATACGGTTGCTTGCGATTCAGAACGCCCTAAAACTGAAGAAATGGTTTTTAATGACCTCAAATAGGAATGAAAGGAGTATATGTACCTGGGGCTTTCGCGTGCAATGACACGGATCAGTTGATTATTTGTATTCCGTTGAGCCTGTCTAGCTAAACGAATCGCTCTATCTCTTGTATCAACAGGAATTTCTGCACCCTCAGGTGGAAGTTGGGTAAGAATATCTGTTTCTAACCATTCTGCGACTTCATCGATTTCTCTTTTGATGACGCTAGCTGGATTAAACTCCCTTTCATCTGCTACGTCCTCTTTCGACTGCGCTTCCGTTAGCATGTCTGTTGCTAACAAGCTTTTGATCGAAGACAAATAGAGATTTTCTTGAGAGGAAAAGATATAACTATGGATCATTGTCCACACTGTTGTGTATTTAGTATTAAAAGGATGTGGTTCCAAGTGTTTACCTGGAATGTATCCAATTGCAAAAAGGATTGCCATACTGTTGTGGATGGAAAGTTCCTTTTTATTAATCTCCTCTAAAGAGGGATGGTAACGTGTAATAGGACTTTTTAGCACAGCCTGACAGGTTTTTTCTAAAGAATATTCATGCACAGAGTTCTCAGGAGAGTATTTACTAGGCAATATCCAACTTGGCGTTGATAAAAGGCTATTAGCACCTGGTATAAATTCTTCCGGCATTAGTACAAGCTGATCCACTGCCCTAGGTTGATGTGTAAGTAAGTAATCCACTGCTGCAGCATCACAGCGTTGAAGGGCTTCTCTAAATACCCATATTAAGTGTTGATCAGTGCAATTATATTGCTTCAAGACATAAGGCAGGCCGCGGGTGCTGTAATCATAGATGAGGTTTTTTGCTTGAGGCATAGCTAACGGGAAATAGCGAGATTCATGATATTCTGTTAGATGCGAACTAGACAAAAGGAAATAACCAAAAGGCATTGCAAGTGATGTCACAACCGCGGTAATCGTAGCAGCTACTTCTTGAAAATGTGTTTTTAATCCCGTCTTGTACATAGGCACCAATAAAAGGGTGCGTCCTGTCAGGATTGTAAAATCGATAGCTGAAGATGAAAAGAGGAGTACCATCATCAAGAAACGTTTGGTGACGGCAATAATCTTTGCTGTCACACCTCGATGACAAATAAGTGGCATCACATAAGAATCAGATTGCCACATTTCATTCCCTACTGATGAGAGGACGTTTCCACACCACCCGTGAGGATGCAATAACCACTGCGGCATTGAAATAGGAATGGGGGACCACATGTAGGTGGGTTCTTTTGCTGTCGGAGGTTGGTATCCAAATGGAATGGCTGGAATGGTGGCAACTGTAGCAATGATCGCTGCAAGTTCTTGCAAATGCGCTTTTAGGCCAGCTTGGTAGACGGGCAAAAGAAGGATGGTTCGGCTTGTCCATAGGATGAGATCCAAGGTTGCAGCGCCAGCAATAACAGGCATTAATAAGCAACGTTCACAGATGGCTTTGGTTTTTGCGAGGATGCCTTCATGGAAAACTAGTGGAAGTAGGGTTGTGCAATTTTCGTCCACGACGGAGGTAATAAAGGTTGTTGAAGGACGCAGGTATTGGGGAAGTGGAAAATGTGATATGCCTGACATGTTTTTTTGCCTTTATTAAGTAAATAAAACGAAATTATATAGTCTAATAGTTTTAAGTTCAATTCTTTTTAGTTAAAAAAATATTAAAAAATGGACGAAATGGACGAAATGGACGAAATGGACAGATATGGACGAAATGAGACAATTGCATAAGTCTTCGTTTTGTTTTTTACCACAGACACACAGACATACTTTTACGCACAACTTCTTTTTGCAAAATCATGCCTAGGGCGGTGCCCTAGGGTATTATAAATCAGGCCTTCAGCCTGAGTAGTTTATGGTGTTCTTACCTAGGGCGATGCCCTAGGCTTTTATAATCCAGGGCGTTGCCCTGAGAGAAATGCAATACGTCAGTGCGGCTAATAGCATCAGGCTGAAGGCCTGAATTTTAACAGCCTAGGGCAACGCCCTAGGTAAGCTCAGAAAAGGTTTTTCAGGCTGTAGGCCTGATTTATAATATCCTAGGGCATCGCCCTAGGCGGGAAGGTTAATTGTTGTCAAAAAAACTTATGCGTAAAAGTATGCACACAGAGGCACAGAGAAGCCCAGATAGCGAAGGGTTGCGTAGCTTTGATGTGTTCTATGTTATGCGTTTCCAGCTTTTTTAAAAAGCTGAGGCTTTTTAAAAACCACCATTGTAGGAGCCCTGTAAGGGCGGCATGTTCTATTTTGATGGAAAACATGATAGGTAAGATCGCCTTCGGCGACAGGATGTAGAACAGAATTTTTCATCCTATCCTGTTCGCCCATTCGTTGTTTGAGAACACCTTTAGATGGGGTGTAAAGCCGACCCCTATGAAGGCGGTGGCCAAAAAGGAGGAAGTTTACATTTTTTCTTGGATTGGAAGCATCTGAAGGGCTGTTCCTCAGAACGCTCACTATAATGGGAGTCCAGAGGGTTCATACCCTTTGGCAGGGGTTCTAAGGGGACAGAGTCCCCTTAGGACAGAGTCCCCTTAGCTTCGAGGCGGGCGGTCTGATCTGCTTCCAATATATCCTGAAGGGAGGTAATCGGTGTCACAGCATGGCGGTTCATCAGATTTTCTAACGTTCCTGCAATAGCGCTCCAAGGGATTTCACGGTTTAAGAAGCGGCCAACAAGGACTTCGTTGGCTGCGTTCATGTAGCTTGTGGCGCTGCCGCCGCGGCGTAGGGACTCGTAGGCGATTTTCAAACAGCGAAACTTATCTAAATCAGGCACTGCAAACTGTAGGGTGTGATGCTTGGTAAAGTCAAAAGCCGATAGGCAACCTGTCAGGCGTTCCGGATAGGTGATCGCATACTGAATGGGAACGAGCATGTCGGGATCGCACATCTGAGCAAGCATGGAGCTATCGATGAATTCCACCATGCCGTGAATGATCTGTTGTGGATGCACTACAATTTCAATTTTTTCTAATGGAACTTGAAACAGCCAGTGCGCTTCGATCATTTCCAACCCTTTATTCATAAGGGTTGACGAATCGATGGTTACTTTAGGCCCCATGCGGTAGTTTGGATGGTTTAGCGCTTGATCGACTGTAACTGTTTTAAGCTGTTCTGCAGTATGGTTCCTGAACGGACCCCCTGAGGCGGTAATCAGGATGCGTTTGACGCGTTTTGAAGGTTCGCCTTTGATGCATTGAAAGATCGCTGTGAGTTCACTGTCGATGGGAATAAGTTCGATGCCATGTTCCTTGACTAGGGACATCACATAGGCTCCGCCAGACACCAGCACTTCTTTATTGGCGAATCCAATATTCTTTTTGGCTTTAATTGCAGCGATGGTAGGGCTTAGGCCGATGGCTCCGCTGATGGCAGAGATGACTAAATTGGCGTTGGAATGTGTGGCGACGGCTTCTAGGCCCTCCATGCCACCGATGACGGGTATATGAGGGATTCTGCGTTGCAGTTCCTGAGCTTGTTTGGGGTCATGAACGGCAACTAGTTGAGGCGAGAATTCTTTGGCTTGCTGTTCGAGGAGGTCTATGTTACTGCGTGCGGCCAATGCGACGATTTGGACATGGTCTTTGCCGAGGTGTTTTGCGACAGCGAGAGAGTTTTTTCCGATGGAGCCTGTGCTGCCAAGAATTGCTAGTTTTTTCATTTGATCGTCCTGTTCGTCTTTTTCCGTGCCCGTGAGCGTGCCCGTGCCCGACTTGCTAAAAAGCTATGTAAAGATGTAATGCTATTAACGTTTCCTTTTCCCTCATTTTAAGATTTAGGAATCGGGCACGCTCACGCTCACAAGCACGGGCACGGAAAGTTTTGCATTGTCTAAAGACTATTAGTCTTTAAGTTGCCGATTTTTTCCCAAGCTGGATCAGGTTTTAGCACAATGGCAATATAGGAGTCTTGAGATTTTTTTACGTGACACATGTTGTTAGCTCGCAATTCCGCTTGAATTTGATCGGGAGTAAGCTTGTAGATACCACCTGAAATGGCATCAATAGCCAAACCGATGATTCCTCCAAAGACAATATTGCCCAAAACCCATCCGCTGAGCTGTCGTGAGAAGGTTGCTTCGTAAGGTTGGTAGCCCTCTAGCTCCACTCTTAAAAAATGGTTGTCCTTACGCGTCATTTCAACGATTACAGGTGTGTACCCAATGAACATCTGGTCAACCCACACGCAGGCATTGCTGGGGCAGCTAGAAATGCCAATAGATTGGCGTGTGCCGTGCATAATGGTTGCACAGCTAGTTAGTGAAGCTAAGGTTAAAAGAGCGACTGAATAATGTGTTAATTTTTTAATTGTCTTCATAGAATACCTGTTTTTTATTAGGGAGTGGTATTCTATGTCTGATTCCAATTAAATGCGAGCAAATAACGTTAATTGTGGAAAGGATGTAGGATCATCATTTCTTACTGCGAATTTATTTAAAAGAATTCTAAATTTCAGTATATAGAAGCTGCTGCAATTTACTCTATTACACAAGTTGAAAAATGTTTTTAAGTTATATCAAGAGGCTTTTTTTTGCAGTAATTCTCTGTTTGCATCACGTGTATGCAGATGAGAATCCAAGTGAGCTAGTTGAATCCGGAATGCACGGTTTGGTGGATGTTGTTTTCAAAAACGACTACATCACTCCGCGGGGGTTATTGGTGACAGATACTGGGCTGACGATGCAGGTATTGTTGGGTCTATCTCTTGAAGTGCATAAGAGTTCTGACTGTTTTGTTCAAAAAGTTTCAATGGATATGGGTATTTGGAATGACATTTGGACTGAACAGCACCATCCCAAAGTGGGATCTTGGAATGAGCTAGATTGGTTTTTGGGGGTTACCGCTACGTTGCAAAACAATTGGAGGTTTCAAGCACAGTTTATTCAATTTTTAAGTCCACCTGGCAATTTTACTCCGGAAAATAATGCAGAGTTTATCTTGACGTATGACGATAGCTCTTGGGGAAATTTTTTAAAATGGTATCCTTATGTCAAATTGTTTTGGGCTATATCAGGAGATTCTACTGTTGTTGTGGGTAAGCCTGGAGGGACATATTATGTTGAGTTAGGAATGACTCCTACATATGAGTTTCAGGGGTATCCCGTTGTTGTTGCCTTTCCTACATGGTTGAGCATGGGGCCAGCGGATTTCTGGAATGGAGGGGAACTAGCGTTAAAAAGCAGTGAGAGCAATTTTGGAGTCTTTTCGACGGGTGTTAAGGGGGTTATTCCCTTAACATGTGTAAAAAGCAGTTTAGGGCGGTGGTATATCGATGTGGGGGCTCAGTATTACTATTTGATCAATAGGAATTTGCTTCAAGCGCAGCTTTTTACAGTTGGGGTGGATTCAATCGACTCGGCTCATCGCAATGTTGGTGTAGGGTATATTGGCTTTGGTTTTACCTACTAAGGGGCTACTATACTTCTTTGCAGCCACTGTTTTTGTAGGCGATAATGAGGCGACGTTTGATATCGGTCACAACATTCCCTTTCTCAAAAATCTTTTCCACTTCATGCTGGTATGACTGTGCAAGGCGGTTAGATAGGTAACCATAAGAAAGATGTTGATCCTGGAAAGAGCCATTACCTTCGAAAATGCGGAAGTAGGCAACACCATGTGCTTTTAGCGCCTCACAGCTCAGCCAAATGTGTTTAAAACGAGTGGATTGATTGTCAATTACATTCAGGATACTGTTTGAGGTGGTCGTATCGAACTCATGAGCAGATACCTGAGAGAGTACAATTGAGTTGTGTTCATCAGATCGTTGAAAGGGGTCGTAGACAACGTTTGTGACGCTATATACTTCTTCTAGGAAGGTTGTGTTGAAATTGTGCGATCCACCACCGTTGTCAAAATTTTTGGTGTTGGGTCGTAGATGCAGGTCTAGGTAGGCTCCAAAGCCCTCTGTATAATCTAATTTATCTTGGTAGAAGCTAAAGCCTTGGACTGTTTTTTCTGTCCATGGAGTTTGTTCACTGTAACAAAAGGCTGTTAGTGAAGTTAGAAGAGTCAGTAAATGGATAGTAGTGTTTTTCATGTTTTCTCATTTTATTAACGAATAATATACGAAGTGTTGTTTATATAAACAATGTAAAAGAATTTGTGTGTGTTGTTGTTGAAGTCACAATTGGACGGTTGGACATGGACTGATTGAGACGATTGCATAAGTCCCATCGTCCTTTTCCATGCCCGTGCCCATGCCCGTGCCCGTGCCCGTGAGGGCAGCAGCTTGGGTTACGACAGCTTTTTGACTTATGCAATTGTCTCATTTCGTCAATTTCGTCTTTAAGTTGAATGTTATTAAATGATGATATAACATCTACGTTTAAAAATTAATTAATTTAAGGAATTAACGTATGCTAGAAATTAATGCTGTTTTTACAACGCAACAAGCTTTTGACGAAAGATTTGGAAAAGTACTACACAACTTAGCGCATGGGGAATCTCTTCTGATTAAGGATGGCAAAATCACAACTGTTAGTAATGCAGTTGAGGGGCTATCTGACCAGGAAATCAACAAAGTGCGCAATGTATTTGTCACAGTATTAGAAAGGAATAGTGAGTACTTAGATCAATATGGAAAATATCTGAAAAGTATTGGAGACAGCTGGGGGATTGCCTTAAGCAGTATTCCAAGCTCAGATGAGAGATTAGTAAAATGTGTGGTCAGGAAGGCATTACCAGTGGGTATGGCCTTAGCAGCACGTCGTCATGAAGCTTCCATGGATGTGGGTTTTGTGACAGCAGACAAACTGAAAATCCGAGCGCATTCTGTAGTTTTCAAACAATCACAATTTCTGAGTGCTCTTATTGAAGATAATCTGGATGAAAGAGACACTCTTCCTTTGACACATGGTACAAAACAGGAAATGGAAGAAGTTCTCGATTTTCTCTACACAGGCCATATTCAAGAAGTATCACTTGAAACGTTGTTAAATCTGTCTCGCCTGGCTCTAGTTTATGGCCTTCCCTCTTTGACACAGTATTGCAAGGAAGGGCTAGATCGCATTTTGTTGAGTTTACCACCTCTTATTATTCCGGCGATGCTTGTGTATGCAAGGAAAGGGATGATTTCACCAGAGATAAGGCCAGTTCTTTTAAATCGTTTTAATACATATGGCCTCTGGGGATATTTGGGAAAACTAACAGCTCAAGAAAGCAAACTTTTATATGAGTTCTGCCTAGGTAAGAGCACGTCTGAAGAACTAACAGCGACGGCTATTTGTCATTTACGTGGGATAGGAACGGACAAAAATCCACAGCGCGCATTAGAGCTTTTTCAGGATGCCATCAAAGAGTCGAATAGAGTGTTTTTGAAAAAATATCCAGATGAAGCATCTCGACCAAAGGAAGCAGAAAATTACAGGCCAGCTGTGCAACTTGGAGTGCAATTAGTGGATAGACAGGAAGAATATGGTTTGAACATACCTACAGGAATAGCGGGTCAAATCGCTTTTATGAGCAAACCTTTTTGGAGGGATTCTCAGTTGGATGACCAAGGGTACATGAAATTACTAATGGAAAGTGTCGATGTGCCAGCCTTAACTGGATTTGCAGATCAGGTGAAAGAAACTGAACCTGAATGCGCTGTTGGGTGTTATAAAAGAGCAGCATTTCTTGGAGATAGCGATGCCTTGTATAGATTGGGTCACTGTTACCGAAACGGTAAAGGAGTTAAACAAGACTTAACGCAAGCCTTCGAACTTTATCGACTTGCGTCAAATCAGGGTAACGTTAAAGCAATGTATTATCTAATGAAATGTTACCAAGAGGGGAGGGGTACAGAAATAAACGTCGTACAAGCAAAATTGTGGGCAAATCAGATCATGCATATAGGAGTTGATGCATTAATAGTGACGTGGAGGGATCTGTTAGATAATGCAATTGAGTCCGTAAAAAATAATGCAATTGAAATTGTAAAACAATGCGCTAGCGCTGAAGATAAAGCAGAATCCAAGGAAAACGCAACCATCGCTTTTTTATCATATCCAACGTTACTGCAGCCGCGTCAATATAGCCAGGAATTACTTCTGGAATTAAGAGAATGCCTCGAAAAAGAATTCGCGAATATGCCAAATCAACAGGTCCTTCCATTATTGCGATTAGACCAGGCAACAATGGACTGTGAGGTCATTAGTCAAGAGGGCGATTCTGTGCCTGTGCATGGATTTATGGAGGATTTTGTTGAAAGTAAAGTGTTACATGCCTCTTTTGGTAAAAAGGGGGCAAAGGGTGCTGGTATTGAGCTGTCAGCACAACAACTTCATCAAGTTTTTGATTTTCTCTATACAGGTGAAGTGACGGATAGGTCTGCCGAACAGTTAATGGCTTTGCACGAGGCTGTACAAGCGTTACATCTTCCAAAGGTGGCTGCCTACTGCATGCGTCAGGTCACACAGGGATTAAAGGATGAGCCGATGAATTGTGTCGATCTGATGATTGCTTATTGGGGTCAATCGAAACGTAATCAAGAAATGGAAGTGATGCTTTTGGAAAAATTCATTGAAACCACTTGCTGGGCAAGATTCAAAGGTCCTAAAACAGAAAAAGTCTACAAGATTTGCTGTTTGAGTGAAGAGGGCTCTGAATATGTGATGGCTGCAGCATGCTGTTTGGCTAATGGAATTGGTGTGGCAATGGATGCAGACAAAGCAATTGAGATGTGTCACGTGTTGGCTAAACAAGGTTATATTCCAGCGCAGTATCGCCATTTGATTTGGATGAATCTAAAAAATAAAACTGAGATATCACCAGCAACGGCAGCATCAGAATGGAACGATGCAGTGCAGGCAGATTACATTCCGGTCCTTGTCAGTTATGGACAGCTCATGATCGGTCAAGACGTTCTAGATCTATTTGAAGCAGCAGCTTCTAAAGGATATGCTCCGGCATTTTATCAGCTGGCAAGGTATTGGAATGCTTATCATAGCGAAGTCGTGGTATTTAACAACCTTCTGGAGGCAGCGAAGAGGGGATTTATAGGAGGTTATTTGCAACTCGCTCAATGTTATGAACATGGAACTGGTTGTGAGAAAAATCTGGAGTTGGCAGTTAAATATTGCCGGTTATTGGCGGATGAGGAAATTGCTTTAGGCATGATTGGATTAGCGCGGTTGTATCAGCAGGGACTTGGTGTGACGAAAGATTTACACAGGGCAAAAATGCTGGTTGTCCAGGCGTTAGAACTTGATCAACTGAGTGAAGCACACAAGGCAGATGCGATGGCTCTCAAGGAACGGCTGACGAAGGAATTGATGGGTTAACAAATAAAGGCACAGAGAATCATCAGAGCGAATGCCTTTTTGGAGTGCGGTGGGCTTTGCCACCGCTTTCATAGAATTCGGCTTGACGAACCATTCACAGTTCGTTGTGACATCGGCAAGCCGATGTTTATGAAAGCGGTGGCAAGCCACCGCACTCCAAACAGGAAAAGTTTTATCGTTTCTTTAGTTGAGGGGTCTGAAATGCTATTCTTCAGGGTCCCCTTAGCCATGTTGATAGTATACGCAAGGTCTTGGTGATGCGCCATGAATTGCTTGCAAGCATCACTTCATATGCGGGAAGCACTTCACGTATCGATGTCCACGCGATTCGATCGATTACAGTATCAATTGCAGACCTCATAGAAATTACCCAGGAGTCTTTACCAGCCTCTATAGTATGCCACAGACTTACTTGTTCAGGTATGTACGTTCCATTGGGGGGAGTACGCAGTATCGTTGGCCACCATGTTGCTGTATCGGCAATCGATATAAGTGTTTTTACTTCGTTGGAACTGGAATGACGAGACTGCTTCCAGTTGGCACTGAAATGGAGTGTGGTAGGTTGTTTTAGGAAAGCGAGATGGCCCCCACTGTACTTAATGATCTGTTTCCACAGTGCCCAGTCAGCGGCCTTCGGCAGGTGTTCCGGCCAGTATCCAGCGCGTTCCAGTGCTGCGCGCGTGTGGACAACGCATGACGCGGGAATCGTGTTACCCTGTTCCATAAAATAAGTGTATTCATCAGGTAGGTTTAGGTTTGTGCAAAAGGGCACAATGATGCCGTCGGTCGAGATCCAAAGGGGTCTACTATACCCCCACGAGGCTTTACTTGAGTCCAGTAGGTTCCCCATGAGTTCTAGATGATCTGGTAGGAGTATGTCATCGTGTGCAGCAAAGGCGATAAGTCGTCCATGTGAAGCGCGTAAGGCTATATTGCGGTTTGCGTAGCCAAAGTGCGCTGCTTTTGGTAGGTCGAATAAGCGGATGCGGGGATCTTTAAATTGTGCGATGACGTCGCGGGTATTGTCTGTGCAGCCATCGGCGACGATCAGAAGCTCGAAATCGGGCTCTGTTTGTGCTAACACGGACTTTATGGCAACTCCCAGAACGTCTGCTCGATTGTGAGTCGGCAGCAGAACGGAGAATCGTGGATTTGAGGCGTTATCCACCTTTTGTGCCTTCAGGGAATTTGTATGGAATTAATGGTGTATCGATTGGCAGGCGCCATTTGTCTGGAGAGGTGTGGTCGTATTGCATTGTTGGAAAATTGACAACGACAACATCTTTATCTCCGATATTATAGTCAGCGTGCCATACATCGATTGGAACATTAATGAGGCAGGGTTCCTTTTCAGAGAGTACAATCCGGCAAATTTCGCGATAGGTAGGGCTTTCTGGACGCGGATCAAATAAGACCAGTTCCATTTCACCGGAAAGGATTGTGTAACGATCTTCATGGCGTCGATGGAGATTCCATCCCTTAACGACATTTGGCCGGATGGAAAAGGTGTAAGCAAATACAAGGGGGTCGGGATGGTATCCCCAACGTGGGTCAAAGAGTTCAGTGACTGAGCCACGGAAATCTGTGTGTGTAGTGAGCTTTCGGATTGTCACCCCGTGCGTTAGGCGTCGAAGGGGAGTGCCTGTTGAGGTCACTGTGGCTTTGTCGCAAACTGCGGCGCTGAGTGTTGTGTCAAGCTGGGATGGGGATGCAAGAGGTTTTGAGTGAATGGTAGAAGTGGTTGTGACCATACAAAATTTCTCCCGTTGTGGCGATAAGTCAAGATTTCATATTTAAAAATTTGCTTGTATCAGACGGCATTGTTTTAGCCAAGTATATTAATTAAACTGACTTGGGACAATAACGCACGTACATATTCACAATAGTATGGAACCTGGTCTAGTCCTTTGTCTGCCAGGCCGAGGACGGTCTGTTTTGCAGGGCGGCGGGACGCCCTGGTTACATTCAGGCGAGACGCTTGGTTAACAGATATTAGAAGATTGAATTTATGTTTCAGCATTTGAAAGCCGCAAAATTGCTGCTTTGGCATTTTCATTGCCACCTTCGGCAGCTTGCTGGTATTGCAGGAGGGCTCCCTTAATATCTTGTTCTATACCACGGCCATGTTCCATTGCTTCTGCAAGAACGAATTGAGCTTCAGGGCTACCTAGGTTAGCGGATAATCGAAACCAATGCATTGCTCGAGAAATATTTTGTGGGACTCCTATTCCATTTAGAAAACAATGCCCAAAGTGATATAAACCTTTGGATGAACCTCTTTGAGATGAAATGTGAATTAATTTTGTACCTTCCTCGATTTTTTTAGGGATCCCTAATTCCCCAGTTATCAAAAATTGTCCTAAACGTGCCATTCCATGAGGATAATTTTGTTTTGGATCCCCGCACTGACGCGTAAGAGCTGCAGAGCGAGGAAGATCTTGTTCAAATCCGCATAAACCACGTTCTAAGAAAAACGCTAGATAATGTTGTGCTAAAAAGTACCCTTCTTTAGCAGATGCTTCCAATTGACTACGGAATAAGGCAGGGTCTGTTCTAGTTGTCCCTAAGATCTGTTCGACGATCATTTCAGCGATATGGTTAATGGGAGGGTGTTGAGAAGTGATCGAAATGAATTGCATGCGATCTGAACCGATAAATAGACGGTCTTGGAAGCGATCAGATATTTTCTCGAATAGAAAGATTTTGAGCTGTTCTGGCATTTGTATGTGTGGATCTAAACCTTGCCTGCAAGCGATGATTAAGGCGCTATTGTTTCCTGCAAAGAGTGTGCTGAGAGCTTTTTGGCAATTTTCAATTAGCGCTTCATCGCCAATAAAATCACTTAAGTGCCAGAGTGTAATGATATCGGTAATATTGAGTGTTTCAAAGACAAGTTTACCAGTATAGAAGCGTTTAATAAAGGGTTCCACAATATGGCGAGGGAAGTCTATTTTTATTTGAGGCAATTTTTCACTTTTTTGTTTCTTTTCTGCTTCAGATATACCTGTGATCACGTCAGTAAAGTATTTTAAGCCCGACAACACCAGGGGGGCTCTATGAGCTTTAAAGGTGACATATGTGTGTGAGGACTGCGCTAAAGGTTCCTCAGGTAATTCAGCTGCTGCTTTGTCTTCTTCTTCATCCAATCCACGAATATGTGAGGAAGCATGTGAGGTTTTTTTTTCTTTTTCCTGAACATTTTGAGAGGTATCCACACAGAGAATTTCGCAGTCATAGGGACACAGTAATTCAAACTGTTCAGGGGATGTGTTGTGTCTAGCGATCTTTTCCGACAAAATGGTTGCGGCGTCTTGCATCGCGGGCATGATTTTTTCTAATCGTTTTGCAGCTTCTTGAGTGGCATTATCGATCACGGCCTTTGCTTCTATTTCAGCGCAACGCTTCGTGTCAGAGGCCTGTAATTGAGCTTTAGACAGTGCTCGTGCGCTTTGATCCATCACGTGGCGTGCCATTAATTGCATTTCGATTGTTTGACCTTGGATTTCATTTGACCTGGACATAGATTCATTTAACAATGCTTGCGCATGTCCAAATATTTCCGATGCTTTTAATTTGGCTGCAGATTCTATAGCTGAAGCTCTGGAAGTTGCTTCGAAAGCTATAGAAAAGGCTTTAGCTTCTGCTTCTCTTAATGTTTTTTCAGCTTGCTTCTCCAATTGTTTAATTTGTTGAGATTGCTGCTCATGAGCAACTTTAGACTCAATATGAGCCAATACAGTTTTTGCTTGAAGATCTGTAATTTCTTGAAGTCTTTGATCTGCTACTTTTTGTGCTGTAAATTCAGTTTGAGTGCGTGCGTGTTGTATCACGGTATTATCGTCAATTTGAGGAGCAGTTGTCTGAGGAATGCGAATGATCATAGGGACCTTGATTATATTTTTTTAGACCAAAAGAATAGGTAAAAATAGGTTTTTTGTACAGTGCAAATTATAGTTGTTGTTTTAGTTTTTTATAATATTTATGATTGTCGTTTTAAAATTAAATATTATAATAAGGTAAATAGTAAAAGGAGGTTTATATGCCTATAAACTATGAGCCATTGGGGGAAAAATCCTCTGTGGTTCCTAAGGATCCGGGTGCTAAATTCGCTTCAGATGTTGATCAACAGCTGAGTATAATAACTAATAGTTCAGATTCTTCCGCTAAAAACAAAGCTTATCAGACCTTACTGCAACTTTGTACCAGTGAGCAAGCAAAAAGCAGTCCACTTCTGGCAGATATTCCAAAACGATTACCTAAGGAGCTTGCTAACAGTTTTAGTACTGATTTGATGGTGATGGCTATAAAAGGACCTGTAAAAGGTGAAGAGTCTAAACGGACTCCTGAGCCATTAAGAGATAGAGTAAAATCTTCAGAACCCAAAGTAGGCGCAGGTGCAGCAAAGGCGGGACCTGTTGTAGGGGCGGGAGCAGCTGGATTAGAAGGTCGTGCAAATAGGAAGAAGGCAGAATTTGACGGGGTAGCATATCCTGGTTGGGAAAAACCCGTTGATGGCGTTGGTTCTGACGATCCTAGGCTTGCGAAATGGAGATATATTAGGGATAAGCAGCATGAATTTCTGGATGCACGAGGAAAATGTGATTCAGCTAAGAAGTCCGCGAAGGGCTGCGTAGACAGAATGCAGGCGATGAAGCAAATGTTTGCCAAACTACAACAAGCAGATAAAGAATTCAATTCGGCGGATCCAAGTAAATTATCAGAGAAGGATTTAAACGATATGGTTAAGTCAGGTGAAAAACTTTATTCTGATGCGATGGACTTAGGGTTGAAGTAAGAATTCAATTTGCAAAACCAGGCCGAGGACGGCCTGGATTCTATTCAAAAGCTCAGCTTGCAACACCTGGCACGAAAGCGATGCAGGCAATCTCTACAAGAGCATCCAGCGGCAGTTTACTTACCTGCACCGTTGCTCGAGAAGGTTTAACTGCATATGAGAATCTCTCCCCATAAATCTTATTCATAGCGGGAAAATCCTTTAAATCTTTCAAAAAGACTTCCGCTTTGACAACGTTTTCAAGGGTTAATCCTTGAGCTAGCAATATCGCTTCGATATTTTTTAATACTTGCGCTGTCTGTAGCTCAATTGTCTCTCCAGCTAATTTACCAACAGCTGGATCAATGGCAACTTGTCCCGACACAAAAACGTAATTTCCTGCGCAGACGGCTTGAGAATAGGGTCCGAGGGCGGCTGGAGCTTGATCTGTTACGATTTTAGTGATCTCCGGATTTGCCAGAATTGGCAAACTGAGGGATGCGAGGCAGCAGGTCATTAAGAATGCGATTTTTTTTAAGTTCATTTTCATTTTAATCTCCTTTAACAATTTTTAAAACATCATCCCCACGTCCAAAAACGTAAGTGATGGATCTATTGTGTTTAATTAACGAATAATTAACAATAGGATGAATCGTTGATGACTATTAACGAATGGTTAATAATGGAATGTTTGGCTTTTATGATAAATCCTATTTGGCTAACCTCCTTCATAGAAGTGGTAAACCGCTCCACAATGGCTGAGGCAGCACGTCAATTAAAGATAACGCCTGCAGCTGTCAGCAAGCATGTTCTAAGCTTAGAAGATGCGCTGGGTATTCAGCTATTGCAGCGGTCGACGCGTCGCATGGATTTAACACAGGAAGGAATCATCTATTTCGAGCACGCAAAACGCATTGTGGAGGCGTATCAAGAAGCGGAAGCCGCGGTATCTCATTCCAAAGAAGAGCCTTCAGGAATGTTAAAGGTTGTGTGTGGTCCTCAGATTGGGAATTTATATGTCATTCCTTATATCAAAGAATTTCTTGAGCGCTATCCAAAAATACGTTTGCATCTCGAATTGATCCAAACGATGCCGGACTTAGAGAAAGAAAAAGTAGATGTGGTTGTAGGGCTAACTACAGGAATTCCTGTGCATTGGATTCAAAAAACACTCATGTACTCACGTTGGGTATTTTGCGCTTCGCCTGATTATTTAAAGAAACATGGCGTGCCTAAAAAACCCGCTGATCTGATGCAACATCAGGTTATCACGCGCATTCAAAGGCAACCCAATAACCTGATTGAATTCAAGTCAGGGGAGTCAGTTGTGTTTGATCCCTATTTATATTTTAACGATACGCGAGCGATCAGAAGAAGCGTGTTGCATGGTTTGGGAGTGGCACAGCTACATGACTACATCATTGCAGATGATTTAAAAGAGGGTAGGCTTGTGGAAATTTTGGCTAAGTATAGCGAATCCAAGAAAACGCTTCCTATCCATATCTCGTACTTTCCTGCTTCGCATGTACACGTCAAAATTCGTCGTTTTTTAGATTTTATGGCAGAAACGGTCAATAAAAATTATACTATGTACTAGAGTTAATCAATAAGGTTAAGAGAAAGCTGAGGTGAACCGCAGCTTTCTCTTATATGACATTAATTAAGCTGGTGGATTTTTTGTTCTAAAGTAATTGTAGATAAAGAGAAGGACCAATGCTCCAAGTAGAGACATGAAAAATCCGGCAGGTTCTCCTTCTTCATATAATCCTAGGCCTTGTCCGATGAATTTACCAATTAAAGCACCTCCTATCCCTAAGAGTGCTGTCAAAATAAATCCCATGACATCTTTTCCAGGCATTAAAGCTCTAGCGATAAGGCCTACAACGAAACCGATAATAATTGTTATAATAATGCCCATGTAATCTCCAATAAAGAAGGTTTTAAAAATCTTTGTACCTAATTCTTTTGATAGGGGTTACAGGAAAAATGTGCAAGTTAATATTTTAGAACAAAAGGACGAAAAGAGACGATTGCACAAGTATGAAAGAACAGTTGAACATGCATGTTCCTCTCTATATAGCGAATAAACGCAGAGACGCAGAGTCGCAGAGAAAGCAATCAATGGTTGATGATCTTGAAATAGATAATATTCCAATTTTTTACATAAATTATAGCTTTAGTTTCCTCTCTGCGTCTCTGCGTTATTGTCCTAATTCAGTTTAATTTGAGAGGTAGTATTCCATTCTGTCAATTTCTTTCTTATTATTTATCTTAATTTTAAACGTGTTAAAACAACTTCTAAATAGCCTCTAAAATGATCTGTGGATACGTTTTTGATGACTTATGGGTAATAGGATGCGCTCACGGGCACTGGCACGGAAAAGGACGAAGTGTGGACGGCATGCCACCTACACCTCTAAACTTTAGGTGCTAGAAATAAGTTCCAATTTTTCCTTTCTAGTCATTTTTTTGATCGCACTCTCGCGGATCGAAGCTTCAGAACGGTTAGGATGCGGTTCACGAAAAACGACTTTTAGAGGTTCTGAAAAGTTAAAAAAACGCGCGCCCTTTTTGCGCGTAACGTGATTGTCAAAGCGGCGTTCGAAGTTGTTTGTGATCCCAGTATACAATTTACCGGATACGGTTTGGATGATGTAGACTTCCCATGTGGCTACCATAGGGGTTTTAAACTTGCTCGACGACTTGGATATAGCGAATTTCGCTGACGCCATTGATCGTTTGTCCATTGTTGTACAGAGCCTTGATTTTATCCTTGTCAACAACCTCCTCTAGCTTAACAGCGTTGATTAAACGCGCTTCTTCGAGGGGCAGTTTAATGGATAGCCTGCTGCAAAAGCGTACAAGAAACCCTGGAACTTTAAGGATTTTGTTTTGCATCTGTTGCATAATTGATTGGCCCAAAGCGCGCTTTTGCTCTTCCATCGCTTCGATTTTTTTGGCTAACTCTTTATAAAGCTTTACCTGTTCTTCTAAAGTCATGTGGAAACCATGGGATCTTTTTTGGAAAAAATGTAAAGAAGTTAAAAGTTTTTTTCAAGGTTTAAAAAGATTATTTAGTATTAGTACACTGGAAAGTTTTTATTTACTGTTGCTGTAACCATTGTCGTCTTTTTTTTCAAGACCGGGATGGTCTGGCTACCTTCT
Source organism: Parachlamydiaceae bacterium (assembly GCA_013821265.1). Classification (GTDB taxonomy): domain Bacteria; phylum Chlamydiota; class Chlamydiia; order Chlamydiales; family Parachlamydiaceae; genus JACDHD01. The sequence continues at coordinate 21,099 of JACDHD010000017.1, read as the reverse complement.
TTTTTTGCAGGGCGGGACGCCCTGGTTACTTTCAGGCCGAGGACGCCCTGGTTACTTTCAGGCCGAGGACGGCCTGGGTCAGGCACAGGCACAGAAAGTCAAAAACATTCACTAAAAACTTTCCAGCGTACTAGCGACGCATCCAGGGATATCCTGAGAGTGCGTCGCTAGGTCTAATGATTAGCTGGCTTTGCTTTCGTCTTTACTCTCTGCGGCTTTGCCTTCAGGTGCTTCATGGCTTTCTGCTGTATCTCCAGGTGTCACGCCTATCGTTACCAATAGTTTATCAAACACATCTAGAGCAATTTTTAAAGAAGGTTGATTCTTAGGATTAAGGTCTAGCATACTTAGGAGGAATTTTGCTACAAAGGGAGCGATTGTTTGAGCATCATCTTCGTTTAAAAACTCTGCAAATTTTGGAACTAGGCGTGCAGCTAGACTATCCGTATCAAAAGTTGTTGCACCTTTTCGGGTGAAGCATGGGATTTCTGTTACAGGCTTGTCCGTTTTTTTTCTAAATCTGGAAGGAAGTGCTCCCGTGCAAATTTCAAAAAACATGGTAGCCCAAGCATTGGGCATTATTTGTCTTAAGATTTCTTTTTGTCGTTCTTCATTCTTGTAAAAAGCAGTTGGAGATGATTCATCTAATTCCTTTTCGAATTCTCGGGGAAAGTAGGGTGGAGCATAGGTGTACGTTTCTGGGAATGGATTATCCATACTAATGATAGCGGAGAAATCAGCGTTATCAAAACGAACCATTTTGCCAGTAGCATCAGTTAAAATTAGGACATTTCCTGGTTTACAATCGGTGTGAACGAGGCCTCGGCCGTCAAGATAGTCAAGTCCTGCGAGAAGTTGTCTAAATCCTAGTAAGTGTTCCTTGAAAGATAGGCGTGCACCTGCTCCTATCTCTCCAAAAACCTCTGCTACGGTCTCTGTTGTTGGTTCAATATCTTCAACATCTGAATCTAAATCCGAATCTAAATCTGAATCTGAAGCTTCGGCTTTTTTCTGAGCCTTAGTCTGTGCGCTTGCTGCAACACTTTCTTTTGCGCTTAGCTGAAGGGACTCTCTTATATTTTGAAGAGTTCTTCGCTCAGATTGACATGCGCGATCGTTAGAGTCAGTGTCTAGGCTTCTCGAATACTCGATTGCTGCCTTATAGCCCACACGGTGTACCCCATCGAGATCGACAAAGTTAATATGTCTTGAAGGTGATGGCGCAATGCCGACATGTTGTTCCCCTCGATTAATCCTATCAAAGTTTTCAACTTCTAGTAACATGTCTGTGCATGTTTCTTCTTGTCTTTCTTTAAGTTCCTTACCCTTCATTTCCTTTCCACCTGTTTCATACGTGCGGGCTGATAGTTTAAAGATTCCGTATTTACCATTATCTTTAGGGTAGATTTGTCTTACTTTACGCACATTTCCATCTCTGCCTTTTCTGAAAGGAGGTTCTTTGGCGTCGAAACAATCAATATAAAGTTGTTCTCCAACTTGATGTACGATGAAATTGTGTTCCTCAGCAGGTGGGATGCAGAGAATTGTGCCTTTTTTAAGATCTTGTGATTTGTCTGAGCCGCTCAAAAAACGTTCGGTTAGATGCACCACTTTGATAAGTGTTTCAAAAGGAATATCTAGGCGTTTTAGAGGTTTTGTACGAAACGCATGTTCATTTTGTTCTAGGTAATAAAGCTTTCCATTATTCATTTGATATTGAGCAAAGAAGTGTATCCATCTCTTTCCGAATTCGAGATTCTCCTTAGTAGGAGCTGCTACCCCAGCTAATGGCTTTTTTGCGGGAGATTTTTCATGCGTTTGCTTTGGGAAAAGGTCTCCATATCTTGTTCGATCTAAAATAAATTTGACGCGCTCTAATGTAACCTGCCATGTCTCTAAGGCTTTTTCACTGCTTCGATTAGACTGAATCTCTTTTGTTTCCACTCGTCCGGCACCTGCTGCGCCTGCACCGAGGAATCCTGCGCCTGCAGTGATGGGTCTTACACTTGATGTCATACTATTTTCTCGCTTGTTTATTGTTCTTTATTATCATCTTCTTTGCTTTCAGCAAACTCTAAGGTTGCTGACGAGCTCATTTTAAATAATTTTTCAATGCCCTTGATCATGTGCCCAGCTTGATCTAACGTCAGCTGTTTTTTCAAATGGAGGAGACCTTTAATCATATTGGTGAATGTCGAGGTGAACGTTTCTAAATCAGCTTCGCTTAGTTGTGAATGCATGTCTCTTTCATTCCTTTCCTTGAGACGTTCTTTGAGTAGAGCCGTATTACAAACAGCATCCCTTGAACGATTGAGTGATGGAAGGAAGCCTGTGATTAATTCATGAAGGATGGCACCTATAGCATTAGGCATAATCTGTTTTAAGACGGTATTGAGTTTTTCCTGTGCTGCTATCCGCGCTTTGCTTTTAACATCGGTTTTTGCGAATTTCCCAGCCTCTTCAAATGTTGCAAGAAAATATTTTGAAAAATAGATACGAGTACAGTTTAGTTTTGTAGGAATTTGATCGAATTTAAGAAGGGATAAATCTCCATGGTCACATCGTACGATATCGCTTTTATTGTCATCGTATTTTAAAAAGCAATTAGCAGATTTCATATCCGTATGAATATAACCTTGTTTTTCTAAGTATAATGCCCCAGCTATTAACTGTCTTGCGACTTCAAAAAGATGCGGTATTGGTAATGAACTGTCTTTAGGCATAACTAAACGTACCGTGTCCGAACTAGAGAGATCTAATGTATCACTATAGTTTGAATCCTCTTGCCCTGTTTTTTTTGCTACGAGGTTTCCAAGTACTGTCTCTTTTCCCGTCTCTAAATTAATTGAGACGGTTGCTTTGACCATTCCTTTGTCAGCTGCCTCTTTTGTTTCTAATTCCTTTTCTGCTGTTGATTCTAATTCTTCTTCTTTTGGAACGGCAGATTCCAAACTCCGGTCGTAAGTAATAGCATGCACAAATCCCGTGCGATGTAATCCCACGTCGTCGTTTGACGTGTTATCAACATAATCGACACAGTATCTGGGGGCTTTTGCTAACCCCATATGGGATCCATCCTTATTGACCGCTTTAAGGCTTTTACTATCATGTTCGACAGCTTCTTGGGATAAAACTTGTTGGTCTGCTAGAGCCTTTAGTTCTTTTTCAGATAATTCTTGTTCTTCTGATAGTTCCTTTAGTTCATGTTCATCTTTCTTTTTAGGTTTTTCCCAAGTGCGACGAGATACTTTATACACCACTTCATTGTCAAAGCTAGGGGATAGTTGAATTGCTTTATAGATATTTCCGTGATTACCCTGTTGGAAAAGGCCAAGATCAGGATCAGTCAAGTCATAAAAGGTTAGGTTTAGCGGTTTATCTGCATCTTTTTGAACGATAAATGTATTTTTAGTATGGATGTGAAACATGAAACCTTTAGCCAGACTCCTTCCCCCTCGAGCAGCTACACTTTTATCGGATTCATCAAAATAAGGACTAAGTACCTGCAATGCTTCAGCAGCTAGTTTAAAAGTTAAAGGAGTCGTTGTCTCTGAAACTTTATCAATAAGCAATTGATTTGCGAGCTTCTTTTTCTTTTTTGATAATTTATATCCAGAAAAAAATTGATGACACATGATCAAAAATGGATCTGATGTATTAAATGTTTGACGTGAAGTTGCGCTTACAAAATGATGGGGTAGACAGGGTCTAATACGTCCCATAAATGTTGAAAAGTCATCTAGAGTTCTGTCTACACTATTCAATCGACGGTGGAATCTATTATTTAATGCCGGTGACGCCGTTAGCCTTGCCTGTTCATCCATGGATGGTCTAAGTTTAAGTGCGGGTTTTGCAACTGGTGTTGCAACTGGTACTGTGTTTCGCGCCTTTAAGCATGTTGTTGCGATCATGTCGACGATAAGCAGAATGATTCCAAGTATGCATGTCGCTTCAATAACCCCTCGAAAGGCATGATGCTTTAATTTCCTAATTGATTCCTTATCGCCTTCTTCTGGTGTCACTTTCAGGAATGCGTAACACTTTGCAGCAAAGATTATCCGGACAACACCAACAATTAAACTAATTCCAGGCAAATACCCCAAGATATGGGTATAAGTGCCCCCATTGCAGCAGCTAGGTTCGCTATCATTAGCTCTGGAATATCCAAAAGCGGATCTGACATTATGTTGATCTAACAGCATCCACGTTGCCGCAGGATTGAATCTATCTGTAAACATATGGGGTTACCTATCGTTCTTTATACCGTGTGATTGACTGCTGAAGAAAAGAGAACTATCATTAATATTCATTTCTTAATTTCAAATTAGAAGTTTTTTATATATGGTTTATTTAACTGCGTTCTCTTATTTTTTGTAGTGAGTATGTATTTTCTTAGTATAAACTGCAATTGTTTTAGGGTGTGTTTGGATTGGTTAAAGCGTAACATGTTTGTGGTAAATGAGTTACGAATATAAAAAAAAAGGAGGGATTGGACTGATTGGACGTAATGAGACAAACAAGGGACACTGTTGCAATTGTTGTTATTCACCTAAGATGTCTTTTACCCTTCTATCTAATCCGTTGATAACAGTTTCCACTGTTTAATATTTAGGTATCGTGTTTTTTTTGTATAAAAAGGATAAATTTCTTGCAAAATCAAAAAAACATTTACCTATTGTGAATAAAAAAATTCTTTGATAGAAATAGCTTAAACAGATACTAGAAAGGATTTATGCGATGCCTATTTTCGAAAATCCGTTCTTGGTCAAAACTTGTTCACTAGCCTCTATTGCCACAGGGGCGAAGGCCAATTCTTTATTAGAGTTGCACGACAAACTTGTGTCTGCTGACGAGGGGTGCATCTACTACCATTTTTGGGGGAGGCATATGACTCCTCAATTTGGGCATGTTGAATACCATAATGATTTTGCCAGGTGGGCTCATGATGCTTTAGACGATCATGTTTTAGCGGAAAGGCTAAATATCATCGATCCTACGGAGTTCACTGACTTAGAATCAATTCGACAAGCAGTACTTGAAACTATTGAGGAAAGCCTTGAAGAGGAAGTGCTTCCTTGGATAAAAAAAGAAGATCGCTTCCATTTTATACGTTCGACAATCATCGTATTTGAAAGTGAAATTCAGGTAAATAACCCGGAGGAGTTAGCCCTAACGCTTCCTAAGCTTCCTCCAAGCAGCATTTTCTATCACTTTATTGATGCTCGTAGACGTACTGTAGATCGAACTGACGACTTTTCTGTATGGTTAAAAACATTTGGATCCAAATACGATCAGCTCATACAACAAATTCAAGGGATTGATCCCTATTTTCTCTCTCTGACTCAACTTAGGGACAAGTTGACTGAATTATTAAAGGATAAACAATGATTAATTTATTAGATCAATATAAAGAAATCGTTGGCCCCGAGATAATCCATGAGCTTGAGCAGATGGCAAGAATTTTAAAAGGAACAAAAATCGTCCATGTCAATTCAACAAAAACAGGGGGAGGAGTTGCTGAAATTTTAATGACAATGGTCCATTTAACCCAGGCTTTAGGAATTGATACTCGCTGGGAAGTGATTACCGGGACTTCGGACTTTTTTGAATGCACCAAACATTTTCACAATACGTTACAAGGAGCAAAGCATCATTCTCTTACCTCTAATTCCTTCAATGTTTATGAACAAGTAAATGCAGATAATGCCGAACAATTGAGAGCGACCATAGAAAGTGCCGACATTGTTTTTATTCACGATCCTCAACCCGCAGCTTTAATCCAAAGTTTTCCTAATAGAAAGAATCGGTGGGTTTGGCGCTGTCACATTGACGTTTCTAATCCTAATCGGGGAGTGTGGAAATTTTTGCAGCGTTACGTTAAGCAATATGATGCGAGCATTTTCTCTTTAGCGGACTTCGCTCAGCCGTTGCCTCATCCGATCTATCTCATTCCTCCTAGTATTGACCCTTTAAATGAAAAAAACATTATTTTACCTCCTGAAGAGATAGTTGCAGCATATAGTCGTTTTGGGATCGATCCAGATAGGCCAATGCTGTTGCAGGTTTCACGTTTTGATTATTTTAAAGATCCACTTGGAGTTATCGAGGCTTATCGATTAGCAAAAAAATTTCATCATGGATTGCAATTAGTTTTAGCTGGTGGTGGGGCTCCTGATGATCCAGAAGGAGAGGCTGTCTTAAATCAAGTAAAAAAAATTGCTGAAAGTGATCCTAATATTCATATTTTATTTCTTCCATCTGACTCTCACCGCACAATTAATGCCTTGCAGCAGATGGCAGATGTTGTGATACAAAAATCTTTAAAGGAAGGATTTGGTTTAACTGTGACTGAAGCGTTGTGGAAAGAAAAACCAGTTATTGGCGGTAACTGTGGAGGGATTCGCTTACAAGTTGTTAACTATCACACCGGTTTTTTAGTCAATACTCCGGAGGGAGCTGCTGAGCGCATTCGATTTTTATTGCAAAATCCACACATGGTTCAGGAGATGGGTGCCAAAGGTCGGCGATTTGTGAAAGACAATTTCTTAAATACAAGGCATTTGCGCGATTACTTAACACTTATTATTTCTTTATTGCACCCGCCTTCCAATGGTCAGCGCCTTGAAATTCATAAAATTGGATCTGTATGAAAGAGCTGAATGGGAATGTAAATCTCAAGAGCTTTTTTGAAAAAGTGAAACAACGATCACTTCTTTTACTGGATTTTGATGGAACATTGGCTCCTTTTGTCACAGAAAGAATGGATGCAAAGGTTTATCCGGGAATTCGCGAACATTTTATCGCTCTTTTGCAAACGGGAAAAACGCGTATTGTCATTATTAGCGGACGTGCCTTGAAAGATTTAGAAAAAATTCTAGGCGATCTACCTCAAGTTGAGTTATGGGGATCGCATGGTTTGGAAAGAAAGCAAGTGAATGGAAATATAAGTAATATAGTTTTGAATCCACGTCTTTTGGAAGGTTTAGCCAAGGCAAAAGACTTAGTTAAGGCGGAAGATTGCGAATGTAAGCCCTATTCAGTTGCTTTGCATTGGAGAGGTAAGGAATCGAAAAAAGAAGAACTGCTAGAAACGATAGAAAAAAAATGGACAGAGATTGGGAAGGAATATGATTTGGAACTTCATCATTTTGATGGAGGATTAGAACTTCGTCCAAGAGGATATAGCAAGGGTGATGTCGTGCATCACTTGTTAAAAGAAGAGCCTAGTGATATTGCAATTGCCTATCTAGGTGATGACATGACAGATGAGGATGCCTTTAAGGTGCTAGGAAAAAGGGGATTAAAAGTGCTTGTTCGCGAACAGTTACGCCCTACTTTGGCAGATCTTCATTTGATTCCGCCAAAAGAACTTTTAGCTTTTTTAGATAGATGGAAAGGGGGATCCAATGAATAAGAGTTCAGGTCCAATTAAAGAACGTCTAATCATTGTCTCCAATCGTTTACCCATTGTTTTATCAAAGGAAAAGGAGGGTACACTCAAAGCGATACCGGGAACCGGTGGCCTTGTTACAGCATTAGCTCCGATATTAAAAAATCGTGGAGGCCTTTGGATCGGATGGCCAGGATCGGTTGACAGTCAAGAATTGATGAAAGTACTGGAAGAGGAAAATCGAAAATCTGGTCTTCTTTTGCATCCAATTTTTCTCAGCGATGAGGAGATCAAGCTTTATTATGAGGGGTTTGCTAATGAAATAATTTGGCCTTTGTTTCATGATTTGCAGTCTGAATGTCATTTTGACCCACGTTATTGGCAGATGTATCAACAGGTTAATCGTAAGTTCGCTGAAGGTATCCAGAATAAGTTAAAGCCCAATGATTCTCTTTGGGTCCATGACTATCACCTTATGTTAGTGGGTCAAGAATTGCGTAAACTTGGCAGTTCCGAAAAAATTGGTTTCTTTCTTCATATTCCATTTCCTTCATTAGATACTTTTGTCAAATTGCCATGGCGCTTTCAGGTGCTTCGAGCTTTATTAGAATATGATAATTTAGGATTTCAAACAGTACGGGATAAACGAAATTTCATTCAGTGTGTAAAGCGTCTCATTCCTTCATTGAAAATATTCAATCAGAAGCGTGTTTCCATTTGTAATACCAAGGATAGAGAAGTTCGAATCGGAGCATTTCCTATCAGTATCGATTTCAATGAATTTTCTAAGATGGCTTCTAGTAAAGAAGTTTCAGAGCAGGCTTGGACCACCTATGAAAATTTAAAAGGACAAAAAATCATTTTCTCATGTGATCGTTTGGATATTTCTAAAGGAATTACTTACCGTTTAGAAGCAATACGGCATCTATTAAAAAACCATCCAGACCTGAATGAAAAGGTCACTTTTTTCCAAGTGGTTGTTCCTAGTCGCATAGAGATCCCCAAGTATCAGGAATTGAAAAAAGAAATTGATAGGCTGATTGGGGAGATCAATAGTGAATTTGCTAAAACGGGTTGGGTGCCTATCCAGTACCTCTTCCAGTCAATTAGTCGCAAGGAGCTACTTGCGTTTTACCGTATTTCAGAAATTGCACTTATTACTCCAGTAAAGGATGGCATGAACCTTGTTGCAAAGGAATATGTTGCCTCTAATGTAGATGAGAACGGGATTTTGATCTTAAGCGAATTTGCAGGTGCTGCAACACAATTTCAACACGAAGCCTTATTAATCAATCCTTATGACATTGAGGGGGTTGCAGATACCATCTATGCTGCGCTCACCCTACCATTAGTGGAAATTAAAAAAAGAATGCGTAAGATGCGACGCAACGTACGTAACTATGATGTGTTTTGGTGGGTACGTTCGTTTCTGAGTACCTCTTTTGAAAATGAGAATGATTTTCCTAACAGCGAAGAATTTACTCCAATAGAGGAAGAAAAGGTAGAGGTATGATAAAACGACAGTATCCTATTGGTGCAGAAGTATTTCCTCAAGGCGTGCATTTTAGAGTGTGGGCTCCGGATTATACAAAAGTGGATCTAGTGCTCGAAAATAAATCGGAGGAGCCTATCCACTTACCAATGAAAAAAGAAACAGAGGGATATTTTTCCTTATTGACCAAGCAGGCAAAAGATGGAACTCATTATCGTTTTTCTCTAGGTGGCGAACACCTTTGTGCGGATCCTGCATCGCGCTATCAACCTCTAGGTCCAGATGGCCCTTCCCGCGTTTGCGCTGGAGAGTTTAAATGGACAGACAGCAAATGGAAAGGAGTTAAACCCTACAATCACATTGCCTATGAAATACATATAGGAACGTTTACAGAGGTGGGGACCTTTGAAGAAGCTACAAAGCATCTTCCCTACTTAGCAGACTTAGGAATAACACTCATTGAAATGATGCCTCTAGCTGACTTTCCAGGGCATTTTGGATGGGGTTACGACGGGGTCAACTTATTCGCTCCTACTCATCTATATGGAAACCCGTATCATTTAAAATCTTTTATCAATAAAGCCCATGCATTAGGCATCGCTGTCATTTTGGATGTCGTCTACAACCACTTAGGGCCGGAAGGCAATCAATTGACCAAATATTCAAAAGATTACTTAAGTGAAGAATTTGATACAGATTGGGGAGAAGCAGTAAATTTTAATTTGGCCCAAACAAGAGAGTATTTTCTGACCAATGCAACTTATTGGATCAAAGAATTTCATTTTGATGGCTTGCGTATTGATGCGACACCATGGTTTTATTCATCAACCCCTATACATATACTTGAGGAGCTTACTAAAGTAATAAAAATGGCTGGGGGTAAACGGAAAACGTTAGTTATTGGAGAAAATGAGCCTCAAGACACCAAGCTCCTGCGTTCATACAAAGATAAGGGGTATGGCTTTGATATTTTATGGAATGATGATTTCCACCATTCGGCTCGAGTAAGGCTTACGGGCAAGCGTGAAGCCTATTACACAGATTATTTGGGAAATCCACAAGAATTTATTTCTTTATTGAAATATGGATTTCTATATCAAGGTCAATACTATCAATGGCAAAAGAAAAATCGAGGAACTCCCCATTTGAAAATTCCTTTTCATGCCATGATGGTTTTTTTGGAGAATCACGATCAAATTGCCAATTCTGGTTATGGTGAGAGGCTGCATTTAAAAGCTGATGCGGGCAATTATAAAGTGCTGACAGCTTTTTTCCTACTTGCACCCAATACCCCTCTAATTTTCCAAGGACAAGAGTTTAATTCATCCAAACCTTTCTGTTACTTTGCCGACCATTCTCCTGAATTGTCTACTGCTGTGAAAAAAGGACGTAAAAAAGAATTGTCGCAATTTCCAAGACTTAAGATTCCAGAGGCACAAAGAACACTCCCTGATCCGGAGAATCCCTTAACTTTTACAAAATGTAAGCTGGATCATTCTGAAAGGGAAAAAAATGCAAAATTTTTACATTTTTTCAAAGATCTAATTAAAATAAAACGCAACGATCCTGTCTTAAGTCGATCTGAAAAAGTAAAGATTGACGGAGCTGTCATTGGTACCGATGCTTTTATTATTCGCTTTTTTAATGAAAAACATGGTGATCGATTACTAATCATTAATTTTGGAGTCGATCTTTTCTTTAATCCCGCTCCAGAGCCACTGTTAGCAGCTGAACAAGACAAAGAATTTAAAATTTTATGGTCATCAGAGTCACTTGAATACGGTGGTGAGGGCACCCCTCCAATACTAGTGCCCTTTTGGAAGATTTTAGGGCATTCAGCCATCCTTTTACATTCAGTTATAAAACCGAAGGCATGAAATGAGAAACGTATTAAATAAATCAGCATATTTTGATCGTGAGCAGCTCATAAACAATGAATGGCTGTTAACGAATGGAATAGGTGGATATGCTTGTGGATCTCTTTCTAATATCCCTATGAGGCGTTATCACTCTTTGCTTACAGCGGCACTTCCAAATCCTTATGGGCGCACAGTCATGCTCAATTATGTTGCCGATACCATTGTGTTACCGAACAAAAAGCGGGTCTCTTTGTCTCAGGTTAGTGCATACGCAAATGAATTGATTGAACTTCCCATTCCAATTGAATTCCGATTAGAAAATGGGTTACCCCTTTGGATCTATGATCTAGATGGAGTAATCATAGAAAAAAGTTTACTCCTCATTCATCAGCAAAATACCCTTCATATGTCATATAAGCTGAAGTCAGATCATCAAGATGTTGAAATTCAATGGCGTCCATTTCTGCATTTCCGTCATTACGAGAATCCTGTTGATACTAAAATTATGGAAGAATGCTATACCGTGCATGCGAAAGATCAACAGTATGAATTTGAATGTCCAGGATTTCCCGTTTTAAAATTAATTAATCATGCAGAAACACCCTTTACCGTAAGCAGTGAGGTTATTTCTACCGTTTATTATGAAAATGAAGATCTACGCGGTTATGCGTCTATTGGGTCTTTAAAAAGCCCAGGCTTTTACACTACACCTTTGGTTAAAGGAGAAAGAGTCACCTTTATTGCCTCTACAGATAGTTGGGAGACAATCCTTACTCTTTCGCCAAAAGAAGCTTGGTTAACTGAAAAGATGCGTAAAAAAGGATTACTAAAAGCTGCAGGAGCAGTCGTAGAATCACCTGGGGCTGCCACATTGGTTTTAGCGGCAGATCAATTTATTATTAAGCCAGCTACAAGATTTCAGGACATGATTCGTTTACAGGCTTCTGGTGAAGAGATTAAATCGATTTTAGCAGGCTTTCCCTGGTTTACAGATTGGGGTCGAGATACAATGATTTCCTTAGAGGGTCTCACACTATGTACAGGAAGACATCGTGAAGCATATGCAATTTTACATACCTTTGCGCATTACATCCATGAAGGACTTATTCCAAATATGTTTCCAGATGGTGAAAACAAGGGCATTTATAATACTGCCGATGCAACTTTGTGGTTTTTCCATGCGATAGATCGTTATATCAGTGTCACCGGAGATGCAGAAATTCTTGAGTTTCTTTTGCCGAAGCTAGAAAACATCATTCAACATCATGTTAAAGGCACATTGTTTGGAATTAAAATGGATGAAGATGGTCTTCTTATCCAAGGGTATCCGCAAGTACAACTAACCTGGATGGATGCTAAAGTGGGAGACTATGTTGTCACACCCCGTAGAGGCAAAGCAGTCGAGATCAATGCTCTTTGGTATAACGCCCTTAGACTATATGAAACATGGTCAAATCAAAAATTGGAATTTTCTGAAAAGTGTTATGAATCATTTAATAAGAAATTTTGGTATGAGCCTGGAAATTATCTTTTTGATGTGATTGAAGGAGAAGCAGGTTTTGACAGCGCTCTCAGACCGAATCAACTTTTTGCAATTTCTTTAAGACATCCCGTACTTGAAGAAAGATATTGGAAGCCAGTGTTAGACTGTGTGACAAGGGAACTTTATACTCCAGTTGGGTTAAGAACACTTGCGCCAGGGCACCCTGACTACAAAAGTAAGTATGATGGCGACCTGTATACTCGGGATGCTGCTTATCATCAGGGAAGTGTTTGGCCGTGGCTTTTGGGTGCTTATATAGATGTTTGGCTGAAAGTTTACCCTGAGGACCATGCAACGCCTTTACAGATTATTAAGGAATTGGAAGCCCATAGTGATAGTCACTGTTTAGGGACGATTGGAGAAATTTTCGATGCTAGTCCACCCTATCGTGCTCGAGGTTGCTTTGCCCAAGCGTGGAGTGTTGCAGAGTTGTTAAGAAGCATGGTGAAGGTTAAAAACCAAAAAGGGTAACAGATGACAACAACTCTTTAACTTACCGGTGTGTTTCTTTCGGTTAAACGAAATACAAGAGCCACAGCGATGCCGGCAATAAAGCCACCAATATGCGCCATGTAGGCCACGCCACCTGTGTCTTGGGTTGAGTAGAATGAGCCAACACCACTAACGAACTGCAGCAAAAACCAAAGTCCAATAACGATGAGAGAAGGCATAGGCACAAGCGAGGCGCCTAACAGGACTTTGACCTTTTGTCCTGGGAAAAATAGGATGTAGGCTCCGAGAACTCCTGCAATTGCACCAGAAGCCCCAACGTTTGGTAAATTGGAATCAGGGAAGAATGCAAATTGTGCGAACGTTGCTGCAATTCCGCTAAGAAGATAAAAGAAGAGGTATTTCAACTTTCCAAGGCGGTCTTCAATGTTATCCCCAAAGATCCACAAGTAGAGCATGTTTGAGGCTAAATGAAGCCAACCTGCGTGCATAAACATGGAGGTGAATAAGGTTGGGGAGTCAGCTAGCGGATTTGTGCTAAAACGTTGAGGGACAAAAGCCCATTTTCTAATAAATTCCTCTCCAAAGCTTAGTTCTAGAAGGAAGAAAAGAATATTTAAGGCTATTAGAATATACGTGACGATTGGAGTCGTTTTGCGTAATGAGTTGTCATCTCCGAGGGGCATCATAAGGTTTGTCCTTTTTTAGCTTATCTATAAGAGAGGAATATTATTTCGACAATAAAAGTTTTAAATTGGAAGGAAATAAAAAATTTACTATATGGATTGTAATCATGAGAATATCCGCTTCAGAGTAGTTTTCTTAAAGTTTAGGAGAGAGAGATGTTAATTTTCCAGAAGGCATATAAAAGCATTTTTTTTCTCTTTTTGGTTATATGTGCTCCTGCAAATCTAGCAAGTGTTGAAGTACCTGAGATTCAAATTAACGAGATTATAAGTATCCGTCTACATTGTGGGGGTGTCATTCCATGAAGCAAAACCCAATGAAGGAGAGGCATGAGGGGTTGCACACTTGGAGAATCGACTATCTTCTTGATACAATGGTGCTCTGAGTCCTGGGTACTGATCGATTAACCCACATGCATCATTGTATAGCAGTCTCCAGCGCTGTTCATCAGTTCCTGGCGTAAAGAAAGGTGTAGTGTTTTCCGAACGCATCGCATTTTGATAGCTATTATTATCCCGAACTTCGTCGAGTCCTTCAGCTGTCGTGGCAAAATGAGTACGATGCCGAGCGGCATTGTACATATAACCGATGCTGTTAAAGAAGAAAGCACGGCAATAGTTTTCCCCATTCCGATCGCTATAAACATGCTGTTCAGCCATTAACTGAGCCATTCTAGTGGGGTCATTGCCTGATGCTTTTGCAGCATGTTGGAACAGGAGGTGCATTTCTTTGTGAGCTTCAGAGATAATTTCATCAAATTCTTTGCGGATAGAAGGAGTTTTCCAGCTATCTTTTGAGGTTATCTTTGAAAGGAAAGCGATCCATTTTTGTTTTAATTGTTCATGTGATCTATTTAGGGAAAAATCAGCCGTGAGTTCATAGGTAGGAGCTTTAAATGAGCTTTCCAGATCCCTCTTCATGTAAATGGGTTTTTCATATTTTTCTAACCAAATTACATTTAGACCATACCGAAGTTGAGAAAGTTGCGAATTAAAGCGCCATGCAACTGCAGCAACAACAGCTGCGATGGTGCCTACAATAAGGCCTGGAATAATTAAAACCGCCATTTTTAAAGTCTTTAAGCAATTCTTCTGGTCAGTAGTGTAACTTTCTTCTGTTCTACTGCGCAAACGACCATAGGAAAACTCACGAATTTTGCCATCACAAAAGTAATGAAGGGGTCTGCAGCAAAAGCTTCTGAATCTTTCTGCATAAGGGACAGCTCCAACGATTTCGGAATTAAAATAAATGCTTGTCATAAGATGTTCCTTTCCAGTTTAAGAATAAAAAAGAATAACAGGTTAATAAATTTTTATCTAGAAAAAGTAAGGGTAATTGCAAAAAATGGGTTTATATTGGATCGTTTGCAATTAATTGTTCATAGAGGGTGTATAATTCTTTTGCACTTGCTCTATCTGAAGGCTTTCTTACCAGCATTTTTTGTAGGAGTGTTGTGATGGTTTTATCCACTTTGGCAAGCGCATCAAAATTGACAGTTGCCGATGTATATCCTTTCAGAGCTTCGTAACATTCAAGCGGTCTTTTAGCTCCTTTGAACCAAGGAAACGGGTCATCCTTGTCTAAAACTCTACTTGCTATCATTTTATTAAAAATTTGATAAATGCAGACCCCTATTTGCCACACATCCAATTTATTCGTTGTGGCTGATACTAGTTCTGGAGTTTTTGCTAACAATCTTCGTGCTAATTCGGGAGAAGCGGCAAGCGGTGTTGTTTTCATGAGTGCTTTTGCCGCTTTATCCTTTTCTTCGCACATTGCCCCAAAATCGATCAATTTAACTTTAAATCGACCTTTTTCTTTGTGATCTGCTTCAGACCTACTGGATAAAATAATGTTTCGTGCTTTAATGTCTCTGTGTATCAATCCCAAATCTTCTATCTTTTTTAAAGTTGATAAAAGTTGTTTAGTGATCGATCGTAGATCTTGTCTTTCAAACGTTAAATTGGAAACGTTTAGAGCTTTCCAAAGATCTCCATGATCACCTAAATCAAGGATTAAAAGGATTTCTTCATTGTTATTATTATTTCGATAAGTGATAGACATCCAACATCTCGCAATGCCATCAATATCTTTCAATCGTAATAGAAACTCCATTTCATTAATGGCGGTCTCAAGATTATTGGACGCATCACATGGCATGGCAACAGCAGCAAAACGTTTACTGGGGGCATGAAGATCTTTAGCTTGAGTAAAGTGTTTAAAAGTGCCGCAGTTTTCTTTATTTCTTTCCGTGCATTCTACGGCAATGAGATGTCCATCTTCGGTCACAATCACACGTTGACTTTTAAAAAAGTTGTTATCAGTAACAAAAAGGGTTCTTTCTTTCTCTACCGCAAGTTTTTGCCAGGGAGCGATGATCTTAGTTAATTTAGCATCTGTTAGTCCTTTGACTTTTGGAGCGTCTGAAGAATAGGAGTCAAATCTTGGATCTTTTCGAGCTAAATAGAGGGATTCTTTTGGAGCTTCTTTAGGAATATTGCCGATATTCCTTAATGGGGAAAGGGGAGTTCGTTTAGATTTGGAAGCTGCTTCTTTGCTTTCAAGGGCATTACAAGGGGGGAAATTTTCATCATCGTCAGATAGATATCTAGAAGATGGTAGTCTTGGAGAAGAAATAGATGTCATATTGTTAATTGTATAAATAATTAAATTAAACAATTAGTATATCATTGTTTGATTATTTATTCAATACAAATAATAATTTAAATTAATATCATCTAAAAGATTTTACATATCTAAAGTGGTGCTGGTCAGACCGCGACAGTCTGGCTACTTTCTTTGAGGTGTCTGAAAGGCGTTCTTCTTTTTACCAGACCGGGACGGTCTGGCTACTTTCTTTGAGGTGTCTGTTCTTCTTTTTACCAGACCGGGACGGTCTGGCTACCTTCTTTGAAGTGTCTGAAAGGCTGTTCTTTTTTTTTACCAGACCGGGACGGTCTGGCTACCTTCTTTGAGGTGTCTGAAAGGCTGTTCTTCTTTTTACCAGACCGGGACGGTCTGGCTACCTTCTTTGAGGTGTTTGAAAGGCTGTTCTTCTTTTTTACCAGACCGGGACGGTCTGGCTACTTTCTTTGAGGTTTCTGAAAGGTTGTTCTTCGAAAACTTCACTATAATGGGAGTCCAGAGGGTTCATACCCTTTGGCAGGGGTTCTAAGGGGACAGAGTCCCCTTAGTTCCAGAGGATCCAGTACGATTGCTTTAGGGAGGGTTCGCGAATTTCATGTAGACGACGGCTTAGAATATAATTAGGTCTAAGTAGACGTTGATAGAGGTCATCAAAAAATACTGGGGAATCAGTAAAAAAATGGTGTAAATTGCGAACAGTATTTATTGGTGTTGCATCTACAACAGAAATATTTCGCACACCTTGAGCTTGCAGATCTAGCAGCTCTAGTGCTTCTTCGAATTCATATTCTTCCTTCCGCTCTTCTGGAGGCACGGATACCTCTGCTATGCGTCCTAGGCGACGCCCACGATTAACCCAGTGGCTCATGAGCAACGCACGGTCGTTGGAAGAAACGTAGGCAGTTAGGTGCTCAGCTAGGGCTGTAATTCTCTCTGCGAATTTATCATCAAAGGCTTGTGCGGAAACATCTGGTGCTGACAATACAACGTGAGAGAGCTTTGGTTTGCCTTGAATAAGGTCTGGCTGGGTTTCAAGCCATGCGAAAGAGTCGCAGATGGTTTGGCAGCCTAGGCTGCTTCCCATCAGCCAAATGTTTTCGGCCCCCGTGTGTCGAAAGAGTTCTGCCAGAAAGCGTCCTAGATCTGGTGCAGACTGAGTAGCGACGCTTTGTGAGGCGAGATAACCATTGCGTCCTTCTCCCTGGTTGCCAGGCCAATCGAAGAGCACGACTGGGGTGTTGATATCCAGAGCGTAGGCTGTAAAGGCAGTTTTCAGTGCAGCTGATTGAAACCAGTCTCTAAAGCCCCACACGATGACTAAAATGGATTTTTTTGGAGATGCCTCTACGGCTTGACGTAGTTGTGTTTTAAATTGTTCGTGGGGAAGTTCGGTGCGATCCGACAGTTTTAGGCTAGCTTTGTCAAACCAAACATGAGGCATAATCTGTAGGTAAGGGGAGATCAGAACATCGAAAGTTCCCTTTGTTATTTCATTGCCCAACTCGTTTCCTCGTTCATTGAAGGTGCTGTCATTGTTGACGCGATTGGTTGCATAGAAAAATTGGAAACGACGCTGGTCGTCGCTGAGAGAAGGATCTGGAATGCTTGGGAGGCGTCCGGAAAAAGCAGAACGTGTGGGCGAGGGACCAATACCCATTAAGTTGCGTCCAAAAAAGCCTGCGATGAGGGCAACAGCAACCAAGGAGATCACGTAAAAGGCGACCCAAAATAGACGTCGGACATTAATGTTCATCGGTTACAATTTTCCTCTTTGAAATCATGCGGATTAACCACAAAGCAGCTAATGCTGCCGCTAAATGCTTTAGTGTGTGGCCGCTTGCAACGTTTGCTGTTAATCGATAAATTTCCTTATCAAAGAATTCGAATAATCTGGCAAGTGCGAAAAGGATGATGATAACCGCTAGATCCCAATTCCGGTTATAGGGTGAAACAGTAACTAGCATGAGGAGCATCACTAATAAAGTGAAGAGTTGTACACCTAGGTAGGGGCGTAGATCGTTAGTGTGGTGCCAATAGACAATGCTAGAGAATCCGATGGCAATTAATATCGGCCATGCCAACAAACCAAAGGGGGTACTGATTCGTTCACAAATAAGAGCAGTTGCAAGAGACATAAAAACCAGAGTCATGGGAAGGCGATCCCAAACGAGGCGCGCGTTATCGGGAGATAGGTGGTAGTAGGCAGATCCAAGGGCTGTTAGGAAAAGTCCTATTGAGAAGGTGATCCAAGGCCAGCGTTCTCGATTATCGAGAAACAGTTTTTTGTGAGGAAAGAATAGAACGATTAGGCCCCAGATACCTATGAATGCAAAAGGGAGGTTTGATAGGACGTTGGAGGCATTTGGGATACCTAACCAACTTTTTGTGTCGGCAAACAGGTGATATTGTTGCGATTGAGGAATAGGATTTAGGAATAGTAGCAAGGTAAGTAGAAGGGTTGTGGCTCCAGCAAGGAGGCATATACTTGTTTTTTTTGAAAGCACTCGTTTTTCTGACATAAATGATTTACTTATGAGAGAAGTGATATTTTTTCAATCAAAAAAGGGGGGCAGGCCTGCAATTCCTTAATTCCTTGAATGGATTCGGTTGAAAAAATGCATGGGGTCAAGCCTGACCCTCAACATCAAGTAATGGAACGCAAAGTTATGTTTTTATTATTTTTCTAAAAAAAATGACATCAAAGGAAGCAAAAGGTCCAACGATCCGTTTAACTTCACCCGTAGCTAAGTAACCCATTTTTTCATATAGATGAATATTGCCCTTTTCCTTGGATATCGTTGCCAATTCAAAAAAAACCACATCTGGAAATGCAGTCTCCATAAGCTTCAAGGTCTCTTGAGCAATCTTTTGATTTTGATAATCTGGATCAATAAACAAAGGTCCTAGAAATATTTTTTCTGGGACGGTATATTTTATAGCAACTCCACCAACTAGCACATTATCTTTTAAGATTTTATAGAATTCCTTTGATGGATCGTTGATCCTGCTCAAGGTTTTTTCCAGAGGCTCGCATGCTGGGTTAGTGTGTTCATCATTATATTTTTTTAAGAGAGGCAAAAAAGATTTAACTTGAAGAGCATGTAGAGTACGCGCATCTTTTGACGTTGCTTTTTCTAAAGTAATTATCATCAAAACACACTGATTTTGTGATTGTTAAGGTTTGAAAAACCCAGCTACGAGTATTATATATTTTTTCTATTATGGTAGCCAGGACGTCGATCTTTTATCCAACATAACCACAAACTCCAGTACGCGGTGAATTAACAAGAGGCAATAAATGTAAAATGTACGGGGGTTAGGCCTGACCCCCAACATGACCCTCAACACAATCGTGAATCTTTAGTTAGCTTACATTTTGAAAAACACGAACACCCATGAAGCTACTTCGATTCTAAAGTGCCCCTATTTCTGTTGATATACGTTTTAATACAACTTTATTGAATAAAAGGCCTAAATGACCAGAAGCAACAACAAGCTTATTGGAGAGATGCGACTCGCATCCTTCAAAAACATCTTTTGTTCCCATAATTTCTATTATTTTTCCATAAGGGTAACGCCAAAATTCCTCGGCTTCAATTTTTTTAAAAATTGAGCCTATTTTAATGATTGTTCCTAGGTAGGGCCATTTTTCTTCCTCCATCACCCGAACCAAAGGGCCTAGCACATCACCCCCACTTGAATGACCAACAAATGAAATTTTAGGGGTTTTTGAAGAAGGATATAAGGCTATAATTTCCTTAACTTTGGCTACGATTAAGTGCAAATGGTTTTTTGCTGAGACAACGCCATCTGCGCTAGCCAAATCGATAGTAAAAATCGGTTTATAAGGATTGTCTCTAACAACCTGATTAATCATCGGAGCAAATAGACCTGAGTTGGATGAATCTCCATGAATGAAGAGAACGGGGGCACACTTTAATTGATCAGGAGATAAACGTGTAGGGTTTAGATTTACTAGCTTTTTTCTATCGAGACCTTTTTTCATCAAGTATGCTGCACGTAAAGCATTCTGGGGTTCAATTAAAAAAGTGGCAAGGACATTCGCGAAAAAAATCCTTCTTCTTTCTATAAGAAAACAAAACAAAACTCTTACTTGCTTAACATAAAGATTTTCTAACTTCGTGCAAAAGGAGGAATGAATTGCTGCTTTGACAGGAAAAAATTTGGGAGTCACGTGCATTTATATTCACCATTTAAAACAGTAAATTTAACTGAAAAACCTTTTAATTAAAAGTATTTTAAATCTATTTTAAATCTAAACACTTATGCCCGGGGTCAGGCTTGACCCTCACATTAAGGTAGCAAGGCCGTCCCGGCCTTGACAACCAGGTCGGGACGACCTGGCTACTTTATTGCCATGACTTTTTAAGGACGTACCTTATTTTAAAACTTCGACACGATCATATTTCATTTCATTTTGATCTAATAAAGAAAAGACTTCTTCTTCAAACAACTTGGCTCTTTTGATTCTTTCGAGCAAAGTACCAACTTCATCAAAACCCACAGTGAATCCAAAATCAGATTTCTGCCATTCAAATTTTTCAATTTCGGGAAAATTTGTCCGAAACCATAGTAAAGATGCGACCTTCAGATTGGTGATCAAATCAAAAAACAGTGTATCTGGGTTAAATTTTATTACCAATTGGATATGGTCACAAAAAACATGTCCACCTATAAGATGACATCCTTCATCTAATGTCAAGTCACAGAAAAAATTGTAAAGAAGAGGAGTCACAGAAGTCGGTATTATGGGTTTTTGGCTTGTTGTCGACCATAAAAGGTGCACATACATCTCATGATTGATCTCATCTTCATCAATTTCTTTCATAAAATCAAAGATTTAACCAATTAAAGGGTTGAGAAATGATAAAAAAATACCATCCAAAAGAATTTTACTCAATAAAAAAACCTGAAAGGTAATTGCGAAAATTCCAAAGGGAACCTTTGGAATTTTCGCAATTCGACGCAAAGGACGCAAAGGACGCAAAGGACGCAAAGGACGCAAAGGACG
>JACDHD010000082.1 GCA_013821265.1 Parachlamydiaceae bacterium | reverse complement strand
AGATAGGATAGTGCAATAAAATTATCTGAAAATTGATTCGAAAAAATTTTTCGAATCAATTTTCAAAAGAAAAACTTCTTTTGTTTTTCATTTTTTCACAGCCTCGGACGGCCTGGCTACCATATTGTCAGGCTTGCCGAACCCCTCTAGAACACTTATGCAATTGTCTCATTCTGTCCATTCTAATTATGACAAGGTAGTGACATTAGTGACAAAAGCGACTTTAGAGACATTAGACAGGGACATAATATGTCATGTCCCTAAAGTCACTTAAGTCCCTATCGTCCCTAAATTTTATGCATCATTAATCTTGGTATAGAACGTCTTCAAGTTCATCTAACGATGTTTGTAACTGATCTCTTTTGGTAATTAGGTGTACTACTGAAGGCATTCCAGCAAGTTTGTTAGATGAAAAACGGATCATTGCTTCAAGCATTTCTTTTGGGACTTCCTTCTTCGTCCATTGATCTAATCGCTTAACTAAACGCTCTAATTTATCTGACTCATCTGTAAAAGGCTTTATCTGTAATTCTAGTTGAGCTATTTGAGAAGCTCTATATGAAATTTGGTCGAGAAGATCTAGCTTCTGAAATTCTTGTTCTGTTAGCTCTTTGAATGTTTTTTCAACTGGCCGCGATTCATTTGATTTCGATTCAGCTGGTTTAGAGGCTACGGTTTGCGCCTTAACATCTGGTCGATCAGCCGCAGCCTGCATCATTCGCAGCTTACGGCGATCAGCACGCTCTTTATCTATTTGTTCCTTACTCTTAGGGGGAAGGGCAGCTGGACGGCTTCGTGACGGTTGAGTAGCTACAGGTGCAGAAGCTTCTGAGACCGCTGGTTGAGCAGTTACAGCTGCGGATGCCGCTGGGGCTACCGGCTGATCGCCTTTGGCTTCAGGGCGTGGCGGTTGTTGCTCTTTAGAATAAGCGCGTAGGCCTGTTTTTTGTTCTGAGGTTAGGAACAAGGCGTCAAAGCGGTTAAAGCAAGAAAAGGACAAGCCACAGCGTTGCAAAATACGCACCAGCTTTAAAAGAAATCTTTCACATGGATTTAGTTTCTGTATGGTCCAAGTAAATCGTCTTTCATTCAAAGGCACCGGTGATAGAAACAACTTAGAACCGACACCTGACTTTTTTAACTCTGTCCAATTCTGGCCAGCGATTGTATCTTTAGAATCTTGTGGAAGTGATTGATTCCATCGACCAAAAGCCACATTAAGATCCTGAACTAAACTTGGTTGCATCTTATACCTATAGTAAAAATAGTAAGATGTATATTGTTACATAAATTGTTTTTAAAATAAATAGAAAAATAGATAGATAAATAAAAAAATCCCCAGGGAAAGTAATCTTTGGGGAGGAGCGGGACGGTACGCCCTGGTTACCTTCAGGCCGAGGACGGCCTGGCTTAGGAAATGGGCACGGGCAGAGAATCCACAAGTATTCTGAGAAGGGTTCGGCAAGCCGAACCTTATGAAAGCGGTGGAAAGCCACCGCCCTCAAAAAAAACATGCTTGAGGTTTCCGACAGGCTGTTCTTTAGAAACCTCACCGTAAAGGGAGTCTAGAGGGTTCATACCCTTTGGCAGGGGTTCTAAGGGGACAGAGTCCCCTTAGCCTTAGTCGCACGAGATTTTGCGATTGTTTTTATCAAAGAAAAAGGCGATTTCTGTAACGGCTGCTTCATTAGAATCAGATCCGTGTACAGCATTGCGCTCTACAGATTCTGCAAAATCGGCACGCAATGTTCCAGGAGCCGCTTTTTTAGGGTCTGTTGCCCCCATCAATTCGCGGTTTTTTGCAACTGCATTAGGTCCTTCCAATGTAATGGCAACAACTGGGCCGGAACTCATAAAGTCCACTAAGCTGTTGTAAAAAGGACGCTCTTTATGCACTGCATAAAATGCTGCGGCTTGATCTTTAGTCAAATTGACCATGCGGAGATTGACAACGCGTAAACCTGATTTCTCAAAGCGAGAAATGATGGCGCCAACATGATTGGTAGCAACAGCATCAGGTTTGATGATTGACAACGTGCGTTCTGAACCAGCAGGAACGTCTGCAGCGTGCACTCCAACAATGGATAAGCAAGCGAGGAGGAAACAGCAAATTTTATTCATCATGTGTGAGCCTATAGGTTAGCGTATGCGTTTGCAAATTTCTTCTGGTTTGAAGAAAAAGCTAATTTCGTGTTTTGCCGTTTCTGCAGCATCAGATCCGTGTACTGCGTTTTCATCAATGCTTGAAGCAAAAGAGGCTCTGATTGTTCCTGGAGCAGCTTTTTTAGGATCGGTAGCACCCATGATGTCGCGATTTTTTGTAATTGCGTTGTCGCCTTCTAGAACCATGACCATGACAGGTCCAGTGACCATAAAGCTGACGAGATCGTTGTAGAAGGGACGGCTTTTATGAACGGCATAAAACTCTTCCGCTTGCTTTTGAGAGAGCTGCATCATTTTAGCTGCGATGACAGAAAGGCCAGCTTTTTCAAATAGCGTGATAATGCTTCCAATGTGATGTTTGCCGACAGCATCTGGCTTAATGATAGAGAGAGTCTGTTCTTTTTTTGACATAGGATATCCTTGGGTTAAATGGAAAATTTTTTGGCAATATAGCAGAAGAGCGATTTCGAAATCTAATCTTCTTTTAACCAGGTTTGGATCTGTTTCCAAACGGAAGGTGAGACCATAGGCGTGTAATGACCATGGCAACTGTACTCTTTGGAAAAGCTATCATTTTCAGTTCTGCGATAGTATAGGACACCATTATTTCCTGGGACAAAAGCATCGGCGGTTGAGTATAATGAGTAGTATCGATGAGCAGAACGTTCTGCTGCATTTCTAAGATCGGCTAAAAAATTATCATCATCTCGCATCTGTTGATAACGTTTTGGATGTTTGAATAGACATGGTAAACATCTTGTTATGCGCGTTAAGAAATTTAATAATGGGGACCCAAACCATGGCGTAGATATGGTGATGACGCGACTTATACTAATGTTGGCCTTTGCTGCCAAGCGTTATGCATAATGTGCCGCCACAAGACCTCCCATAGAGTGCCCCACCAAGGTCACGTCATTAAGACCAGTTAGATTTGCGATTTCTTGCACCTTTACAGCTACTTTTGCGGCATATTCTTCTATCCCATTCTCAGATTTATTTGAGAGGAGACCGTCGAGACGCAAGCTAAACATCGAGCCCAGTTCTTTATCTTTGGAAAGGAAGTAGCGTCCGACCACCCACTGCATTTCATTGTATCCATTGCCATGTATAAACAAGATGGGGGTTTTGTCTTTGCGAATATTATGAACGGTAGGATCAGACTTGTAGCAGGAGGTAAATAGGGTAAGAATGCCCGCACCAGGAATGAGTAACACGTCGCAACTCACGCTATACAGAAAGCTGCAAATTTTTTGAATGGTGGTGCATACCTTGAAGCAGAGGCTTGTGTGGTTGCTAGAGGCTGATGAACTAACTCTTGATGTCATGATAAGTCCTGGTAATTACTAAAATGAAGAAGTATAAGGAAATTATAAGGAAAAGTAAATATAAAAACAAAATATCTATTTACATGTATATACATTTTGAGTCGCCCTAAAGGGCTCAGTTGTTTGGGTTTGGTCTTCCCCACAGTTCCCTTCGGTCACTGTGGGCTAATATTGGGAGTCGTCCTCGCTTCGCTTCGGACTTTAGCAAGCAGAAAGTTTGCTAATCAATTCTCACTGCTACGCATACCCCACTACAATAGGAGTCAAGAGGATGCAAATCCTCTTGCGGGGTTAAGGGGCAGAGCCCCTTAAAAAAGGCTTTGTTTTTTTTATTCGAAATTTCGTATTCTCTCCCTTCTAGAATTTACGTTTGCAGGTACTATGAAACTTCCTCTTAGCTGGTTGCGCGATTACATCGATCCAGGGCTTTCTCCAAATCAATTATCCAAACTCCTAACTCTTGCAGGTTTAGAAGTTGATGGAATGGAATCTGTGGGCTCAAGCTTTACACGCGTTGTTGTCGGCAAGGTGCTGGAAGTGGAAAAACATCCAAATGCAGACAAATTATGTGTCGCTCGTGTCACTGACGGAACGGAAACCTACCAAGTCGTGTGTGGAGCTCCCAACTGCCGTCCAGGCCTCAAAACAGCGCTAGCGTTGATGGATGCAGTTTTGCGCGATGAAAATGGCTCTTCGTTTACAGTCAAGAAGGGTAAGCTACGCGGTGTGGAATCGTTTGGAATGCTCTGCTCTGCAAAAGAACTACATATGGGCGACGAATCTGACGGCATCATGGAGCTTCCTGAGTCCTACCAAGAGGGCACAGATCTTTCCAGCATTTATTCAGACACTATTTTTGAAATATCGCTCACACCTAATCTTGGACATTGTGCCAGCGTTGAAGGAGTAGCTAGAGAGATTTCTGCTTCTACCGGTGTGGAGGTCAAGTATCCACAAATCACGCTGGAAGAATCAAAAGCGTTGCCTATTGCAAAGCAAGTAAAAGTAACTGTGAATGATCCGAAAGGGTGCCCACGTTATGCCGCGCGGTTGATCACCGGGGTCAAAGTAGGTCCTTCTCCTGAATGGATGCAGAGGCGTTTAATTGCCTCAGGACTACGTCCAGTCAATAATATCGTTGACATCACCAACTACGTCGTTTTGGAAATGGGACAGCCACTGCACGCATTCGATTTCGAGCGTTTAGATGGACATCAGATCATTGTGCGTTCAGCGCGCGATGACGAGCGTTTTGTGACATTAGATGACAAAGAGCGGATTCTGAAAGCTGGCGACATCTTAATTTGTGATGCCAATAAGCCTGTGGCTATTGCAGGTGTTATGGGCGGCAAAAATTCTGAAGTGAGCGACAGCACCACTCAAGTGCTATTGGAAGCTGCTTATTTCCATCCAGGAACCATCCGCAAAACGAGCAAGCGACTTGGACTACAGACAGATGCTTCGAAACGGTTTGAACGCAATTGTGATCCAAATCAAGTGCTGCGTTCTCTGAATCGAGCTGCAATGTTGATTCAGCAGCTTGCTGGAGACCAAGTAGCAGAAGGCACGTTAGATGTCGCTGCGACGACATTTGAGAACAAAGCGATCGTATGTCGTTTGGCTAGAGTCAATCAGATATTAGGTGTTCAGCTGAGCTTAAACGAAGTTGAGGGCATTTTTAAACGCCTTGGTTTTGTGACGAAACTGGAAGGACAAGAGCAGTGGACTGTGTCTGTTCCTACCTATCGCGCAGATATCACTGGCGAAATTGACCTCATCGAAGAAGTGGGGCGCATTTACGGATTTGAAAACATTCGCAAAAAAGCGACTAAGTACAGTGCCTCTAGTTTGCCACATGTGCCGATCTTTTTGTTTGAGCGTGAAATTCGCACCCGTTTAGTAGCTGAGGGACTGCAGGAGTTCGTGACATGTGATCTCATAGGTCCCACGATGTGTGCTGTTGCGAAAGAGGCTTTGATGCCTCCTGAAGCAATTGTAAAGGTTCTTAATCCAACTTCGATCGAGCAGTCTCTGTTGCGCACTTCGCTTCTTCCTGGTCTATTGCAACTGGTGAAGTATAACATCGACCATCAAAATCACGATGTCAGCGGATTTGAAGTGGGTCGTATCCACTTTAAAGCAGGGGAAGCGTATAAAGAGCAGGCCGTTGCAGGGATTGTGTTGACGGGAAAGAGTACTCCGAATCACTGGGACAAAAAAGCTGGATCTATCGATTTTTTTGAGATAAAAGGGATCGTTGAGAATTTATTGAATCAGGTCAACATTCCAAATATCACATTCAAAAATAAGCTCAATGGCACATTCCATACGGGCCGCCAAGCCTCTATTTTTTCGGGCGATTTAGAAATTGGGACGATGGGAGAAATACACCCTACGATCCAGCGTCGCCTCGATGTGACACAGCGCATTTACTATGCAGAATTAAATTTGCAAGATCTGATGCAGGTGCGCAAGAAAGAGCAGAAAATGCAGCCTTTGCCCATCTATCCGAGCTCGGAGCGTGACTGGACAATCACTTTAAAAGAAGAAACTTCAATTCAAACCCTATTTGAAATAATAAAATCCATTCCATCCTCTTTACTTGAGGAGGTATCTGTAATAGATATTTATAGAAGCGAAAGGGTCGGCGCTGGATTGAAGAATGTAACTCTCCACTTGGTCTATCGCGATTGGACGAAGACAGTGGAGCAGGTAGCGGTGGATGCCGAACATCAGCGTTTGACCGAGCAGGTTGTGCGCGTTTTAGAAAAAAGATAAATCAATTCATGGAGTGTAAACTATGCGATCTCTAATTACTTTTGGATTGCTATCAGCGTGCTGTTTAGGACTAACATCTTGTGCTCAGCAAATGGGTTCTAACGTTGTTGTGGTCGATGAAACATATGTGCATCGTTATGGAGTAGAAGTGCCCCGTCAAGATTGGCGCGAGCGCGGCCAGAATGGCAAGGTGATTTCAACCTTGGCAAATGGTGTTACCGTTACAAAAAACTACTCTGCAGGAGTTTTAGAAGGCGATACGTGCTATACGTTCCCTCATAATCAGTCGATTGAACGTGTTGAGACCTATCAAAACAATCAGCGTGTGAAAGAAACAAGCTTTTATCATGCTGGGGCTCCAAGAAGGGAGATTGCTTATCAACCAAATGGTTGTAAACGCATTGTAAAGTGGTATGAAAATGGGGCTCCTCAAAGCATTGAGGAATATGATGTCAACGGATTTCTGACTCAGTGCGAGTATCACGACTTCGACCACCAGAGTGACTCTTGGGTACACAATGGCGAGGGAATGCGTGTAGAGCGCGATGAGTATGGGCAATTGGTCTGCCGAGATACCATTCAAGGTGGAGCGATGATTTCCCGTGCGACGTATCATCCTAATGGATCTCCAAGAGAGATTACACCATATCATGATGGCAATGTGGAAGGGCTTTTGAAGTCATACTACCCAGCTGGTGAGCCAAACACACTTGAAGAGTGGGTGGGGGGCAAGCAGCAAGGAGTGACAACAGTATACCGCAATGGCGAGAAGTATGCTGAAGTGCCTTATGTACGCGGCGCGAAGCAAGGCGTAGAACGCCACTACCGCGACGGGACAACTGTTACAGAGGAAATTTCTTGGAAAGAAGGTAAGTTGCATGGTCCCTACACGAAATATGTGGGCGATACTGTGATGACAGACTGGTATTACCAAGGTGAGCCTGTGACAAGGGGTAACTTCGAGATCCTGATCCGTTCCCCACAAGGGTAGAGGGTTAGAAAAACAGGATATGCAGGATCGCCTTCGGCGGCAGGATGAAGGACAGGATATAGACATCCTGCCCTCTATCCCTGCCGCCGAAGGCATAGCAATTCTTGATCTTAATCTCGATCTTGATCTTAATCATAATCTTAATTTTTAATTCCGCTAACCGCCAACGGTCCTATGCTTCAAGCGGGGCTGCACAATACTAGCTCTGCCGCGCTTTAGGAAAAGAACTAAGAAAGATTAAGATCAAGATCAAGATCGAGATTAAGATCAAGACTTGCTGTGTCAAGAAAGATTAAGATCAAGACTTACTGTGTAAAGAAAGATTAAGATCATGATTTGCACTTGGAAACCACTCTTCTTTCAATAACTCTGTGAATTCGCCCGAATCGGGATCGTGCTCGTACAGCTTGTACATCACCGGTGTGTTGCGTGAATCAAACAACACAACACCATTAGCTTCATCATCAAGCTTTTTGTAAAACATCTGATGCGTCGACAGCAGGATCCCTTGAGGAGAATGCACCTTACAGCTACGACACAATCCGTGCTCAAAAATATACGTTTCTTGGAATAAGACGCGATCGTCCTGATTGCGGATGAGGCAAACGGAACTAGTTGCCGACTCTTCAACAACCGTTTTTTGCCACGCATATTGCTGTGGAGTCTTTAAATGGCGAAAATCAAGAAGTGCAGAATCGTAGATAATCTCCTGGAAAACACCATCAAAATAGGCTTCGATAGAGATCCGTTTATAATAGGGATCGGAGACAATTTTAAACGTATTTCCTTCTTGTTTAGAAGGATGCGTTCCAAAAGGTGATCCGTTTTTCCACTGGTAGGTTTGAAAGTGTTTTGTGTCATCCATGCTTACACTATAGCGTGGGTGGTATTCTGTTGCAACAGAGATGAGAACAAGAGAAAAAATAATTGCTTAATAGAGTCTTTATCGAACGTTAACAAATGAGGATTATACCTATTGGCATAACATGGCACGAAGTTTGCATAAGAAGCAAATGCATAAATCAACAGGAGGTCTATCATGGCAACAGCGACAAAAGCAGAATTAATGAAGAAGATTGCGTACTTAGAATTCGTCAACGACCAACTAACGTCAGAAGTGACTCATGTTGACCAACTGATGCGTTTGATTGGATTTTCGTATGGCTTGGAAGGTGTGAAAGCAACAGCGAATGAAATCATCGCTAAGGGATATGTCAACCTCAAAGACATTCAAGACATTGAGCAAGAGAGATAATCTAATAATCACCGATCTTGGCAAATCATAATCATAATGTCCAAGATCGGTTTTCAGTTTTAAAATTGTGCGAATGTGCTTTTGGAGTGCGGGACCTTGGTCCCGCTTTCACAAACATCGGCTTGCCGATGTTACAACGAACTGTGAATGGGGTCGGCAAGCCGACCACTGTGAAAG
>JACDHD010000016.1 GCA_013821265.1 Parachlamydiaceae bacterium | reverse complement strand
CCATTTTGATCTTTATGGATTGTTTGCATTGAATACTTCCAATTCTTTTAAAAACGATAGGATGGGGGTTTTCGGAAATAATTTTAATTCTTCTTTGAGCAAGATGTCGGGAAGAAATTTTAGCCGACCAACTTCACGCGATTCCTTTAGTTGCACCAGAGGATTTGGTCGAGGTTTTTTGGATCCTTTAGGCACGGTAGCGGATTATGGCAAAAACTTGTGGAATTATAACTATTCAGGTAAAAATTGGGGGCAAATTGGTAGCGATTTCAGTTATCATGTATTGAATAGGGAACGTTTAGGCGAGGCTAGTGGTCTACTTGCTTTTTATGCAGCCACAAGGGTGGGTGCTCGCACACCGGCAGGAGGAATTGGTACTGCAGGCGCCATAAATGCTGTAAGCCGTCAAAGTTTTAAGCATCAACCTGTACCTACAGTAGTTAAAAATTTATCTGGAAGACCATCTAAACAACTTAATAAATCCCCTGTTCTTTCAGGAGAAATTGATCGAGGCTCTTCATTTGCAGGAAGTAAGAGATTACAATTAGAATATGCCGATTATCAAAGAGTGCGCAATAATCCAGCTACAATTAACGGTCGCAATTATAGTGGACATTCGTTAGACAGAATGCAAGATCGGGGAATTTTTCCAAGCGTTGTTGAGAATAGCATTAAAAACTCCACTCCAAAACTTGTAGCTGAAGAGTTAATTTTTTATGAGAAAACTAATAATGTAACCGTTGTCTTAGATAAAGTAAGAAATACGGTTATAACTACATATCCTGGAGGAGGTTGAGGAAAAATGAACGCATATGATCAACGACAACTAAGATTAATGATAGACAAAATAAATCGTTTTAAAAAAGATACTATATCTTTACGATTTCTCATTGATGATCTAAATGGTTTATTAGAAGTTTTAGAAGAGAGTGACGATAATTGGAAACGCCAATTTCGGATTTTTTGGGCAGATTTAGAAATTACATACGCTGTTGCTTTATTCAAAGAAAAAAAAGTTTTGGATGCCCAAGATGTAGTGAGAATCGATAACGCTATTGAAAATATTTTAACTCTTATTCAGGAAAAGTTACCACCTCAATCAGAAAAAGACTCTGAAGATCAATAATAAATTTTCGAAATGAGCAGTAATGAATAACCTAATTAACGAATACGATCAAAGACAATTCAATATGGTTCTTGGGAAGGTACATGTTCACGGGTAGTTGCAAAATCGCTGCGCGATTTATCAACCACCCATGAACATGTACCTTCTTTGAGGTTGTGGCAGAAAGTGTGGTTGTGACTAAAGACCTTTAAATACATCCTGAGGTGAATTCGAGCTGATTTAATTAACGTTTGGAACTATTTTCTCACAAGAACATTCGATGAAATGGACAAAAATGATAAATTATCTCTATGCTCTCTCTGATTTCGGTGGCAAAATTTGCTCTTGGCTTACGCGATTGTCTTTCATGGGCGCTTTCGCTTAAAACCGGAGCTATGCTAAGCTACACCCATGTTTGTTCCACTCCACGTTCACTCACAATATTCCATTTTGGATGCCACGGCCTCGATCCAAGAGATCACGCAACGCAGTGCTGAATTTGGCATGCCGGCCGTCGCTCTAACCGATCATGGAAACATGTTCGGAGCAATCGATTTCTACAAAGCATGCAAAGATGTAAAAGTTAAACCTCTCATCGGTTGTGAATTCTATGTCGCTCCGGAATCGCGCCACGATCGAAAAAAAGATCACTTCGGAAAAGTCTCCTTCCACCTAGGCCTCATCGCGAAAAACAAAACGGGTTACCACAACCTCTGCAAACTCTCATCCATCGGTTACCTCGAAGGCTTTTACTATTTTCCTAGGATTGACAGAGAAGTCCTCAAGCAATATAGCGAAGGGCTCATTTGCCTCTCCGGTTGCCTAAGCAGCCGCATTTCTCATGCGATTCTCACCGGAACGCAGGAACAACTATTAGCTCAGATTCAATGGCATCGCGATCTTTTCGGCGAAGACTTTTATATCGAACTGCAACGTCATCCGATGTCAGAAGCAGACATGCAAGCCGATGGCATGTTCCAAGAATCGTGGCTGCATCAACAGTACCAAGACTACATCACCAAACAGACAAAAGTTAATCAAGCCCTGATCGAAATTGCCCAGCAGCAAAACATCAAAATGGTTGCAACGAACGATAGCCATTACATGGACCGCTCAGACTGGCATGCACACGAAATTTTACTAAATATTCAATCGGGAGAACCCACAGAAATTTGGGAAAAAGATTCTTTGGGGAATCCTAAATTCCGCGTGCCAAATCCAAAACGACGCACCTATTCGACACATGAATGCTACTTTAAATCGCCAGCTCAGATGCAAGAGCTGTTTTCAGACCTGCCTGAAGCGATCTCAAATACTCTAGAAGTAGCTGAAAAGTGTCATTTGGAAATTGATTTTAAAGCCAAGCACTATCCAGTCTATCTTCCTCCAAGCCTAGAAGGAAAAACCTACACAAAAGAAGAGCAAGTTCAAGCCGTTGAAAAGTTCTTGTGGGCTCTATGCGAAGAAGGCATTCCTAAACGCTACACACCAGCACACTTGGCAAAGGTCCAGGAGATCTATCCTGGACGTGATCCGATGGAAGTTGTACGTGAGCGCCTCAAATATGAAATGAGTGTGATTGTTCCGAAAGAGATGAGCGATTACCTGCTGATTGTTTGGGATTTTATCAACTGGGCTAAACGCAATGGCATTCCAATGGGCCCTGGTAGGGGTTCTGGAGCAGGTTCAATCGTATTATATCTAATCGGTGTCACAGATATCGAACCTCTGCGCTTTCATCTGTTCTTCGAGCGTTTTATTAATCCTGAACGGATTTCCTATCCCGATATCGACGTCGATATCTGCATGGATAAACGCTCAGAGGTAATCAACTACACTCTGCAGAAGTACGGAAAAGCCAACGTAGCTCAGATTATTACATTCGGCACAATGAAAGCCAAAATGTCCATCAAGGACGTTGGTAGAGTACTGAATGTGCCTTTGACAAAAGTTAATGCGATTGCAAAATTGATTCCAGAAGACCTAAACATTACTCTAGATAAAGCGTTAGAGAAAGATCACGAATTGCGCCTCACATACGAGCAGGATGAAGAGGCTCGCCGCGTTCTAGATGCCGCACGTAAGCTTGAAGGGTCGATTCGTAATACTGGCATTCATGCAGCTGGAATCATTATTAGTGGGGAGCCGCTCACTGACTTTATTCCTCTATGCAATGCGAAAGACTCCGACATGCCAGCCACACAGTATTCTATGAAGCCTGTCGAGCTCGTAGGGATGCTCAAAATTGACTTTTTGGGACTAAAAACCTTAACGGCAATTCAAATCTGCATCGACTCGATCAATGCGAATACAGGACGCCTCATTGATTGGATCAACTTGCCTCTGGATGATGCTCCAACATTTAATCTACTGAACCAGGGTAAGACCTTAGGAGTGTTCCAGTTAGAATCTGGAGGCATGCAGGACCTTGCACGTCAGTTGCATTTGGATAAGTTTGAAGAGATCATTGCGGTGGGTGCTCTTTATCGACCCGGTCCGATGGACATGATTCCTTCCTTCATCAGCCGTAAACATGGTCGAGAGCCCATTGAATACGATCATCCATGGATGCAAGATATTTTGGCCGAAACCTATGGCATCATGGTGTATCAAGAGCAGGTGATGCAGATCGCCAGCAAGCTGGCTCGCTTCTCTTTAGGGGAAGGGGATGTGTTGCGACGCGCCATGGGTAAAAAAGACATGGAACAAATGGCAACCCAGCGCGAAAAGTTTCGTCTAGGCGCGCTAGAAAATGGCATTGGTGAAGAGACGTCGATGCTTGTCTTTGACAAAATGGAAAAATTTGCAGCGTATGGATTCAATAAATCGCACGCTGCCGCCTACGGTTACCTCTCTTATGTCACAGCATACATGAAGGCCAACTATCCCAAAGAATGGATGGCGGCTCTTATGACGTGCGATAGTGCGGATTTATCGCGTGTAGCGGAATACATTCGCGAATGCCAGTCGATGGGCATTTCGATACTGCCTCCAGATATCAACGAAGCGCAAGCGATCTTTGCAGCGACTCCACAAGGCATTCGCTTTGCTATGAATGGCATTAAAGGCATTGGAGAAGGTGTTGTAGAGGCTGTTATATCGGAACGAACAGCTAAAGGCCCCTTTACAGGATTGTATCAGTTTTTAAAACGCCTGAAAGCGGGGAAAGTGGGGCGAAAGACCGTAGAACATCTGGTAGAGGCGGGTTGTTTTGATTTTACTGGATGGACTCGCGATGCCTTAAGACAGAGTGTCGAGCCGATGTTTGATGCTGCTGTGCAAGAACAGCAAGAGGCAGCAAAAGGGATTCAGGATCTTTTTGCGATGATCGGCGAAACGACGGAATCGCGTTTTAACAAGCCCCCAGACGTAAAAGTTAAGCGTAATAAACTAGAGTTACTTTTCAAAGAAAAAGAGTTATTGGGCTTCTTTTTGACGGGACATCCGATGGATGAATATCGTCCCATTTTACAACGTCTATCCTGTGTTTCTTTGCGTCATGTAGCTACGATGGATCATGATACGATTTTCCGTTCAGCCATGATTGTGGAATCGGTGCAGATCCGCATTGCCTCAAAATCACAAAAGAAATTTGCGATTCTTACAGTGAGCGATGGAATCGATTGTTATGAATTGCCCATTTGGCCAGATCTTTATGAAGAAAAAAGTCACTTATTACAAGATAACCAACTGATCTACGCGGTCTTGCAGGTTGATACAAAGGAAGGAACTCCTCGTTTGACTTGCCGTTGGCTTGACAATCTGACGCAGGCAGATGAAGCGATGATTGAAGCGTGCGATCGCGCTTTCGATAAAGCGAAATTTCAAGCGACAAAATTTGCTAAGGGAAAAGCGATGGGCACCCAGAAAGAAACAGTTAAGGAGAAAGCAGTGGATAAAATCGCCAAAAAGCCAGCTGGGATTGTCAAAATCGCTTTGGATGCCGATCAAGTGAAATTAAGTCATGTGCTTCAGATTAAAGAGCATTTTGGGGAGCATCGAGGCAGCACACCGGTTCAAATTGATTTCATCACAGGGGACCGTACTTTAGGCACATTGCATATCGATTCGCGTTGGGGAGTTGTTTTCAGCGATCAATTGCAAGAAAGCATTAAACAGCTTGCGAGTGTGAGACACATCACCGTTCAGTAACATTAATGAGACACTTGCAAAAGTCCGATCGAAACGATTGTAACAATCTTCGTTTTATTTTTTTACCACAGAGACACAGAGGCACAGAGAAGCACAGAGAGCGAGGAGGTTTTGTGGCTTTGAGGCTAATGGTGCGAGGCTTTTTTGATATCTTTTTAAAAAGCTGAGGCTTTTTAAAAACCAGCCAAGGCAAAATTGTCTAGCGACAATTTCGCATTTACTTTGCTTCGCAAAGGTATTGGGCGCTATTTATAAAACAAACATCGAATATCCCATTTTAGATGATTGTGATTTTAGGCACATGCTCAACCTCGCAAATTTGAAAATGGGTTAAGTTAACGAATAAGCTCGAATTTAGTTATGACGTAACAAGTAAGATGAAAAAAAGTACTTCGCGTGGGCGTAGCCCATGCGAATGCTGGTTTTAAAAAGCCTCAGCTTTTAAAAAAAGTTAGAAAAGCATTACATAGAACACATCAAAGCTACGCAACCCCCTCGCTCTCTGTGCTTCTCTGTGCCTCTGTGTCTCTGTGGTAAAAAACAAAACGAACACTCTTTGCCACGGGCAGGGATGGT
Organism: Parachlamydiaceae bacterium; assembly: GCA_013821265.1. GTDB lineage: Bacteria > Chlamydiota > Chlamydiia > Chlamydiales > Parachlamydiaceae > JACDHD01. The sequence continues at coordinate 34,135 of JACDHD010000016.1, read as the reverse complement.
GAGAAAATTGGGAATAGGATGAATTTGTCCCTCACATTCCTCTTGTCAACTACGGTTACTTCAAGCATGATGTCAGGCACATAATTTCGTAAGGATTTAACATGAAAAAAACTCATTTTATCTGCATTTCATTGTTGCTTTGCTGCCTCCTTTCAGCGCAAGGAGAAGCTGCCTATACAATCAAACGAGGACGACTTGTCAATACAGAAGAACTGGCCACATTGTCTCCAGAACAACACTATCACATAGGTATGAATGCTTTAGAGCATTGTGACTGGAGAGAAGCCTCCACACAATTTCGCATTCTCGCACTCAATTTTCCCAACAATCCCCTTGGTCAAGACGCACAATACTATCTTGGCGTTGCCTACTATAATTTAGGCGATTATGACTTTGCGAATGAAGCCTTCTCTGAATATTTAAAATGTCATCCAGATCCAGAATTATTTGAAGATGCGCTTGCATACAAATTTGAAATTGCTAACCAGTTTCGCTGCGGTGCTAAAGCGCGCTTTTTTGGTTGGAAACAAATGCCGCGTTGGGCTTCAGGTGATCCTCTTGCTATGGAAATTTACGATGAAGTGATCGCTGCGATGCCGTGTCATGAAATGGCGGCACGAGCGTTATTTGAAAAAGCGCAATACCTAAGCGAGCATTATGAATATGATGAAAGCGTGGTCATTTATCAACAGCTGATCCGCCGTTTTCCTAAACACGAATACATTCCTCAATGCTATGTGGCGATTTCGAAAATTTATCTCATGAAAAGTAAGCTAGATATTCAAAATCCAGATATCTACGCGTTCGCTCAAATCAATCTACGTCGCTTCAAAACCGATTTTCCTCGTGAAGAGTTCGTTTGTGAGGTGGAAAATGATTTGGCAGAAATGAAAGAATTCTATGCTGATAACCTGTTCCAAACAGGATTATTTTATGAGCGTGTGTGCCAATTTGGGGCATCAATTATCTATTACCAAAACGCTATCGACCAATTTCCTGATACACAAGTGGCTATGCGCTGTCGCAGTCGCGTAAACTGGATTAGTACGCTCTGTGAGCCCTCTGCGGCAGCTCTACTAGGCGAAGCAGTCATACTGGATGATAATGAGTGTTCATAAACTGCGATTCTTAAGCGCACTTTTCTTGATCTCTTTGTTTCTTTTATCTAGCTGTGGATACCGCCTTGGTACTGGTGGCACATTAGCGACTCATCGCACAATCACAATTCCCTATGTCGATGGAGATTGGGATGGAGATTTAACCGCTGCAATTATTCAAGCTGTCAGTCAATCGGGTAATTTTCAGTACCGACCAGAAGGGGGATCTCTTACCCTACAAGCTAGTGTGGTTGATGTGACGGATGAAGACATCGGATTTCGCTACGATCGCACGCACAGTGGACGCGTGCGTAAATCGATCATACCAGATGAAACGCGCTTAATCATGTCTGTTGACATACGTCTCATCGATAACTTGACAGGATGTACGTTGATTGGTCCTGTGCGAATCACTTCAGACGTGGATTTTGATCATGATTATTACACCACACGAGGTTCTATTAATGTATTTTCTCTTGGACAAGTAACCGATGTCGACGAAGCGCGCGATGCAGCCTATACTCCTTTGAACAAGAGAATGGCACATAAAATTGTCGATTACATCAGTGATTATTAGGAGATTTTGTGTGGCATTCTTTTCTGGCGCTAGAGCATAACATGGTGCACGTTTTGCAGCATGTACAGGAACAAATTGGCGACATGACGCAACCTTCTGGCAATAAGTTGATTTTGGCTACTGAAGAGGCTGTGTTAAATGTGATGCGCTATTCTGGTAGTCCCCATGTGCACATTCTGTGTAGACAAAGCACAGAACAAGGAAAAGAGGTTTTGATCAAAGATCAAGGATTTCCCTTTAATCCACTTGAACATCTAAAAACGCCCTCAGAAATTCTTCAGAACACATTTGAAAAAGATGGGGGTTATGGAATCTATCTAATGCACGCTGCAGTAGATAACATCGTCTACCAGCGTGAAAATAACAGTAATATCTTGATATTAAGCAAATATGGTTAGGGGACTCATGCGTTTAAGTTTGTTACAAATCATTTTGGGATTGTGTGCATGTGTTGGAGAACTCTCTGCAGGTGGTCTAGGGATTACTGTACATGCAGATTCCGCTATTTTGATGAATGCGGAAACAGGGGCAGTCTTGTATGATAAAAATGCAAAAACGTTGCGTCACCCCGCTAGTATCACCAAAGTTGCCACAGCCCTGTATACGTTGCATTTAGTAGGTGACAAACTAGATGAAGTACTTGTAGCTGAACATGATGAGGTTGCATCCATCTCAGAAGAAGCCAGAAGGCGTTCAAATTATACGATGCCTGCCTATTGGCTCATTCCCGACGGAACACATATGGGAATTAAGAAAGGCGAAGAGCTCACGTTACAGGCACTTCTTTACGGTTTACTTCTCGTTTCTGCTAATGATGGAGCGAATGTAATGGCAAAATACGCTGGAGGCACCATTCCTGACTTCGTAGAAGGTTTGAATGAGTACTTAAAGAAGATTGGCTGTAAGCAGACAACGTTTTATAATCCCCATGGCATTTACCATCCTAAGCACCTCACAACAGCTTATGACATGGCGTTGATCATGAAAGAGGCATTAAAAAATCCGACGTTTTGCGAAATCATTGGCACCGTTCAGTACAAACGTCCCACGACAAACAAGCAAGAATCAACTCTGTTGTTACAAAGCAATAAGCTGATGCGTAAGGGCAAGTATCGCTATGAAAAAGCAATCGGTGGAAAAACGGGTTACTTTTCGTTAGCTGGACACACCTTTGTTGTAGCTGCAAAGGATGAGGAGCGCACGTTGATCGCTGTGCTTTTAAATTCAAAAAACCGCGGTGAGATGTTTCAAGATGCGATCAAAATGTTTGATACGGCCTTTAATCAGCCCAAGGTGCAGCGAGTCCTGCTTAAAAAGGGGCCCCAGACCTTTAGCCAAGATGTTACAGGTGCCTCATCTGAAATAAAAACGTATCTCAAAGAAGATGTCGCGATCGCGTACTATCCGGCAGAAGAACCGAAAATCAAGTGTATCCTATCCTGGCAGTCGTTGACACCACCCATTCAAAAAGATCAGCAAGTGGGGATTGTCGAGGTTAAGCAGGCAAATGGAGAAGTTGTGCGCAGTGCTCCATTATTTTCTCAAGAAGAAGTGACTCCCACCTGGTTGTGGAGGCTGAGGCATCCGTTTGGTTAGGCGCATCATAGTGTCCGATTGTTGTTCTTTCCGTGCCCGTGCCCGTGCCCATGAGCGTGCCCGTGCCCGATTCCTAAAATATAAATTGAGTGATAAGGAAAGGTAAGGGTTAAAGAAAGACTTTGGATTCTTTCTATAGCAAGTCGGGCACGGGCACGGAAGGGCTTTTCCAACCAGTCCAGTTTGTCTTTAAAACTACCGTGAAAGTACCTCGAATAGCCGCAGCCATTCTTCTAGCGAAAGAGTCTCAGGACGCGATTGTGGATCCTTTCCAATCGCCTCTAAAGCAGCCATGACCGCTTCTGGTGCATATAATTCACGTAAAGAGGCACGCATCATTTTGCGGCGTTGAGAAAATGCTGTGCGCGTCATTTTGAAGAAATTGTCCGGATCTGCAATCTGTGGAGGAGGCTTGAGCTCTAATGAAACCACAGCAGATTGTACGCTAGGCTCAGGAAAAAAACAGCGCTTGCTAACAGTAAAAGAGTAGCGAGGTTTTGTAAAAAAATTCAGAAAAACGGTGAAGGAGCTATATTCTGGAGTCGATGGCAAGGCTGTAAAACGACGCGCCACTTCGTCTTGAACCATTACAGTCAAAGAGGAAAAAAGGCCATTAAGAGGAATTAAAAAAGCTAAAATGGGAGTCGTGAGATGGTAAGGCAAATTTGCGATGACTTTAGCTTTTTTGCCTGCTGGCAATAGCTTCTCTAAGGTTTCTACAATAGGAAACTGCATGATGTCTTCGCAGTAAACATGCAGTCTATGATCGTCTGTATCTAATCGTTTGAGAGCTTGAGCTAATGTATCATCCAATTCAACAGCGACGACATGAGCTCCTTTTTCTAAAAGAGCTTCTGAAAGGGATCCAGGACCAGGTCCAATTTCAAGCACGACGTCACCAGGTTGTACGTCTGCGGCTTCGACAATTTTGCGAATGATGTTGCCATCAATAAGAAAGTTTTGCGATAAAACTTTCTTTGGACTAATTCCGAGCTCATTTAAAAATTGGCGCAGTTCACTCGGTTTGTAAATTGGCATGGTTTATTTGAGCACGAATGGTTCAAAACCGTTTGCCAGAAGCTCCTGCAAGCCACTTTCGTGAACATGGTAATGTTCGCGCAACGTTTTAAGATATGCTGTTGTTTCTTCATCCATTGCAGAATTGAGAAGTTGCTGTTTAAGGGTATTGTCAACCTTTTGAAACGGCGGGGCCCCTGCTTGTAGATGATCTAGAAGTAAGAAAATGCGAAATACGGTACTTTTATCCGAACGACTTTTCTGAGAGATCGCTTTACTATAACTGTTAGGTTCAAGGGAAGCTAAAGCCTCTTTGTAGGCAGGAGACATCTCTTTTTCATTATGTTTGTACAGTTCTGAAACAGTAATTTTTGCGGTTTCGCCGAAGGGCTTATTGGTTGTTAGAGAGGTTCTCTTTGCAAGGGTAGCCGATAAATCTTCTAGTGAACCTTGTTTGTGAACAAGATATTGATGCGCGGCATTTGCAGCTTCAGCACCAACGACAGAGTCTTGATCGCGAATCGAGATCACCTGATAGTGCCACTCTTCAGGATGGACGTTTTTGGCAGCAAATTCATCATAAGCATTGCGTACCACTAGAGGTGTGATGCGTTTAAAGGCTTTTAATTGCGCTTTATATCCGACCATACGACGAATGGTTAGGTCATCTTTAACCATTTGCCACGCTTCGTCAAAGGTGATTCCCGCTTTGTCCAAGTTCATAATGATATTGGGACCAAAAACGAGCTCCATCTCTTTGCGAATGTCGCCGTGTGTGATGTCGAGTTTATTTTCCTCGGCATCCGCGATAATCAGCTCTTTATCAATTAAATCTTCCAGAACATCCTTCCAATGCATCTTGTAGAACTGAAAACGCGCCATCGCGTTTGAGGTGTATTGAGGGTATTGCTTATAAAATAGCATGTCCATCTTCTTCATCACGTCGATCACAGAGATCGGCTTGCCATTTGCTGTAGCTAAAATGCGGTTATTCACCAAGATGTGTGGAGCATCTTCCCGTCCAAATAAAAAGGGATCTCCTCCAACAGCAGATAGGTGCATGGTGTAGAAAAGAGAAGATAGAAGAGCTAAAGAAACCAAATATTTTATCATAGAAATTAGATTTAAGGATTTAAGTTGCAACCCAGAAAGACAAATGTCTAAGGGTGGCGTCCATCATACGCGATCTCAGGTTTTTTCGTCTTGCTAAACAATTCTTTCCGTATTACAGAGAAGAAAATCCTATATGTTCACGTGCTTACCAGGCCGTCTTCGGCCTGGCAGACAAAAGACTAGACCGTCGCGGTCAGGTCACATACTGTGGTGAACATGTACAAAAAATCAACTGGGAAGTGACACATGCAGGACGAAGTTTTAATTGTAGAAGATAATCCGACTAATAGTGCCTTAGCAGAAAAAATCTTGCATCACTTTGGATTCAAAACAGCAGTGGCTGCTCATGGAACTCAAGCATTATCCTATTGTGAAACACATCAGCCCTCATTAATCTTGATGGATATCTCCCTGCCCGATATGGATGGCATTGAGGTGACGCGTCGTTTACGGCTAAAGCAAGAGTATCAAGCGACTCCTATTATAGCTGTGAGCACGAATGTTATGAAAGAGGTACAGCTAGCAATACTTAGAAGCGGATTTAATGCTTTTTTGACGACACCTTATCAACCTAATGATCTTGTGAATATGGTGCGGAGGGAAATCGAATCGGCAGAAAAAAAAGGGATTGCATAAGTTTTCCGTGCCCGTGCCCGTGAGCGTGCCCGTGCCCGATTCCTAAAATGGTAGAATAGGGGATAAGAAAAAGATTAAAGAACAACTCTAATGTGCTTTGCTTTTAGCAAGTCGGGCACAGGCACGCTCACGGGCATGGGCACGAAAGAACTTATGCAATCGTCTCTTATCTTTTCTGTAACACAACACCGTAGAAGCCATCCATACCACCATGAGTGGGGAGGCTTTGGAAAGGAGAACCCACCATCTCAAGATCGTAAGTCTTCATAAAATGGGCTACTTGCTCTTCATTTTCTTCACGAAGAATGCTGCAAGTCCCATAAACAATTTTTCCGTCTGGGCGTAGGTAGCTGAGCGCTTTTTCGAAAATTGTTCGCTGCTGCCCCAGTAATCGAGGTAACGTTTCGTCGGTAAAACGCCACTTCATATCGGGATTGCGTCTCATCGTCCCAGTACCAGTACAAGGAGCATCCACCAAGACCCAATGCATCTTTTTCTTCATTCCTTTTAGGCGCGGATCATTCTCTGGAACAGTTTGGGCGTTTTGAATTCCGGCGCGGCGCAAACGCTTTTGTGCTTCCATGAGGGCATGCTTTCTGATGTCATGGATAAAAATTTGCCCTTTTCCTTGCATTTGAGGAGCAAAAGCCAACGTCTTACCGCCAGATCCGCCACAGTAATCTAACACTTGTTGGCCTGGTTGTGCTTGCACTAGATAGCTAAGTGCCTGACTACCTTCGTCTTGCATTTCAAAAAGACCATCGCGAAATTCAGGTAAGCTAAAAAGACTGATCTTCTTTTGAAAGGTAATGCCATTCTCAGAGTACTTACAAGGGGAAATGGAGTACAGACTTTGCCATTTTGTAAAGAGCTGATCGCGCGTAGTTTTGATCGTGTTGACTCTTATGGTAGTTGGAGCAGGATAATTGCTAATTAGACACAGTTCCTCTGCCTTTTCAATGCCGTGGCTACGCTCTATGTGGTCCAAAAGACAGATGGGAAAGCTTAAACGTATATGTGCAGGAATGGAAGGGTCTTTTATCCATTCTGGAAATAGAGGGTTTTCAAGGTTTGCTACCCGTTTTTCCCATGTGTAAGGCGTTTTGGAAACGTGATCCAGTAGAGTGCGCCAGCGGATGACCGCATAGACGCTTTCTGCAATAGCGCCGCGATCTTTAGATCCCAGAGCTTTATGTGCGCGGAAATAGTTGCTAATGAAAAGATCCAGAGGCAGCTGCTGCAGCTCATAATCTTCTAGCACGATAAGGGCATGATGTAAGCGAAAAGGTAGTTGTTCTGTCATAATTCTGGAAATTGTAACACATTATTAAATTAAAATCATTAGATAGTTTTAAAAGAATCGAATTTCTAATTTTGGAGTGCGGTGGCAAGCCCTTACAATTGGACACATCTTTGCCTTGGGAGGCTTTGTCGATATGGTAGCCAGGCCGTCCGAGGCTGTGAAAAAATAGGCAAAAACGCAGAAAAATAAAAAATTGATAGGTCTAGACTATATTGTCAGCCGTGTTAAATTTTTACTTGTCGCAATTTTGTTAATTTTTTCACAAGCTCTCCCGGCCTGGTAAAAAAAAGGACGACCAGACCGGGACGGTCTGGCTACCTAATTATCGCGGTCTATAGATGTGTCCAACTGTAAGGGCAAGCCACCGCACTCCAAATTAGGAAGTTGTCCATTAATTAATGTTTTTCGCAGAAGTTGTTGCGCATAAAAGAGGGTTAAGTTAAATACGGCTTTAACCCCCCTTTTCGATTTTAGATGAAGGTCTATAAAAGGTCGCGGGGACTGCTTGTGCTTATATTTTAAGGAGTTTTCAAATGTACTGGATCTGTTCCTTCGGTGTGTTGTTAGGCCGCTTATGCTTGAGTGCAATTTTTATTCTTGCTGGAATCGGTAAATTGATGGATTACGAAGGCACGATGCAGTATATGAAAGCGAAAGGCTTTACCTTGATTCCACTGTTTCTCATTAGTGCTGCGTTATTGGAGATTATTGCTGGTCTTTTATTGGTGATAGGATTCAAAACGCGATGGGCTGCAACACTACTCATCTTGTTTCTTATTCCAACAACGATCATTTTTCACGATTTTTGGACTTCTGATCCATCAATGTATCAAACGAAGCTAAATGACTTCTTTAGGAATGTAGCTATCATTGGTGGATTACTATATGTACTTTGCTCAGGTGCAGGAAAATGCAGTTTTGATGTATGCTGTTGCAAGACAAAACCTTAACAAATGTTAGCTAATATGAGTTCCTCAAATCTCTCTACGTTGCAACGCGCTAGCCTAGTTTTACTTTCGCTAGTCATTGTTGCTTTTGGACAGCCCGCTTGGAGTTGGTGGATGGGATTGATTGCTGCATTCATCGGTTACGCACTCTTTTGGCGCGTTTTGTTGGATCTACCAAAGCTAAAAACGCGTTTTATCGTAGGAGCAATCTGGTTTACTGCAGTTCAGTACATTCAACTCTCTTGGGCTGTGGCGCATCCCTACTTTTACATCTACTTCATTTATACATTCTTTGCTGTCACGATGGGGGCTCAGTTTGGGGTTTTAGCGATGCTGATCACTCCCAAACGCATTAGTAACCTGTTGCAACTTGTGGTCATCGCATCCGTCTGGACATTGATGGAATGGGTAAGGCTATTCTTCCTATCTGGTGTTTCTTGGAATCCTATTGGAATGGCACTAACAGGCGGTTTATACCCTCTGCAAATGGCTTCATTGTGGGGGATTTACGGTCTTTCATTCTGGGTGATGCTGGTCAATTTGCTGGCGTTGAGAGCTTGGTATTTAGGATTTTCTCTGCGCCCAGCTGCTCTTTGGCTCATCGCTGCCTCAGTTCCCTATCTTTACGGCTATGTACACGTTGCTGTTCATACTCAGGAGATGGCAAAGCAAGGAGCAAAAACACTCAACGTGGCATTAGTGCAAACGGCATTTCCTGCTGAAGAGACCATTGATTTTGCTGACCGCAAGCAATTAATTGCTCATATCATCGGTGAATGGGTTCAGATCTTGCAAGCTGCTAGTTCACAGAAAGGACAACCGATAGATTTAATGGTGTTTCCTGAATATGCAGTGCCTTGTGGAACCTACACATGTGTGTTTCCCTATTCTGTTGTCAAGGAAGCATTTACACAAATTTTCGGGCCCGAAAGCCTCGCAGCACTGCCTCCATTGGAATCACCATTTGCTCAGGAATGGAAAACGGCTCAGGGAACGACTGTGCATATGGTTAACAATGCCTTCTGGGCGCAAGGATTGGCCAATTTCTTTAAGACAGGAGTTGTCATTGGGCTGGAAGATGTGGAAGATTTGGCTTCAGGGGATCGCGAACACTACAGTGCGGCGTTATATTTTGTGCCGATGGAAACTCAGGATTTGGATCAGCTATCAATCCAGCGCTACGAAAAACGTGTTTTAGTCCCATTGGGTGAATACATTCCCTTTGCGTTTGTCAAAGCGATTGCAGCTGATTATGGAATCAAAGGCTCTTTCACATGCGGTAAAGAGGCAAAAGTGTTCCATACGACTAATGGACATCCTTTTGGAATTTCGATCTGTTACGAAGAGACTTTTGGAGATTTGACACGCGAGAATAAACATTGCGGAGCCCAGCTGCTAGTCAATTTGACAAGTGGTGCCTGGTATCCCTATTCGCGCTTGCCGCAACAGCATTTCACACATGCACGCTTACGCACTGTTGAAGGCGGTTTTCCATTGGTTAGATCAAGTAACATTGGTGTGACAGCGGCCGTAGATAGCCTTGGACGCACGGTGGCGGCATTGGGTCAGGAAGCACCCAATTCAGAGTGGCTTCAGGATTCGATTCGCATCCAAGTACCTACGTACACTTATTCTACGGTGTATTCTCACACTGGGGATGCCTTAATTGTTGGAATTTGTGCCCTTTCAAGCCTGTTTGCATTAAGAAAAGGACGTAAGGACGAAAACGACAAATAGGAGATAAGGGACAAGAATGACAAAAAGAGGTAAATAAAGTTCTTTTGGTTGTCAGCAGATTGTAAGCTTATCTCTGCGCCTTTGCGTCTTTGCGTTGAAAATGTTTTTCAGAACGCTATCAATTACTAAAACCACCATTTAAACAAAAATATTTCAACGCTAAGACGCAAAGGCGCAGAGATAGGAAGTTGGAATTAAGTACCCCCACTCAAATTTAGACATCCGTTTCAGGCTCAAAATCGTCATCGTTAGAAAGATCTAATTTACGATCCTTAGAAGCATCTTGCACGCTATGCGGCATCTTGTCGGTCAGAACAACATAGAAACGCTTTTTAGCACCACGTAAGCAATCTGCTTGAGCACCCTCTACAGTGGTAGGATACTGTCTCACCCTTCTTGTATTTTTGGTACTCCCCATTTCAAAACGATTGATGTTTAAGGTTTCAGCTAACTTGGAGAAATCAATATCCGTTTCTTTGTGTGGACCGACAAGAACGACTTTTGTAACCAAAGGAAACTTGCTCAGGTCCATCACCTTGTCCTTGACCCTGTCCTCGTTAAGATTACCGAATACATGCATCACCACGGTTTTTATTCGATCAATGTCTCTTCGATAAGCATTCTCTAATTCGGATTGGATTCGATCAGCATGTACAGGTTCTTTAGGAGATCCAATGGTTAGGGTAGATCCAGGAATATCGCGATTTCGCGTAGCAAGACCATCCACAAGGAGTTCATGAAGTTTGCGCGCATCTGAACTCAATAAATAAGCGATTCCCTTAAAAACAATTCCTAAAACTGTTCCTGGAAGGAACATCACAATGGCCAATGCCACTAAAGGTAAGCGGATGCAGCCATTTACCAGACTTTGGCTACGTGTTCTCTTCTGTGTTTCTTGAAGATCAGCACTAAAGGCAAGATAATCTAGGTGGATTGTTTTTTTAAAATTTCCCATGCTGCTTTCAGTAGTTACATTAAGAGCTATTGTTGCTACTTCGCCATTACATAGGTAGCGAAAAGGTATTAGGCAAAAGTTGCCTACGCGCCAAGATAAGTTAGCAACACAGCCAGTAAGATCACAACGAAATCTTATAATTGGGACGGGGATTTGAGGGAAAGTGTTTAAAAAGATACTAAGATCTCTTGTTGGTAGCATAGATGTTCTCCTGTTTTTTAACGTGACAGTATAATAGGTTTTTTGTTTTATAGGCAATCAATTTGTTAAAGTAAAATAATACTCAATGAAATTAATTAAATTTTTATGTAAGCGATTGGAATGGAACGAACTTGATTAAAATCGAATTGTTGTTATAGTCTTGTTGATTATGTCGCAATCTTCTCAATTTACAACCACGCGTCGTAAACAACGAACGCTGGCAAAAGCTGTGGCTTTTTCTGGCATCGGAGTTCACACGGGTGAGAAAGTCAACATGCGTTTTTGTCCAGCTGCGGAAGGACATGGCGTCGTTTTTCAACGCGTAGACCTGCCTGGTCGACCACTCATTCCAGCACGCATCGAATATGTGTGCGATACTCTTCGTAGCACGACAATCGGCATTGATAAGGTGCGTATTCATACTGTTGAACACGTTTTGGCTGCTGTGCGCGCCTTTGAAATCGACAATTTGCTGATTGAAGTTTCCAACATCGAACCGCCAATTGGCAATGGAAGCTCCGATGCCTTTGTAAAAATGATTGAAGAAGCTGGTATTGTCGAGCAGCAAGCAACGACTCCGATCGTGAAGATCCGCGAACCCCTATACTGGTCTGACAAGGATATTCATCTTGTTGCGCTGCCTTATGATGGGTACCGCATCACCTATACCTTGCATTATCCTGATTCCGATATCTTAAAGGCGCAATTTTATACGGGAACAATCACGAGCGAAACCTTTAAAAACGAGATCGCTGGCTGTCGCACCTTTTCCCTTTATAAAGAGGTTGCGATGTTGATGGATCGCGGTCTTATTAAAGGGGGCAGTCTGGATAACGCTGTGGTGATTCAAGACAACGTCGTCTTTAGTCGTGAAGGCTTGCGCTTTCCTGATGAAATGGTTCGCCACAAAGTGCTGGACGTTATTGGAGACCTTTCCCTTGTAGGAATTCCCTTTGAAGCACATATTATTGCAGTCCGCGCTGGACACAGTTCCAATTTTCACATGGCCAAAGCCATCTATAAACATATCAACAGTGGATCGTAGCCAATGTCTGACAATGCACCGAAAAAGCATCTAAATATTAATGAGGTAGTCAGCATTCTACCTCACCGTTATCCCTTTTTATTGGTGGATAAAATTATCGAATTAGACCTCGAAAAAGGTATCATCATCGGACAAAAAAATGTCACGATCAATGAGCCGTTTTTTCAAGGGCATTTTCCCGGAGCTCCCATCATGCCTGGAGTCCTCATCCTAGAGGCTCTCGCACAAGCTGGTGGCGTGATGGTTCACCTGAAAGCCAACAACGGAAAAATTGCGGTTTTACTGAATGTTAACAACGCCAAATTTAGAGCTCCAGTACATCCTGGAGACGTTCTCATGTTGAAAGCTGAGGGACTCCACTTTAGCTTGAAAGGGGGCCGCGTGAAAGTAGAAGCTACGGTCAATGATAAAATTGTTGCAGAAGCGGAAATCGGCTTTGCACTTGTCGACAAAACACAAATTTAATCTGCAATGGGAACGCACATGTCTAAATCCTTAATTCATCCAACTGCGATTATCGAGCCAGGAGCCAAAATCGGCGAAGGTGTTGTGATAGAGCCTTATGCAATTATTAAAGCTAATGTGACGCTAGAAGATCGCGTTACGATTAAATCGCATGCCTACATCGACGGATTCACCACTATCGGAGAAGGCACTGTTGTCTACCCATCCGCAAGCATAGGAACCAAGGCTCAAGATCTTAAATTTAGAGGCGAAAAGACCTTCGTCAAAATTGGCAAAAATTGCGAAATTCGCGAATTTGTCACGATCAATTCCTCATGCCAAGAAAATACAGTCGTTCAAGTTGGCGACAACTGCCTCATCATGGCTTACTGCCATGTGGCGCACAACTGTACTGTGGGTAACGGAGTAATCATGGCTAACAATGCGACTCTTGCAGGTCATGTCATTGTAGAAGACTATGCAATCATCGGAGGTTTAACACCGATTCATCAATTTGTGCGCATTGGACGCTATGCGATGGTAGGTGGAATGAGCCGCGTGACACATGATGTGCCTCCTTACACAATTGGAGCTGGTATTCCCTTCAAATTCGGAGGGCTCAATATCATTGGCCTCAAACGTCGTGGAATCTCGCTACATGTACGGCAAGAGCTCGCAAAAGCCTTTAAGCTGCTATATAGATCAGGATTAAGTTTAGAAGAAGCATTAACGCGTTCTGAAACAGAGCTTGAGTTGACTCCAGAAGTGCTGCATTGGATCCAGTTCTGTCGCGAATCAAAACGCGGTTTGATTGGGTTACAAAAAGAGGCAGCAGATGAAGATGCTGACGAGGAAGAGGGAATATTCGTAAAAGCTAAGAATTAGAAGTTGGAGTAAGGCGTGATGAAAGTTGTATTTTTTGGAACTCCTGCCTTTGCCGCTGAAGTCTTACAGTTTTTAATTGAGAATAATGTCACTGTCGTCGCTGTAGTAACCAAGCCGGATCGCCCTAAAGGGCGTTCGGGGACTCCTCAGCCCACACCAGTCAAAGTAATTGCTCAAAATCATTCATTGCCGATCTTTCAACCTGTGTTAGTCTCCGCTGATGACTTTAAAGGCGTTTTAGAGCAATTTCAAGCGGATCTTTTTGTCGTTGTTGCTTATGGCGAAATTATCAAACAACACCTTCTAGATATGCCTAAGCTAGGATGCATCAATTTGCATGCTAGCCTTCTGCCTAAGTATCGAGGGGCAGCACCCATTCAACACAGTATCCTCAATGGCGATCCAAAGACCGGCGTCACGATTATGCACATGGTGAAGAAGATGGATGCGGGCGATATGATCAAAGTGGCAGAAGTGCCCATTGGTCCCGATAGCACCTTTCCAGAAATCGAACGCGCTCTATGTGAAGTGGGCAAAACAGCTTTGTACGAAGTCATTCAAGAGTTTGCTGCAGGCAAGATTGCAGGTATACCACAAGATCATGCATTAGCTACACTTTCACCAAAAATTGAACTGGAAGATTGTGAAATCAAATGGGATAAATCTGCTCAGCAATTGCATAATTTGGTGCGAGCAGTGACTCCTGAACCAGGCGCATGGTGTCAGGTGATGGTCAGAGGGCAAAATAAACGCCTAAAAATCTATCGGAGCCACTTCATTCCGAGCACATCGTCATCTAAACCAGGTACCATTCTTTCTTATGGAAAGGAAGGGTTAACTGTTGCATGCGGAAGCAATGCGCTGCGTATTCTCGAGCTGCAACTAGAAGGCAAAAAGACGATGTCTGCTGAAGAACTTATGTGCGGAATTTCCCGCGATCAACTTGTTTTTATTTAATTATAGGATACTCAATTTATGTCAGCGATCAGCATACCCCCCAGCATGGGACTCTCTTTAATAGAAACACAATCAGCTATCCTGCCCCCTGGGTATCTTGCAAAATTTAAAACATTTCATGCGACTCCCTATTTTTATTTGCTTCAAGGACTCTGTCTTGTTGGTTACGGTCTGAAAGAAATTGTCCTGGATCATCCCGGTACAAAACAACAACCCCTAAATCAACGGATCAAAACGGTTTTCAAAGAGTTTAAAGAGCAATGCTCCAAAGGTTGGAGCAGCATACAATACAATATCCAACACGGCTTATTGTTTGCAGCATGCGGTCTTTGCGAAATGGGTGTAGCCCTCAATCGCATGGGCTTCCTTCCCCTTGGACCGCTAGCGCCTCTATTAACTGTTGGAGACTTCGGATTCTTCCTCTACGCCTGCTACCTAACAGTCCAACACAATGTGCAACGTTACCAAGACATAGATGCCTCAACAGCAACTAAAAGATCCGCTGTCCTAGGGATCATTAACGGCTTATGCTATCTCTTCTGGATAACTTCTATCCTTTTTCAAGCGCCTAGCCTCGCTCCCTTGCTATTCTGTAGCGTCGGACTGCTAACAGGCGCCCTCAAAATCCTAAGTGACTTTCTAGGGGGCTCTGCCCCCTAGACCCCCGCCAAAGGGGCCTGCCCCTCCGGACTCCTTTTGTCGTGAGCTATTCGTCACCGTGACCTTCTTTTGCAGCGGTGTCCACATTGATTTTGTCCTCATGATTGCATAAGTCGTCCTTTTGCCAGGCCGTCCTCGGCCTGAAAGTAACCAAGGCGTCCCGCCCTGCAAAAAGCTGTTTTGCCATTTTCCAGGTATCATGCATTTTTACCAGACCGGGACGGTCTGGCTACCTTCTTTTTTTTGCAGGACGGGACCGCCTGGTTAATCCTAGGCCGAGGATAAGGCCTGGTTTCTTTGGGCTTATGCAATCGTCTTAATCTGTCCTATTTCTCTCGATAAACAGTTGTTAAATATAATTAATAATAACTGTTAACAAAACGCTTGATTTAATTTGCTTTATTATTTATAATTATACTTTGATAAATTATAATATAGGAAATTAAAATGAATTTTGCAGTGGCATTAAGTCCCTTAATTCAGGAAAGTCCTTTTTCTAGTTGTCGACAACTATCTGGTCAACAGCTGTCACGCGGCGTGGAAAAATTTAGAGATGCACGCACCTGGTTTGCTTCAAAAAAACTAGAAACCTCAATTCTCCTGACAACAGCGACGTGTTTTGAAACACTCGCAGATTTTTTCATTGCTGCCCATAAGCAATACCCCGGAGTAGGAGTACTTAAAACGGCGTCAATGTGGACAGCGGGTAGATTATATACCCTAGACCTATCTAATACTTTTGATTGGTGGGTGGGAAAAGATTCCAGAAAATCGCTGCAACATACAATTTCTAAAGTCTTTGTAGATGCTCGACAGGCATTAACTGGTGCACAAATCGCCTTCACTTATTTCGGCATTAATCTCAGTTTATACGCAGGTGCTGTTGGCATGATTCCAACTCTTAAATTAGCGAGTCATGGGCTGCGCCTTGTTGGTGAGCTATTTAATATCTGGCATTGCTTAAAAGTGATATCCAACCCAGCACTTTTTGATATGAAAACCAAAGAGTACTTAAATCGTTTGGAAGCGGGTGTGCATACTAATGATGGAGTGACATCTGAAAAAGTAGAGAAGATAGCTCTGGGTCAATTGCAAAGTAAGCTAACTCAGTATGAAGCTGAATTCAAAGACAGTAATACAAGTAATGATCGCCGACAAGAGCTAGATCCCGTGATTGAACGTATTAAAGACGGAATAGCTACTAATCACTCTGTCCAAGATATCACTGTATGGATTAGCAAAGAGAGCATACGAAATGAAATAGGCAAATGTAATGTGGCCATTGCAGATACGCGTAGGCAAGCGATGATTGCATTGGGTAACAGCGTCAACAAAATTGCATTGTCGCTCTTGATTCTTGCGGATTTATCCACAGGTAGTACTGTTAGCATATGCGGCTATTCGTTAACATATCTTGGAGCATTTTTTGCGGTTTGTGCACAAACGTATTCCACATATTTCTTTGCCAAGCGTCAACTTGAGATGAAAAAGACTCCTCCAGCTGCTCTCGGAGCAGATAGCGACTAGAAATTGATCTTTGCTTCAGAAACACTAAGCAAATTCCTGAGTAACTACAGATACTTTCGCTATAAGGTAGCCAGACCGTCCCGGTCTGGTCCTTTTTTTACCAGGCCGGGACGGCCTGGCTACCATATCGTCAGCCATTCCGACAAACTAAAGTTACTTTTCGATGTTAGAGGCCTTAGCTGTTTGAGGGCTCCAAATAGAACATAAGTATTTTGTCTTCTATGTTTTATTCTTTTCTCATTATAATAAAATTCTGAATTGTCTAAATATTTATAAAACAACGTAATTTATTGTTTAATTAGTTTGTGTTCTGTTGAAATTAGCTGTTTTAAAAGATTTATACAGTAATTTTTTAAGTGTTTACAAGATCATTGCTATACCCTAATATTTTCTCCTCTACAATAGATGAAAACATATAGCAAAAGGTCCGATGTATGAACTGCGTAACTACTGGCCAATTCCACTTTTCAAATCACATAGCACAAGCTGTGCGTAATGTACGCAGAGGTGGTGCGATATTTTGCGATGGAATCTGTGATACCGAGGGCTTAGCGAAGACCGCAAAATTCTCTATCTGGTTTTTTGAGTTAGTGCGCAACAATGGATTTTGGAAGATTCCTGGAGTCGATAATCTTGTACGTGAATTGGGAATCGTAGGTACCGCAGGAGATACTTTAGACGTATGTAAGCGTTGGAGAAATTGGCTTAAGGGCGATACAGAGATTCCACAAAGCTGGGCAGGACTGATCAGTTTAATTGGCGTTACAGCCTATCGTACAATAGGTCTTATCTTACATGCAGCCAAATTAAAACTGATTGAATTGTCCACAGTATTTGCATTCTGCGGCCGCATTCCTGTTGTCAATTTGCTCGTCAACTTTGTTCCTTTCGTTCTTATTTCAGCAGGATCGATGGTTCTTGATACTATTAGCAATCAGCATGCGTTAGCTATTTGGCGTGGAAAAGGTGGTCCAGAGGAGATTGCGATTAAGCAATTGATCCGCGATATGTGGGCCGATCAAAAAGCGGTGATGGATCGTTTGACATACAATGATGGGCTTGCAGCTAGATACGTTCATCCTCTTAACAATGTAAATTCACGATATGAAAAAAATCGACTTAAATTGAGAGCATTGGTCCTAGCTGTGGATGCTGCTGCGGTTGCAGCATTACCAGCAGCTGCGGTTCCGTTACCCATCCCAACAGACAAAGAAACTGCAGTCTTTAGAAAATTATATAGTCCAGCGGCAGACCATGAGAAAATAGATGCCCTAACGCAGCGCATTGGACCGATGGCTCCCGGCCATGCTCAAGATAGGTTACTGCAGGAACGAGAAGTTATTAGAACAAATCGCTTAGAGATTACGCTTCTGGTACGTAGAAGTGCTCAACATATATTTGACAGAATGAATGCTCCAGCAAATGTTCCTCATCGCGACATGATGCGGAATGCAATTAACTACACAGCACGTAAATGGGAAATATCGGCAAACAATGCAGCAGTCAATCCAGCCAAACAGCAAGCGGCGATTACGGCAAATTATTCAAAACTATTGATTATTTTTGTGACAGAGACTGCGAAGTTTGTTACGTTTTTTGCGACTACATTTACCTCTAGTTTTGGAGTGATGACTATTCTTTCTTTTGCTGTTGTTTATACAGCGGTCCGTAAAGTGATGATAGGTAAAGGCGAAATCAAAGAGCCTAAGTTAGGAGCTCTTGCTGCTAATTATGATGCAGAATTGGCGGCAGCTAGATTAAGAGGAAACCCTCTCACTTACTATGGGAATGTAATAATAAGAAGAAATGAGCCAACAGATGAAGCCGTTGCAGCAGCAATGGATATTGCTTCTAAAAATACACTTAACAATGTAGCAAGGAATTGGGCGAATGGAATCCGATTGCTTGATAACTTGAACCCACTACCGGTTCTACCCCCACTAGTTGTAGCTCCTGCAGGTGGAGGTGGAGGTCCTGGTCCAGCCCCAGGCGTTGCCGCAGCTCCAGCCGCAGCCGCTCCAGCAGCCGCAGCTGTTGTACTTCCAGCCGCAGCCGCTCCAGCAGCCGCAGCTGTTGTACTTCCAGCCGCAGCCGCTCCAGCAGCCGCAGCCGCTCCAGCAGCAGTCGCTCCAGCAGCAGGTGCAGGTGCTGGCGTAGTACAAGTCGTTGTACAACCGTAAGCTAAAATAAGGTGAGGGATGCGTCCCTCATCTATATCCAAATCTAAAAAACTTACGATGCAAATCTCACAAACTCAAGAGCAGCCCAGACTACCCACGCATGAATGGATTACCGTTTTGGTCATTCTGTTTCTACTAGCAACTTTAACAGGCGTTGTTCTTGCCTCTTCTAATTCCATTGGAACACGTGAATTGGGGACTCCTCACTATATCGTAGACCGAGAAATCGAAGTGTTTATTGAAGGAGCTGTAGAGAAACCAGGAGCTTATAAAATCGAAAGAGGCGCTTGTGTGAGCGATCTGCTGGCTCTGGCGTCGATTGCTCCAGATGCCGATACACGCAAGCTCAAATTAGATAAAAAATTGCGCAAGGGACAGGTGATAAAAATTCCGCATCGCCCTATGATAACAGTTCATGTGGAAGGGGCGGTGAAAACTCCCGGAGCGATCCTAGTGCCTAAAGGTTCAGTTGTGAGCGATCTTGCATCGCGTCTGGATCTTCTAGAGGAGGCTGATGGCAAATCATTGCGTCGCAAGCGCCGTCTTAAAGACGGTGAGGTGATCAAGATAAAGACCAAGTAAAGTTAAACCTGATCTTAACTTGGTTGAATCGCCCGGCTCGGTTCTAATGTTTGTTGGTTTAGGAGCTTGAAAAAAAAGACTTGTGTTAAGGCCCTGTCGGGCCTTAGCACAGATGCAATCGTCTCTTTAGGGCGATTCAAAGCTTAGGTACTCAGTGAACCTATATAGGAAATCCATGTCTGATACGACGAAGAGCATCATGAAGTCTGCGGGTCGCTTTTTTAGCGGAACGATGCTCAGTCGTATTTCAGGCATGGTGCGCGACATGACCATGGCTTATGCGTTTGGCACGCAAGAGGCCATTTCCGGCTTTCTTGTCGCCTTTCGACTCTCTCATCTTCTAAGGCGTATCTTCGGTGAAGGGGCTCTGCAGAGCGCTTTTATCCCACAATTTGAAACGTTGCGCAGTGAACATCCTGCAACAGCAGGACTTTTTTTTCGCGATCTCGCCTATAAGCTTTCGGTACTGTTAATGCTCATCATCTTGCTAGCAATGAGCCTTTTGGGAATGGTGTGGATGTGGGGCGACCTAGATGCGGGAAATCTGGAAATTGTCGGCTTAACCATTCTATTAATGCCGAGTCTCTTATTCATCTGCCTGTTTGGACTAAACGCCTCGTTGCTGCAGTGTGAGAAGAGTTACTTCATTCCTGGAGTTGCTCCAGTCGCGTTCAATGTGTTATGGGCTGCAGGAGTCTGCACTCTCTGGAATCTGCCTCAGGAACGCGCGATGCAAGGATTGACGGGTTGGGTGATTGCGGCCTGTATGGCGCAATGGGCGATGACCTTGCCACAAACATGGAAAATTTTGCATCGCTTAAAAGACACGCAACAAGAGAAGGCACAACAATCGTTCGAAATAAAAAAGCTTTTTAGCCTATCTCCTGAGCTTAAAGGTCTTTTTAAACCTCTTTTATTGGGGATTTTGGGAGTCGCCGCAGCTCAAATTAACAACGCACTTGATGCCATTTTTGCTCGCTATGCTGACAGTGAGGGGCCTGCGCTACTTTGGTATGCGTTGCGTATTCAACAATTACCTGTGGCGCTGTTTGGGGTGGCCATTTCAGGGGCTTTGTTGCCTCCTCTGACGCGTGCATTGAAGGAGCATGATACTGCGCGTTTTCGCCAGTTTCTAGAGTTTGCAATGCGTCGTAGTGTGGCATTGCTTTTGCCGATTACGGCAGGAATTTTCATTATGGGAGATACCTGTGTGAATTTACTGTATGGGCGAGGAGATTTTGGTGCACAATCGACTGTAGGCACAACATTGTGTTTGTGGGGATATGGCATTGGACTATTACCAACGTGTGTGGTGTTGATTTTGGCTCCGGCTTTTTATGCGCAAAAAAATCCGCGGGTTCCCGCAACGATTTCTGTTGTTGCAGTGGGATTAAACGTTGGATTAAATGCGTTATTGATTTCAGGACTTGGACTTGGAGCCGCTAGTGTAGCCGTTGCAACAAGTGCCAGTGCATGGGTTAACTGTTTGCTGTTGGGTTACTTTTTGGAAGACACACGGTTTATTTTGGGAAGAAAGCTTGGCTTGAGTCTATGCCGAGTAGCCCTTGCTAGCACTGCAGCGATATTAGCTGTGATAGCAGTTGATGTAGGGGTTATAGGACACAGTTCCGTGTGGCAGATTTTGAACGGGGAAATACCCAATCTGTCGCAAGCTCTATCAGTACAGCTATGGTGCTTTTTTATTCAGGGAGCTGCGTTTACTTCAGCCTTCTTCGCTATTTGGAGTGCGGGGCCTTGGCACCGCTTTCATAAACATCGGCTTGCCGATGTCTCTAATGACACTGGACGTGTAAAGACGATTGCATAAGTCTTCGTTTTGTATTTTACCACAGAGACACAGAGGCACAGAGAAGCACAGAGAGCGAGAGGGGATTGCATAGCTTAGATGTGTTCTATGGTAATGCTTTTCTAACTTTTTTAAAAAGCTGAGGCTTTTTAAAAACCAGCATTCGCATGGGTTTACGCCCACGCGAAGTATTTTTTTCATCTTAATCGTTACGTCATAATCAGATTCGAGTTTATTCTTTAACCTAATTCATTTTCAAATTTTCAAAGTTGAGCATGTGCTTTCTCGCTCTCTGTGCTTCTCTGTGCCTCTGTGTCTCTGTGGTAAAAAATAAAACGAAGATTGTTACAATCGTTTCGATCGGACTTGTGTAATTGTCTAAACCTGTCCAACAAACACAAGGAAAGGACCATACTTTTGCATACAAAAAAAAAGCGAAAAGAGATAACTCTTTTCGCTTAAACAATATTCTAGTGCTAAATCTTAGGTCAAGTGAGCTAAGAAGTCGCAGATCTCTGGAAGCTTAATTTCCATTGGCCATGGCATTTGCTCTGGCATCGGTCTCGCTAACAGTTGACCTGAAAAGTGTTCCTTATCGCTAGAAAAATAATCTGGCACAGAACGGCTGCTTTCCAATGCTTCACCAATAGACTTAATGTTGCGTGATTTTTCTTTAATAGAAATCACCATGCCTGGGCGCACTTGGAAAGAACGGCGGTCTACTTTTTTGCCATCAACTAGAATATGTCCATGGGACACGAGCTGATGCGCACCAAAGATTGTGCTTGCAAACTTAAGGCGATAAACAACGTTATCGAGACGGCATTCAAGCTTTTCAGCTAAAAGATTAGCTGTGTTGCCTTGTGCTTTTAAAGCAGCTTTGTAGTAACCAACGAGTTGTTTCTCGCTGATCATGCCATAAATTGCTTTAAGTTTTTGCTTCTCTTCGAGTTGCAAACCAAAGTCTGATTTTTTACGTCGTCTTGCGCCATGCTGACCTGGTGGATTCGGCTTATGCAGCATAGGGTTGCGCGTACGTCCAAAAATGTTAAGACCAAAGCGGCGGGCAATTCGATTTTTGCTACCTGTATAACGAGCCATGTGTTCTCCTAAAATGTAAATCGAATAGCGGATTATGGCATAGCAAGCTTTTTTACGCAAGAAAATCAATGATAGGGGGAAAATCAACTAGATTCTGGTATAATACTTTGCCGAAAAAAACAGTATCTCTTACAAACGGGATAAACGAGAGAGTACACCTATGTCCCTACAATCTTGCAACATTCCTAAGCTAGAGACGTCGGTTCACGATTGCTTCAACAGCATTTTAACGCATATGTCTCAGGGGTTACTATTTATAACTTCAGAGGGCTACCTTACTCTATGCAATCCAGCAGCGGAAACCATTTTAGAAATTTCCTCTCCTGATCACCTATTTACACAATGGTCTACTCAATTTGATGACGCATGGCTGGGATTTCCCCTAAAACAATCGCTAATAGAAAAACGATCGTTGCCAAAACAGACAATCCATTTCAAAGGGGCCAAAGGAACGACACGCGAGTTGGAAATCGAAAGTACTTTTGTAACCCCTTCACAACATTCCAAAGAGGGTCTTATTGTATTTATTCGCGATGTTACCGATCTCCATCGTCTTCAAGAGATGAATCAGCGTCGCGATCGCCTACATGCGTTGGGGGAGATGGCGGCGATGGTGGCTCATGAAATTCGCAATCCTTTAGGAAGCATTAAGGGCTTTGCTTCATTACTAGAACGCGATCTGCAGGATCAACCAGCATTGCATCGCATGGCCAAAGATATTGTCCTTGGAACAGATAACTTAAATCGCCTTGTCACTAATGTGTTGAACTATTCGCGGCCTCTACAAGCCGAAATTGTTCTACAGGATTTGGTGGCACTTGTTAGCGGACTGTGTCGCCAGATAGAGGCTGACACAAGCTTAGACACGCGTATTGTATTGTCATTTCATTCCGATGTCCCTGCGTTAATGGTACCCTTAGATCAATGTTTGTTAACAGCGGCACTTTTAAATGTGATCACGAATGCGATCCAAGCTTTGCCCAATGGCGGAAAGATTGATTTATCGGTGATAAGAACAGATCATGCGCAAATTCAAGTTGCAGATAATGGTGTAGGCATTCCAAAAGAAAATCTCAAAAAGTTGTTTTTGCCCTTTTTTACTACAAAAGTGGATGGCAACGGATTTGGATTAGCAGATGTTCAACGAATGATTCAGGCACATGCGGGAACAGTCGATGTGCATTCAGAAGAGAATAAAGGTACAGTGTTTACGATAAAATTACCTTTAGATAGGTAGAGAGAGGCCTAAATGTCGATTGAGAAAGTGTTGGTTGTAGACGATGACATGCTAGTACGCAATTTTTTATCGGAAACATTGCGGCGCAAAAAACTTGATGTTGTGACTGTGGAAAATGGTCAAAAGGCCTTTAAAGCATTGCAGGAAAATACATTTGATTTAGTAATTTCGGATATGCGTTTGCCAGATACAACCGGTATTGATATATTGACCAAAGTTAAAGAACTGAATCCTGCTACTGTGGTTGTTGTGATCACTGCATTTGGAAGCATTGAAAATACTGTGGAGGCGATGCGATTAGGTGCTTTTAACTACATCCTGAAGCCGTTTTCAGCAGATGTCATTGAGGCAGTTATCGAAAAAGCGCGTGAACACATTTCGTTAATTGAAGAGAATCAGTATCTGCGTCAGCAAGTGTCTAGCGGGGGCAGTCGTTCTCCAAGGAAAATCATAGGGGAGAGCCCTGCGATACAAAAAGTGCTAGCGGATGTGGCACAAGTGGCTCAAAGCAACGCCAGTGTTTTCATTACAGGAGAATCAGGGACAGGGAAAGAGGTGATCGCTCACGCGATTCACTACCAATCAAAACGCGCTAATAAGCCTTTCATCAAGGTTAACTGTGCTGCCGTTCCCGATACACTTGTGGAATCGGAATTTTTTGGACATGAGAAAGGCGCCTTTACTGGAGCTAATGCGAAGAGGCTAGGAAGGTTTGAGTTAGCCCATGGAGGCAGTCTCTTGTTAGATGAGGTGACGGAGATCCCGCTTGCATTGCAAGCCAAGCTACTACGAGTCACTCAGGAGCAAGAGTTTGAGCGTGTTGGCGGAACAAAATCTGTTCAGGTTGACGTGCGTTTGATCTCAACATCGAATCGCAACATGCAGGAAGCTCTTGCTAATAAAGTATTGCGGGAGGATCTATTTTATCGTCTCAATGTGGTGCCAATTCATATTCCGCCATTACGCGAAAGAAGAGAAGATATCATCCCCTTAGCTGAATATTTTCTAGAGCGCATTTGCATGGATAATAATCGTGAGCACAAAACCCTTAGCAACGAAGTAAAAAAGATGCTACTTGGCTACAACTGGCCAGGTAATATTCGAGAGTTGGCGAATGTCATTGAACGCGCAGTGGTATTGGATCCCTCAACGCAGTTACAAGCAGATTTTTTACATTTAGATTCGAAGCCAGGAATTAAAATTTCAGCAACTGTAGGTGTTGCATTAGAAATTGCGGAACAGCGTCTCATTTTAGAAACGATGCGGCGGTACCAAGACAATCGGACGAAGACGGCTGAGGCTTTAGGGATCAGTTTGACGACGTTGCGCAATAAGCTAAACAAGCTCGACGATGCGGAGTAAGAAAAAGGCGAAAGTTGCCAGTTGCAGAAGTGTTCGTTTTATTTTTTACCACAGAGACACAGAGGCACAGAGAAGCACAGAGAGAGCGAATTGTAGATTTCCCCGAGATCTAAAGACCTCCTTTGCGAAGCAAAGTAAGTGCGAAATTGTCGTCAGATAATTTTGCCTTGGCTGGTTTTTAAAAAGCCTCAGCTTTTTAAAAAGAGATCGAAAAGCCTGGCACCATTAGCCTAAAAGCGACAAAGCCCCCTCTCGCTCTCTGTGCTGCTCTGTGCCTCTGTGTCTCTGTGGTAAAAAACAAAACGAATACCTCAACATCTATAACTGACTCTGTACTTCGCAGGGGCGTTTGCCAGCCTCGTGGAGGATAAAGGACTTTCGGCTACCATCAGGATTATAGTACTCCTGTATTCCCTTAGGAACCCCATCCACAAAGCGCTGAAGGCTGATTAAATTGCCTTCAGAATCAAACCAACGCGTTTTCCCCTGACGTAATCCCTTATGAAACCAACTTTTAGCAAGAACATTTCCCTGCTCATCATAGAAAGTGGAAGGGCCATGCAGTTGATTGTCTTGATAAAATGCTTCCATTTTACATGTGCCCGATGGATAAAATAGTTGCCATTGACCAGATCTCACGTCATCTACAGTTAGATATGCTTCTTCCACTTGATCGTCATCGTCCTTAATGACGTGCACGAGGGAGCCGTCGATGCGCTCTCCATCTGTAGGAGATTGTGGTAATCGAATAGGATTAAATGTCTCTTCAATAGAGAGATTTAACGCGTTATCGATGAGGGTAAGAAAGTCATTTTCAAAAGAATATTTTTCCATAGAACTCTTTGCTTTATAAATATCTTATGTTAGGTTGA
Organism: Parachlamydiaceae bacterium; assembly: GCA_013821265.1. Classification (GTDB taxonomy): domain Bacteria; phylum Chlamydiota; class Chlamydiia; order Chlamydiales; family Parachlamydiaceae; genus JACDHD01. The sequence continues at coordinate 8,297 of JACDHD010000016.1, read as the reverse complement.
AATTTTAGTGTAGGTGATTATGAGTAGTCGTGACCCCTTAGATCGTTTTCTTGATGAATTAACAGATCTCATGCGTTTGTTGCAAGTTAACCAATCTAAGAACATAGATAAAATTCCTGACGAGGTTGAGGAAAAGCTCACCGAATTGGAAGGTGTTGCTGCACGCATGCGCAAAGTAAATGAGGAAACTTTTAAAGGATTAGGTCTAACTGAAGAACAATTGGAAAAAGCACTCCATTTTCCTGAAAATCTAACAGCTGAAGAAAAGCGGACTATCGAAAGATCTTTAGAAATATCAAGAGAAGTCACCAAAACTAAAGCTGAGTTGACTGTGGCAGTAACAATTGCAGAACAGCGCAAAAAAAATGCAGAAGGATCGCCCGAAAACATTAAAGCGCGTAAAAAACGCTTTCGGCCAATGGGTGGCAAAAAACACTGGAAACCGATGTGAATCTAAATGGAAACGCTCTTCGATCTAAATGCCAAACGATGGGCTCTCTTCTGCCCAGAAGATGCTCAGCAGCTGATCTCTTTTGCTGCTTCTCATCAATTAGCTGAAAATAAAAAAAATCACGACCTCAATGTAAATGATCCAGAAGCTGAAGCAAGGGAATGGTTTGCAACATTAAATTTAAGCAACATTTCTGTCATATATGTTTATGGAATAGGTGCAGGGCAATATTTTAAAGCTGCCGAAGAGTGGTTAAAAGAGGAAAATCACTTTTTAGTATTTTTGGAAGATGATCAAGAGGTTATCTATAGATTGTTTCAAACAGAGTTAGGAACATTAATTCTAAATCATCCTCAGGTGAGGCTGTCCTATTTTCTAAACGTAGATCCCTTGCAAAAAGTGTGGATGGGACTTGGCGAAACGTTTGGATGTAAAGAATTTGTTCTCTCTTCTTTGAGCTCCTATAAAGAAAAACGTGAGTCCACGATTCTTGAAATTCATGCCGCTATATCCTTTTGGAGTAATCTAAGTCGTGTGGTCCGTTCGGAGTACTTTACTTTCGGTCAGCACTTTTTTTCTAATTTCTATCGCAATGTGCAACTCCTTCCGGAGGCATTTCTCGCAACAGAGCTGTTTGGAAAATTTACAGGTGTCCCTGCAATTATTTGTGGGGCAGGTCCTTCATTAAAGCACAACTTAAGTCTATTGGAAACACTATCTAATCGAGCACTTATCTTCGCTGGTGGATCATCCATGAATGCCATCAATTCAAACGGATTTGTTCCTCATTTGGGTTTAGGAATAGATCCCAATCCTACTCAGCTGACACGTTTGATTGCCAATACGGCATACGAAGTGCCTTTCCTATATCGCAATCGCTTAAATAACGAAGCGCTAAATATCGTCCAAGGAGATCGCCTTTTTGTAGCTGGTAGTGGAGGATATCGCATTTCTGATTGGATGGAAAAAGAATTAGGGACTTCGGGAGAACATGTTAGCGAAGGGTTTAATGTCGTCAATTTTAGCTTAGCCCTCGCATATGCGTTTGGATGTAATCCGATTATTTTTGTGGGTTTAGACCTAGCATATAGCGATGATCAATCATATCATTCTGGAGTCAAATCACATCCGATACATAGTCGAAAGCGCGATTTTCGCACAAAAACAGTGCAGGAAGAGTTGTTGATTAAGGAAGATATTTTTGGACGTCCCGTTCATACAGTCTGGAAATGGGTATCTGAATCTCTATGGTTTGGTCAGTTTTCGCAAGAGCATACCGATGCACTTTTTATTAATGCAACAGAAGGTGGGATTGGTCTTCCAGGAATACCTAACAAGCCTCTTAATGAAGTTGCCGATTTTCTAATGGTCAGGCGTTTTGATTTGGATGTGCGTTTACATGGAGAAATTCAAAATGCGACGATGCCTTCCAGCGTAACCCTGGATAAAATTCGAACGCTCATCTTTGAGGTTGATGCTAGCTTAGAGCGCTGTCACAAATACAGTCTGAGATTCATTAACGAAGCTAAAGGAATTGTTGAAGCATTGGAAAAAGGAGAAGAGGCTCCGGCTACTGACACGACAGAACAAGTGTGGAAAGATCTTATTGAAGAATTGGCTTATCAGCATATTTTGAAAGACTTTGATGAAAATTTTCAACCAACGATTGGATTGAATATACAAGCATATGAATTATTTTTGGATACTCCCGAAGCAAATCTTCGAAAGGAAAGACAGCGCTTAGAACGTTGGCAATTTTTAGCGAATACAATCCTGATGAATCGAACGCTTATTCAGTTATACGTGCGACAAAAATCACCAGAAGAAATGTTGCCTATCGCTACACAGCAAACTGTTTCTAGTAGTCCTGAAGAGATTTATACCTTTGAGCATGACACAGTCACAATCATCGATCCGGAAATGCAATTGAACATACGAAAAACTGTCCCTATCGAAGCGCTTGCCACAGAGTTGCTGCACTACCCCAATGGACAAGTAAAATTGGCTCAAAGTTTAGAAAACCACCTGTTGCATGGTCCTACAACGTTTTATAGTGAGGAAGGCAGAATCCTGGCACAAAGTTGGTATGTGCAAGGATTGCAACAAGGAAAGGCGAAATATTATTTCTCAACAGGAGAGATTCACAGTATACGTCAGTATCGCGAGGGATTGAAGGAAGGAGCTCAGCATTACTACTACCGCACTGGGCAACTAAAAACTAAGATGTCATACGCACAGGGTAATCTAGAAGGGGAAGTATTGCTCTATTATCCAAATGGAACTCTGAAACGTGAAATTCACTTTCATCAAGGCAAGTTGCATGGTGTTGAGAAAATGTGGAATGAACGGGGTATACAAATCATTGAAGCAGAATTTACGCTTGGGGAGTCTACAGGGATTGCTAGAACGTGGCATCAAAATGGACAATTAGCTCAGGAAATGGAGTATGATGCCACACACAAAGTAAAAACTTTCAAAAGTTGGACAGCAGAGGGTGTGTTAATTCCAGAATCTAAGAGTCTGCAAGAAGATTACTTCGATGCGGTTGCCAAGCAGACAGCGCTCCTAACAGATTCGTTAGAGAATGTTTTTAATGGATTAGATAAAATAGCCCCTCTGTTATTTCCTCAACAAAAAGATATTCAAGAGGGCCTTAAGAAAGATTTAGGAACATTGCGTGCTGAAATTAAACATATGGAAGCAATGCATAATGAATTGTTAGAATATTCTGGTGTCAAGGGTGATGACTCGTTAGAACCAATATGGAAATCCCCCACAGCGCGTCGTGAACTGCAAGCACAGTTAGAAGAGATGACAAAAAAGCTGACGCGCGAAATAGGAACTATTCAGAATATCGTTTCTCTTGCGGTTGAAAAGCATCGAAAAGGACGAGAAAAAAAAGATGAGGGAGCCGCAAATTAATGGATGAAACGCAATTTCATGATAATATCGCAAAATGGTCTAAAAAGTATCCTAAAGCAGCTATCTTTGTTCCTTATGCCGACTGCTCACCACTTCTTTTTTGCAACACTAAGGCAGGAGAATTGAATCTTAAGGTGGTAGGGCCTTCATCCACGCAATTCTACCATTCTAATGAAAATGTCTCTAAATCAGCTCAAGAGTGGTTTTCAACACTAGATTTATCAAATACGCTTGTCTTATATGTCTTTGGCGTAGGCTTGGGTTATGTTTATGATGCTGCCAAGGAATGGCTTAAGGGGGACTTTCATCGCAGTCTAGTTTTTTTAGAAAACGACCTAGCTGTCATTCATCGTCTCTTTGAAACAGAAAGAGCGCATGATATCTTGTTTGATCCGCAAGTGCAGCTGCACTACTTTGATAACCTCAAAGATAAAAAAGAAGAGCTTGCAGAGCTATACTGGACGTCAATCACAACACAAATACAGATTGTTGCTTTGCCATACTATGCAGAGACAAAAACGGAACTTTTCGAACAGTTGCAACATAAGCTCGCTCACGATGCTACGACACGCCATGCGCTTCTAGATGAATATTTACAGTATGGGATCGTGTTCTACCGCAATTTTTACCATAATATGCTTATGCTGGACCAATCTGCAATTGGAGATACGATGGAGGGTAAGTTTAAGGGGATCCCAGCGATCATTTGCGGAGCAGGACCCTCTTTAAGCAAACAACTTCCTCTTCTTAAAACATTAACGGATCGCGCTCTGATTTTTGCTGGTGGATCCTCTCTTAATGCCCTCAACTCCTTTGGAATCCAACCACACTTAGGTGCAGGCATAGACCCAAATGCAGAACAACTAAAACGCATTCAAGACAATTGTGCCTTTGAATTACCCTTTCTCTTTCGCACTCGCTTAGAGCAGCGTGCTTGCCGAGCTGTCAGAGGGCCCCATATTTATATTTCTGGCAGTGGTGGCTACGACACCTCAGACTGGTATGAGGAAAAACTAGGAATCGAAGGTAAAGGTTTAGAAGAGGGATTTAACGTTGTGAACTTTTGTATGGAAGTCGCCCGCCTATGGGGCTGCAACCCCATTATCTTTGTAGGTATGGACCTTGCGTTTACAAATATGCAAACATATGCTCAAGGGGTCATTTCTGATAATGCAATCACGACGAATGAATTACTGAATTCCACAGACTTAGAAGAAAAAGCCTTTCCTAAACCGGATATCTATGGAAATCCTGTATATACTCTATGGAAATGGATTGCCGAATCACAATGGATCGGCGAATTTGCCGAAAATAATCCCAAACTCTCTCTCATCAATGCAACTGAAGGCGGGATAGGCTTCCCCAATATCCCCAACAAACCTTTCAAAGAAGTTGCTTTCCCACAGCAATATGAACTTCACGATCGCCTTTACGGAGAAATTCAAAATGCTACCCCAAAACACATTACACATGATGAATTGGTATCCCTCACAAAAGAACTGCGCGAAAGCCTTGTAAGATGCCAAGAACATCTCTCAACCATTATATCGGAAACCGATATCACAATAAAAAAAATCCAAGAGACCAAAAATGTCCCAAACACACTACAAAGTGGTCTGGCAGCTCTTGCCGAAACAGAACTGTCCGAAGAAATTGGCTACAGCGCTGTCCTCATGATGTTCCATGTGGTCTACAGCAAAATTCTCAGTCGCGATCTCAAACATATTCAGCGTCAAGATCTCCCTGAGTGGCAAAAAACAGCCTCCCGCCTAACCCTAAACAACAAAAAACTACAATACCTCCTCAACACCTCCCACGCTAACATCAAAATGATCGACAATGCCTTAGAAGAGGTAGGGGGAAAAAAAGGAAAAGGGAAAGAAGGGGGCCCTGCCCCCTGAAACCCCTGATTGTGATTTCTAATGGGGCAGATTCGAGTTCTTTTCCTCTATGAGCTCGCAAAAATAAGGAGGTAATATTGACTAATATTATCTCCTTATTTTCAGAGCATAGTGCGAGCTCCTAGAGAGAAATCTCGAATATGCCCTATTTATAAATCGCAATAAGGGGTTACCCCCCGCAAGAAGGCTTGCGCCCTCTTGACTCCCTTTTTAGTTTTGTTACGCAGCTACAAAGGTTCTGCTGCAGGTAACCCCTTTTTGGAAACTGCGTTTCGCAAAAATGGATTACCTCAGAACTTTTATAGATGTGCAAATAAAAGTGGTAATAGGTCAACCTTTAGAGAGGTAAAAGGAGAAGGCTCTTTTCTCTTTTCCTTCTCCTTCCTCCTCTAAAGGTTGTAGATCACTAATCAGTTTTCAGAGGGAGAGGTAGACCAGGTTGAGCGTTTAGTTGCCTTATAGATGCATTGACTTTACCAACTTGTTTGGTAAGTTCGAAAACTATCAAGCCTGTAAAAACAGCTGTCGCTAAGGAGCAAAAAGCCCCTAAGCTAGATATTAACGGGGCGGTCGAAACCGTCATTGCTGCAAGACATGCGAGAGCCATTAGAGAGAGTGTGAGAACTGCTCCACTAATTATGGCAATATGTAGCCAGTTTCTAGTAGATCTGAGACTATCTAAACCGGGAAGTTCGGCACTATTCGGTTGCAATGCACCTTGAATCAGTCTTTGCAATTCAACCCCCTCACTATGATCTTCTGTGGGATACCCTTCCTTTTGAAGATCTGGAGCAGATGGTTCTCTTAATCCTGTTACATTAAATGTTGGCATAAAATCCTCTCTATAATAATTTATTATTAATTCAACGCTTACTAAAAGATTAACGTATAGTAATAATTATAAAAAATAACTTAATTAAATGCAATAACAAATTTTAAATTGTAATAATTAAGTTGGATTTCGTCTTTCTGTTATTATTTATTTTTCTCGTGTTTTTTAGGTGTTTGTTCCTGAATCGCGGAAGAGAGCTTGGTTCTTTTGTCTCCTTGGGATTAAGAAAATGGGTGTTCTGAATATTTATTGAAGGAAGTTATTTAAAAACGCAGTTTTTACATAACTTTCTTTTTTCTATGCATGTTCCGAGCCACGAATATGTTTTTCTTTATCTACAAAGGGTGTCAAGAGGGCCCACGGCCCTTTTGCGGGGTTTAAGGGGCAGAGCCCCTTATAAAAAAGCGAGGTAAAAAAATGGATAATAACAGAGTAAGAGCAATGAAACTTAGGGTGAAGGTGATGGGGATGCGATAGAATTCGCTGATGAGCATTTTGGTGCCGATGAAGACTAGGAGGACGGCGAGGCCGTAGTGGAGGTATTTGAAGGTTTGCATGAGGCCTGCGAGGGCGAAGTAGATGGAGCGGAGGCCCATGATTGCGAAGACGTTGGAGGTGTAGACGATGAAGGGGTCTTGGGTGATGGCGAGGATGGCGGGGACGGAGTCGATGGCGAAGAGGATGTCGGTGGTTTCGATGACGATGAGGACCACGAAGAGGGGTGTGGCCCAGAGGCGTTTGTCTTTTCTGATGAAGAAGCGTTTGCCTTCGTAGTTGGGGGTTATCGGGAAGAATTTGCGGAAGATTTTGAGGACAAAATTTTGTTCTGGTTGGATTTCATTTTCGTGAGTGATCGCTAGTTTGATGCCGGTGAAGATTAGTAGGATACCAAATAAGTAGATGACCCAGTGGAACATTTGGATGAGGATGATGCCGGCGAAGATGAAGATTGCGCGCATGACGAGTGCCCCTAGGATACCCCAGAAGAGGACAGTATGGCGGTAGGGTTCTGGGACAGAGAAGTAGGAGAAGATCATGAGGAAGACGAATAGGTTGTCGATACTGAGTGATTTTTCTAGGAGGAATCCGGCGAGGAAGTTGAGGGCTGATTCTGTGCCGTGGGTGAAGGTAAGTCCGAGGCAAAAAAGGAGGGCAAGGGCGATCCACACAGCGCTCCAGATGAGAGCTTCTTTGTATTCAATCTTGTGGGGTTTGCGATGGAAGACATAAAGGTCTAGGGCGAGCATTGCAAAGACAAAAAAGTTGAAAGCGATCCAGGAAAATGTTTCGAGTGTCATATGGTTAAAATGGGTTTGGGGTGTCAATAAATAGTGTTTGTACGTGGAGGACGTTTTCTATGTGTTTTTGGAGGGCTATGGGGCCCACGCGTTCTGTTGCAGAGTGTCCTAGAGCAAAAAAGTTCGTTTGAGTTTCGAAGGCTTGAAACCAGGCTGGTTCATCGAAATTACCTGTGATAAAGCAGTCGATACCAGCAGAGGCAGCTTCTGAGAGGCTTTTGTAGGCTCCGCCAGAGATGAGAGCTGCCGATGAGACAAGCTCTTTGCCGCCTAGAGCACAGGTTGCGGGGTGTGCGTAGTAGAGTTCCAGTTGCTTCTGAAATTGGCTGCGAGGCATAGCTGGGAAGGTGCCTTGGACTCCGATATAATTCTTTTTGTATAAGCCGAAGGGTTGAAGATTTGTCCAGCCGAGGTCTTGAGCGGCTTTCCAATTGTTTCCGACCGTTTGGTGAGCATCCAGTGGGAGGTGATAGGCTAAAAGTGAGATATTGTTTTGTAGAAGCAGGAGTAATTTTTCGCGTTTGCTTCCTGATACAACTGGGCTATCACCATCCCAAAAGAGGCCGTGGTGAACGATGAGAGCATTGACATTGGCTTCAACAGCTGCTTGGATGGTGGAGAGACTGGCGGAGACTGCTGTGGCGATTTTGGAGATGTTTTTGCTGCCTTGTACTTGTAGACCGTTGACACAGTAGTCTGGCAACAAATTAGGCTGGAGTAGATCAGTTAAATGATTAATCAACGTTGTCAAATTCGTGGACATATTTTGGCTTCCTGGTCACTGCCCTGAGTCCTTTAGAGACAATTGCAAAAGTGCCAATTTGGAGTGCGGTGGCTTGCCACCGCTTTCAAAAACATCGGCTTGCCGATGTCACAACGAACTGTGAATGGGG
>JACDHD010000117.1 GCA_013821265.1 Parachlamydiaceae bacterium | reverse complement strand
AAACCAGGCCGGGAGAGCTTGTGAAAAAATTAACAAAATTGCGACAAGTAAAAATTTAACACGGCTGACAATATAGTCTAGACCTATCAATTTTTTATTTTTCTGCGTTTTTGCCTATTTTTTCACACCCTCGGACGGCCTGACCCTTTCAAGCTGGGGCTTTCTTTGTTTGACGCGCTACACCAAGTCTCAAACAAGTCATTGCGACGTCCGACGTTTAAGTTGAAATTGATTGTTTTCTTTCCAATTTCATTCTCAATTGAGTCATGGCCACGTCTGCAATTAATAAAATCAAACCCAATTGACAAATTTCAGCTATCCCTCGAACGATGTGTGACTCAGCACAAAAGTGACCTTCTGAATTTCCTTTAGTCATTTTTGCCTTTGCATATGCTGCTAATAAGACGCGGACAACCCCTGAGGCAACAGCGATCCATGGACATAAGGCTGCCAATGTGGGTGAAAATGTGACGATTTTTTTTACAATCGATGCATATCCAAGTCCTGTGCAAACATATACACGCGTTTCACGTCTTTGCTCATAACGCACCCAACCGAGAGAATGTAGCCTGCTTGTCTCAGCAATTGCTTGTAATGACATAGGTAATCATTTTGTTAAGAATAATAAAAAACGAATGATACATGTTTTGTTAATTTAGTAAAATAACTTTTAGGAAAAGGGGACGTAAAGAGCGATTGCAAAAGTTCTGGTTTAAAGAATTAAACCGCGAAGCGGTTAATAAGCCACAAAGTGGCAACAGAAATTAGCCATGGGTGATCGAGCAAAGCGAGTGAACCCGTGGAACATGCACCCCAGACACATGAGCCACAACGTGGCGACAGATTGCTTACAACGATGATTTCTGTCGCCACGTTGTGGCTCCGCTTTTAGGAGGAGGCGTCCCATGGGTTCCCTCGCTTCGCTCAGTCACCCATGGCTAAATACTGTCGCCACTTGCGTGGCTTAGTAACCGCTTTGCGGTTTAGGCTATGAAGCAACATCTAAAAGCGTTAAAAACATGTTTCCACTTATGCAATTGTCTTTAAAGGACAGACGTCCTGCCTAGGGATTGAAAGCAAAAAGCATACATCATAACTGTGTTATTGTTTTAGCTGAAGAACTTCATCGATTAGGGACTTAGTGGTAGAAGTGGGACTCATAGACGGGGGGGGGTCAGCAAGCCGACCCCTATGAAAGCGGGACCAAGGTCCCGCACTCCAAATTATTGGATGAAATTAGAACGCGTAGATCGCTTCTAGTTCCAACTTAGAATAGGTGTGTTTTTCTCTTTCGGTTGACTTTCCCCAATCGATGATTGTTTGAATCGTGAGGTTATCTGTTAACGCATACAATGCATCAAATCTAACCCCTTGGTAGCCGGTTGTTGGGAAAGAGCCACAGCAATCTGCTGTTGCATTTCCTAAGCCAATTCCGTTTTCGTCATCATACGCAATGGCATACTGCTGAACGTATTGGTACTGAATATCAAAACTCCAGTCCCCTTCTACATCCACTTCTCCAACGGTTATCCCGCCATAGAATCCCCAACGTTTGTTTTTGTTTCTGCTGGTTAAATCGTCGCAACCGCAGGTGCAGTTAGCAGAGACATCACCACCAAAATTGAGGTCAGCAGGAGGTACAATCGCTTGATGTGCCAAGTGGTTGTACAAGACAGCACCATAGATCTCTACTGGAACGCAAATTGTTTCAGGATCTAAGTGATAGGTAAGGACCACTTGTGAGTTTGCATACTTCATCGCTCTTGGATTTTTTATGTAGCAGCGGTTAATGCCATGTTTTCTCCAGTCGATGAAGGAGTACTTTGCATCGAATCCGGAATCACAGATGTCAAAAAATGCGATTTCAGCAGCATACGCAAAGTGGCTAACACGTTCGTCAACAACCCAGCCCCCAACTTGTGCATACCAGTTAGCGACACATTCCCATTTACCGGCGTATTTAAGCAGCGCTCCGTCCATGCGGTTATCAAATTGAATTTCAGATTCGAAGACGTCATAAAGAGGCCTACGACCAATTTCAATGTCCAGTTCGTTCCCACAAGAATCTGTGAAAATGTTGTAACCCATGTAAGCGCGTTTTAGGTTTAAGCCATCAACGGAACCACTTCCATGGAAACGATTAGCGGTGCATTTTCTTTCTGATCTATCAGAACGGCTGCAGCGGCCGGTTTCACGGCTACGAGGCCCACAAATGTTTTTTGTGCAATTGCAGTCGATGCGTTCTGTTCCTGCTGAGTTATCGTATTGCAAGTGCGCATACGCCCATGCGTTGTCTTGTGCGTAGTCAAATTTAAGGTTAAATTCGATATCGAAGTCGTTTTTGCCAAGTGGAATGCAACGGCAATCTTGACCATTGCCACCGCGAACTCTGTGTCCGCAGAACTCTTCAGTCATATGACGCCATTCTGTACGCACGTCACCGCTAATAGACAAGTTTTTTGATTTATCTTCTAAATCAGTAAAACGTTTTTCATTTACAAATCGTCTTAGTGATTCCAAGTCTCTTGTGTTTAGCGATTCATTATGACGAGAAATTTCGCCATCTTCATCAGCATAAGCAGCAACTACTCCCACTATCATAATAGGCAGTAAGAATTTTAATAATTTCATAGTAGTGTCTTCTCCGGTTTTACTTAATCGTAGTCGCGTGGTTCTGTTCGCTACAAATAACATACAGGAAAAACAAACACACGTTTTTTAAGCTGTTTTTCTAGTATTTGTGCGACAGGGGGTGCGATGGCCTAAGCTTGTACAGATTTTAATCGATAAAGTCAATATAACAGATGAGCTTGCACTCTTAATCCGTGCCCGTGCCCGTGAGCGTGCCCG
>JACDHD010000081.1 GCA_013821265.1 Parachlamydiaceae bacterium | reverse complement strand
AGCAAAGTAAGTGCGAAATTGGCGCAGACAATTTTGCCTTGGCTGGTTTTTAAAAAGCCTCAGCTTTTTAAAAAGGTATCGAAAAACCAATCACCATTAGCCTCAAAGCGACAAAAACGCAACAACGAAAACGTCTGCTATGCCCTTCTCTGTGCTCTCTGTGTCTCTGTGGTAAAAAACAAAACGAACACTTCTACAACGGCTTCTTTGGTGGTAAAAAACAAAACGAACACTTCTGCAACGGATTACTTGTGTCTCCTTTTTTTTCACAGAGATCGAAGGCGAAGGCAATCTTGCCTGATGGATGTACAGCCGAATCTATAACATTTCTATCTCCTAATTTGTGGCATATCGCTATAATGTTCAGAATCGAGTCTAAGCGCGAAGGGTAACGATTCTGTTCGTGCTTGTAGGCAGAGCAAAAATTGAGTTGCAAATGAAACGTATTGTTGCTGGTGTATTAATTGTATGTGGCATTTTGTGTTTGTCGGTGACGCCATCGACGCCGAATCGCATTCTCTACTTGCTACAAGCGGGCCACGTTGAAGATGCCTTTAACTTATACCGCGAGTTTACAGCACATCACCAGAAGCATGATGCTGAGCTACTGCAACAGATTGGGTTGATGCTCTTAAACGAAGGAGCGCGTTCTGCCGACCCTGAAACGCAGCTATTGACTCTTTTTGGAGCTGGGATTTCTCTTAACGAAAAGACTCTGTATATCCTTGAAGAGGGATTAAGAAGCCCTCAACCGCAGCTACAACTCGTTGCCTTAAGTTTTTTGGCAAAGTTCAATAATGATGAAGCAGACTTAGCATTAAATCGAGCCTTATCATCAAACTTTGCTCTCATTCGCCTAGAAGCGGTCTTTCAGCTCATTAAAAGAAAGGCTCCGCACGCCGTGTCACATGCAGAATCCTTAATGAGCAAATTACCTGTTGAGGCAGCTCCGCTGTTCCCTCAAATGTTTGCTCATGCGGGGACTCCTGAGGCGATGCGCATTTTGCGCAAAATGCTGGCGCATTCTAGTCAAGACGTACGTGTGGAAGCAGTTTTAGCTGCTGCAAAAAATCGACGCGATGACATGTTGCCTAGCATTCGTTCATTGGCGACACATCATGCGCTGCCTCAGCAAGAAGCGTGTGCATTTGCGTTTGGGGCTTTGAAAGATGAATCTGCAGTTCCTAAATTGCAACAGCTAACCGAGTCGCGATCTCCTCATGTGAAGTTGTCAGCCCTTCAAGCTTTAAATAGTTTAGGAAGAAGTGAAGTGCGAGCTGAAATCGTGAAAATGGCTAACGCAGAGAATATCTTTGCGATTGTTCTTTTGGGGGAGATGGAAGGCAGTGAAGAGAGTCTTGTTGCATTGATGCAGCATCCCAACCAACAGATCAAGGTCAATGCTGTGCTGGCATTATTGAAACGCAAAGACCCTCGATGTCTTCCTTTATTATGCGAACTGTTGATTCGCGATTCTCGCGATTTGGCTTTGAGTAAAGTGGGGTCTCCTGGAGGCGTCTTTACTGCATATAAACTTATTCCGTCAGCACAGCAAAATTTGGGAGATGATCCTGCTTCTCTTGAACAGTCTCTAAGTCTGCGTGAGGAGGCGATAAAGGCTGCTGTGGAATTGCCTGAAGCAGAGTTTTTTCGATTTATGAACACTCTTTTAAGTGTGCAACAAAACAATCTCGTGCCAGCTATTGTGGGATCGTTGGAGGCTTTGCGAACACCTGTTGCGGTAGAAGTATTGAAAAAGCTGCAGCAAAAAGCTGGAGCGCCGTTGATAAGAAATTACTGTAATTTAGCTTTGTATCGCTTGAAAGAGGAGGGAACTTATTCGGATAATTTGCGTAAATGGGTCGCTCAGCAGCATCAGGGAGAATTAATTCAATTTCGCCCTTTGATAGGTAATGAAGGCAGCTTAGAGATTTCTGAGTACCAATTGACTCCACAGGAAACATCAAGGCTTCTTGTTGAGTCCTTTGAAGCACTTACTCAGCAGCAGGATGAAGCGGGGATAACCACACTATTAGATGCCATTCAGTATGGAAATGCGAAAAATAAATACGCGTTGACAGGCCTTCTCATGCGTGCGAGCCAATAAAATGATGATCTCTTTAAGAAAGACAGACATATTCAGAAGCAGCTACTTTTTAGTAGCCTTGTGGATGCTGCTTGCATGTCCTTTTGCTATCAGAAGCGAAACAACCGAGGATCTTCTTAAGGGTGTTTTTGTTGAGGGAGTAAATGTCGATTTGCGTGAACCCACGTTCTGCAAAGGTGTGTTGAGGACTGAAAAGGGCGGCGTCATTTCAGGTCCAAATATTCGCATACAGGGACGTAAAATTATCTATACGCGACAGGTTGTGGAAGGGGCTCCGGTTTGTTTTATTGAAGCTGAAGAAGATCTCATGTTGGAATTTGGCGATTATATTTTTGTCGGTCAACGTTTAGAGTACGATTTTCAAACTGGAGCTGGAGTTCTCTATCTTGCGCGTTCTGGAATCGCGTCTTGGTATGTAGGTGGAGATGTTATTTATCTACATCCGAATGGAACGTATTCAGTTTCGGGAGCGATTATAACGACCTCCGATAATTACTATCCTGATTGGTATGTCGCTGCTGAAGAAGCCTCTTTGGAATGCGAGCGTTTTTTAAAGGCCAGCAATGTTCGCTTTTGTTTGTTTGACCGAACTTTATTTTGGTTGCCTTCAATCTCTTTAGACATTAAATCGTTACGTGAAAGTCCAGTAAAATATCGGTTTGGATGGGGAGGACGACAAGGTCCTCGTGTCGGACTCTCTTATGAAATCTTTGCGTGGAATGCTCTTAAAACTTTTTTAAGATTAGATTACCGCTTAAATCGAGGTTTGGGAGGAGGATTAGAAACACGTTATCGTTCAAGTGACCGCAATGAGACCTTTGAGACTATTAACTACTTGGCACGCGATTCTTCCATTTTTCATCCAAATGAACAGTATAGATACCGTTTCCAAGGGGCATACCATGGAGCCTCTGCAGATGGATTGGCAACTCTAGATTTTACCTACGATAAGCTTAGCGACAAGTACATGTCCGTGGATTATGCCGACCAAAGTTTAGACATCGAAGAGGCAGGGCGTACGCAGTTGGATGTGCGTCGACAGGAGTTGTGGTGGATTACAAACTTTATGGCGCGTGTGCGAGTCAATTCGTTTGAAACCGTAAAGCAGGAGTTACCCACCTTAAAGACAACCTGGAGGCCTTTTTTATTAGGATCTACAGATATTGTCGTTGATAATCGCATAGAAGCTTCTTATTTAGATTTTGCCTATGCCAACAACGTGAGGCATGTGCATGATTACAACGCCGTCCGTGTATCTTATTTATTAAATTCCTACCGCGCCATTCCATTAGAATATGCGACATTGACTCCGCGAGTCGGTTCCACAGTGATTTTCTACGATGATGGACCGCAGGGAAATAGTGATTGGGTTGTTGCGGGGCTATTTGGATGCAATTTACAGGCACCTTTCCACCAGTACTATGGAAATAATAAGCATGTCATCGTGCCCTATGCGGATTACCAGTATTATACGTTCCCGACAACATCTCCAAATGATCACTACATCTTTGATATTGAAGATGGTTGGTATAGACTTGACATGTTGCGTTTTGGGGCAACTCAGAGCTTTTATTTCAAAGATGCTTGCTCATGTATGCGACGACTTGTATTTGTCGATTTATGGGCAAATGCATTTTTCGATACAGAAACGATTCATCAATCCATACCAAAAGTCTATTCCCGCGTCGTTCTAAATCCCACGTTGCGGCTAAGGCATATCATCGACACCGCTTGGGATTTTAGTGAAAACCAATGCGATCACTTTAATATTCGGACAGAATGGACGGCTAGCACCGATTTTGCGGTGGCTGCCGAATATCGCCATCGCGATGCCTACGATTGGCGCAAAGCGGATCATGATAATTTTGTGTTAGATTCCTTTCGATCCGTTCAATCGTTGCTACATTCTGAAGTTTCCGATAGACGCGACACAGTGCTTTTACGTTTTTTTTATCGCTTTCATCCGAGCTGGGCCCTTGAGTATGAAGCAAGGCATGGATGGAAACGCAAAAATCGCACGAGATACAACGAGTTTGAAATCGATCTTTTAGCTAATTTAAGTTCTTCGATGGAAGTGAAAGTGTCTTACCAGCACAAGGAAAGCGAGGATCGCTTTGCTGTTTACTTCTCTGTATGGCCGATGGGTCCTGAAGGGAGAAATTGTACAGATGGCGTTTCTTGCGTCTCCTATTAGTAATGAACCTTGAGATGTACAATTATGAAACAGTGTAGTATCCTTAATCCTCTTTTCAAGTAATAAAAGTTTATACATGAACGAAGGGAGAATGTTCGTATTTGTTTTTTACCACAGAGACACAGAGGCACAGAGGAGCACAGAGAGCGAAGAAAAGAAAAAGAGACTTATTCTTTTTTAAATTGCATTTCTCGCGCTCTCTGTGCTGCTCTGTGCCTCTGTGTCTCTGTGGTAAAAACAAATAGAAAGCCTTTAAAAACTATCACCTTTCGTTCTTTAGGAAGTATTATGGATTTATTGATAATTGGTGTTGGGTACGTCGGATTAGTAACAGGAACGTGCTTTGCCGAAATGGGGCATCATGTGACCTGCCTCGATATCGATCCAGACAAGATCTATAAACTGCAACGCGGTGAAATTCCTATCTACGAACAGGGATTGGAAGAGATGGTGCGACGCAGTGCAAAAGCAAAACGCCTACATTTTACCACCAACTATGCGGAAGCTGTGGCAAACGCTTCAGTATGCTTTCTGGCTGTGGATACCCCTGTAACGGATGAAGGACATGCCGATCTGCGCTACATTCGCAACGCAGCCTCCTCCATAGCGCAACACATGACCGACTACTGCATTATCGTGAATAAGTCTACAGTCCCTGTAGGAACGGCTCAGGAAGTAGCTTCGATCATGCAACCCATTTTAGATAAACGCGGTGCGACATTTTCCTTTGATGTTGTTTCTAATCCTGAATTCCTCAAAGAGGGCAGTGCTGTTCAAGATTTCTTAAAGCCAGATCGCGTCATCATCGGCACAGACAAGCCAGATGTTGCTGCTGTGATGAAAGAGATCTATTCTCCGTTTATGCTCAGTCATGAGCGTTTGATCATCATGGACATCGCATCAGCCGAAATGACAAAATACGCTGCTAACGCCATGTTGGCAACCCGTATTTCATTTATGAATGAATTGGCTGGATTATGCGAACTCAATGGAGCCGATATCAATAAAGTGCGTAAAGGCATTGGAGCCGACAAACGCATTGGGTACAGTTTTTTGTACGCTGGACCTGGTTTTGGAGGCTCTTGCTTTCCCAAAGACATCCGCGCACTGCATGCTCAAGCGGCAGCATTGGGATATGAGACGCCCATCATACAAGCGATTGAAGTGGTCAATAAGCGCCAAAAACAGGTGCTAGGCAAGAAGATCGCTACCTATTTTGAAGGAAGTGGTGGATTAAAAGGGAAAGTCATTGGAATTTTGGGATTAGCCTTTAAGCCAGACACAGACGACATGCGGGAAGCCCCTTCGCTTGTATTAATCGACTTCTTGTTGCGTTCTGGAGCTCGTGTTCAGCTGTTTGATCCGATTGCGATGAGCAATGCCAAAAAGATCTTGCCAGTCAATCCGCAAATTCGCTGGTGTGAAAGTGAATTGGAAGTGGCGGAAGAAGCAGATGCGATCGCTCTTGTAACCGAATGGAAGCAGTTTCGCTTTTTGGATTTTGCTGCGATCCTATCGACAATGCAAGGAAAAGCCTTTTTTGATGGACGGAATCAATATGTCCCGCATGAAATGGCAAAGCGGGGATTTGATTACATCGGTATTGGCCAGGCTATCGTGTATGCGGAAGAATCAATTGCTCAAATCGTAGCGGAATAGGAATCAGATGGATGTCAGCGGTTATCTAAAGGAAAAAGGCAGGTTGGTTGAAGAGGAGCTGGATCGATTAGTTCCAGAAACAAAGTCCCCCTACGCCTCTCTTTTTAGTGCAGCGCGCTATTCGTTGTTGGGTGGAGGCAAAAGGTTACGTCCCATTTTGGCTCTAGCCACAGTTGAAATGTTTGAG
Source organism: Parachlamydiaceae bacterium (assembly GCA_013821265.1). Lineage (GTDB taxonomy): Bacteria > Chlamydiota > Chlamydiia > Chlamydiales > Parachlamydiaceae > JACDHD01. The sequence goes on along the minus strand of JACDHD010000081.1, from coordinate 2,841 downwards.
GGCAACTCTGCGCACGCCTTAGCACCAGCTTGTGTATTAGAAATCGTTCACACTTATTCCTTAATCCATGATGATCTTCCCTGTATGGATGACGACGACTTTCGTCGCGGAAAACCTTCTCTGCATCGCGTTTTTCCAGAAGGGCATGCTGTTTTGACCGGTGACTTTTTATTGACTTATGCTTTTGAAGTGCTGTCTAGAGATCCGTATTTAAGTGCCGAAAAGAAGGTGCGTTTGATCTCACTCTTGACCCGTTGTGCCGGTGGCGAGGGTATGATTGCGGGACAGGTGATGGATTTGGAATCGGAAGGCAAACAGATCGATCTAGAGGCAATGCAGTTGATGCACCAAAATAAGACAGGTGCTGTGATCACTGCTTCGCTTGAGTTTGGAGGCATTTTGGCAGATGCTTCAGAAAATGAGTTAAAGCAGCTAAGAGCGTTTGGAAAAGACATAGGACTTGCATTTCAGATTATTGATGATGTATTAGATGTCACAGATAGCCAAGCGAAACGCGGCAAGAGCGAGGCCTCTGATCTCGTAAATGGAAAATCAACATACGTTTCCTTACTAGGATTGGAGCAATCGCAGGTGGCAGCACAAAAGCTGTTGCAATCTGCTAGAGGGGCGCTGGAGGGATTATCGAAAGATTCTTCTCGTTTGATAGCTCTGGCTGAATGCATGGTGTATCGTAAATCTTGATCTTGATCTTGATCTTGATCTTGATCTGAGCTCTGTCCTAAAGCCTGAAGGCTGTTATTGCAGCCCTTCGAGCCTTAGAACCAGGCAACGGCAAGGAAGGGCTAAGATCAAGATCGAGATTAAGATCAAGATTCACAAATGTTACACAATAATAGGTTGCTGATGGAACATAAAGAGACATTGACACTTACAGTTCGGGTGAAGCATCGCCCGATTAAACGTATATTTGATCTGTTTTTTACTTGCGCTGCGATGGTTTTCTGTTTGCCGTTGCTACTCGTGATTTTTGTAATGATTCGCTTCTCATCACCGGGAAAAGCTATTTATTCTCACGAACGCATTGGACGAGGAGGCAAGCCCTTTCGCTGTTATAAATTTAGAACGATGTATGTCGATGCAGACGAGCGCCTACAGGAACTTCTTGCTAGCGATTCTCGATTGAATGACGAATGGATAAGAACAAGAAAATTAAAGAATGATCCAAGAGTGACCCCAATCGGCATTTTTTTGCGAAAAGCATCTTTGGATGAATTGCCACAGTTTTGGAATGTGTTGAGGGGCGATTTAAGTGTTGTAGGGCCTCGACCTGTCGTCTACGATGAGGTGGTGCATTACCTAGGCGAAAAGGCTCCAAAAATTCTATCCATGCGTCCTGGGTTGACCTGTATCTGGCAGGTGTCTGGTCGAAACGACACCAGCTATGTGAAACGCATTCAGCTTGATGAGCATTATATTGACAACCACTCGATTATTTTGGATTGTTGGCTCATTTTAAAGACAATTCCCAGCATGATTTTTTCTAAAGGGGCCTACTAGGTGAACTTAGAGCGCAAGCGAATCGATTGTGCTTTAATTGTAACGCTAGCAGCGGTCCTGTGTGCTCCGGTGTTGATACCTACGTGGCCTTTGATGTTTTTTGCTCCTTTTTTAATTATCTTGTTTTACCAAAAATCCTATATTGCTTGTTTGTGGGCGTCTCTTACTGCAGGTTTGGTGCTTGATTTGATGTCATCTCAGACACATTTTGGACTCTATGCTACAAGCTATGTGGCGACGGCAGCATTATTGTACAAACAGCGGTACAATTTTTTTGCCGATCGCATCAGCACACTGCCCCTAATGACCTTCTTTTTTTCTGTTTTGGCGACGTTGTTACAAATTGCACTTATTTATGCTTTTGAACAAAAAGCGGGTGGGATCTCGTGGCATTGGTTATTGACTGATCTCGTTGCGATGCCCCTTTTAGATGCGGGATTTGGGTTTTTCTTTTTTGTACTGCCCCTTCTTCTCTTTGGGCGACGAGTGCGGTTGGGCAAAGAATACTTCTCCGAATAGTCTCAGATGTCAAAAAGGTTTTTGCTAAAAGATTGACGAAAAGCGCATCAGGCAAGTATGTTTAAAACGATAACACTCTAAGAGTGTATGAACTCGTAACCATAAGGAGACATTATGTCAACACCATCAGATATGTCAATAGCACCAAGTGCAGCAGCAGCAGCTTCAGGAGTAGATCTAAAAACACCACCACTAAAACTAGCCCCACCAAAATCTGGAGCAGGTTGCTATGCAACGTACTTTACAAAAGAAAACTTTGTAAGAGTGGCATTGGTTGCATTAGGCTTGTTTGGTGCTGTGTCTTTAGGACTTGGTGTAGCAGCAGTTATTGCTCCAGGAAAATATACAATCGTTTCTAACGGTATTAGCATCGTTAAAGCCTTGGATGTTAGCACTTCAGCAGCACGTGCAATTTTTGCTTTTGTAACAATGATTGCAGGTCTTGGTTCACTTGGTGTAGCTTACCAATTCTACACACCATTAAAAGTAGATCCAACAGCAAAAATCTAAGCGTTTAGCTTAGCTTCTTGGTTATGCGGCGACATCGTCGCCGCTTCTTTTTTTTCCTTGAGCTTCCAACTTTAGCATCCACAATCTATACCCTATATCTATGTGCTTAAGGCCCAAAGGGCCGATGTTTGATAGCGAAGGCCAAGCGAAGGACAATTGCAAAATTCAAACGAGGCATAGAGAAGCACAGAGGGCGAATGTGCTATTTGGAGTGCGGTGGCTTGCCACCGCTTTCACAAACATCGGCTTGCCGATGTCACAACGAACTGTAAATGGGGCCGGCAAGCCTACCCC
>JACDHD010000080.1 GCA_013821265.1 Parachlamydiaceae bacterium | reverse complement strand
GCTTTTTAGCAAATCGGGCACGGGCACGCTCACGGGCACGGGCACGGAAAAGACATCAATCGAACGCACTTACGCAATCCTCTCTCCAATTTTGTTATCAACATCTTTTTTCCTTCACTTATTATGATTTTAAATAATATTAAATGATGATATACTTGCAGTTTTTGAAATACCTTAACCTTTGATTATAAGAATGCCATTAACCTATCCTGCAGATGATATCTCTCTTGCCCCTTTGCAAGATGATATCAACAGCTATAACTGGATCACGTTCAGCCAAGATTTAATGGCTGGATTATCTGTTGCATTGCTGACGCTTCCACAAGCAATGGCATACGCTCTTTTAGCTGGACTTCCTCTATCTGCTGGTCTTTTTGCTGCGATTTACTCTTCGATCATTGCCGCTTTATTTGGCTCTTCACGCCAATTGGTGATGGGTCCAAGTAATGCGATAGCCATCTTAATTCAATCGGGTACGGCCGAAATTTTGTACACCTATTACCGCGATTTGACCGGTGTAGAACGCGATATCATGGCCGTTCAAATTTTGACGCAATTGACCTTTTTAACAGCCACCTTACAGATTCTTGCCGCGTGGTGTCGCCTTGGTAGGTTGACGCAATTTGTCAGCCACTCGGTTGTCATCGGATATATCGCTGGAACTGCCTGTGCAGTCATTATTAGTCAGTTATTTATTCTCCTAAACATTCCCCGTTTGCCGGGAGTCCATTCTCTCTATGAAAATACAGTTTACTTGGTCACTCATTTAAATGAGGTCCATTGGCTAACCACTACACTGGGAATCGGTAGTTTAACGATGCTCTTGATGTTCAAACGCATCAATGTAAAAGTTCCTGCAGCAGTCATCACCTTTGCAGTTGCCGCTATCATTGTAGAGATGTTGGGTCTTTCGTCTTATAGTGGAAGTTCCCTAATTGCGGATCTACACGATGATGGTGAGTTCTCCCTTCCTAACGTACTTGTCGTAGGGGACACTGGAGAGGTTTACGATGTTATCCCGCAACTATCGCTACCCTTCTTTAATATGCGCATTATCAACGGCATTTTGCCGGTAGCGTTTGCAATCGCGCTTCTGAGTGTGATCGATAGCACATCTGTGGCGAAATCGATCGCTTCAAGCACCGGACAACACCTCTCCAACAACCAAGAAATTTTCGGTCTAGGCTTAGGCAATATGGTCTCTGCATTTATCAATGGCATGCCCATTTCAGGAAGTCCCTCACGCAGTGCAATCAACTTCAGCAATGGAGCCAAAACGCGCTTTGCTGCGATCTTTAACGCCCTTTTTGTAGCCTTTTTTATTTTTGTCTTGGGATTTTTCATCACGCGCATCCCTCTAGCTACAATGTCAGCGCTAGTTTTGGTGACCGCAACTGGAATTGTGAATATACGTCAGCTGTTATTCTGTGCTCGCGCAACTCCTTCAGATGCATTTGTCCTATGGACAACCTTGCTAGCGTGTATGTTTTTCAGTTTGGATATCGCCTTTTACGTTGGCGTGATCTTATCCATTACTCTGTACCTTAAAAAAGCTGCCGTTATTCGTTTGGCTGAATATGACATCGATGATGCCGGTGAACTTAAAGATGTGGATCCTACCAAAGCTCCAGCGCATAAAGCGATTCGCGTCATTAAAATTGAGGGAGAACTCTTCTTTGGATCTGCCGATCTCTTTCAGACGACCCTTAAAACGATTACAGAGGATGACACAAGTACGCGTGTGATCATTCTGCAGCTAAAAAATGCACGAGACATCGACGCCACAACCTGTTTGGCTTTGCAACAGCTGCACTCATACCTAATCAATTCCGGTCACTTTTTGATTGCATGTGGCATAACAGAGCATATTTGGGAAGTGTTGAGTAGTTCGGGATTGATTGAACAAATTGGACGTGAAAACCTGTTTATGTTTGATAGTAAACATCCACACCATCATATGCAAGAGGCTATTCGCTGGGCAAAAACACTTGTCTCTATTGAGCCCAAGGTGGATGAAGTGGCTGCAGAAGCTGCGGCAGAGGGCATCATTTCCATTTCCGCTTCGCAGTAGAGCTCTTTTTTTATTTTTACCACAGAGATCACAGAGAGCACAGAGAGTGAGAACGACGTTCTTGTTCTATTTGGAGCTAAGCGGCTATAACCTCTAACATCGAAAAATAACTTTAGTTTGCGGGATGGCTGCCGATATGGTAGCCAGGCCGTCCCGGCCTGGTAAAAAAAGCACGACCAGACCGGGACGGTCTGGTTACCTTATAGAAAAAATAACTGTAGTTACTCAGGAATTCGCTCTCTGTTCTTATCTGCGCTCTCTGTGATCTCTGTGGTAAAATTAATCCTCGTGGTCTTCGAAGTCTTCGAAGATGCTTGCGTCAAAGGAATCAGTATCAAAGGAAGGATCCAATTTTTTTAATACTTCTACCTCAGGATGCTCATGATGCTCATGCCCCGCTTCTCCAATTGCCTTCACCTTAACATGACCAAGCCGTTCCTCTTTCGTGCGTTTTTTGCCTTTCATGTGTAGTGTTATCGGTACACCTAGGAATCCATACGCTTCTCTAAACTGATTGTAAAGATACTTGCGATAAGGTTCCGTCATCAACTCTGGATAGTTAACGAAGAGAACGAATTTAGGTGGTTGCACATCCACTTGCGCCATGTAGTAAATGCGCAAACGTTTTCCCGAAACCATCGGTGGATGGTTGCGATGCATCGCTGCAGCAACAAACTTATTCAATTGATGCGTCGTGATGCGCACTTTAGAATCTTCATGTACCTTCTTAACAATCGGAAAAATCTTTTCGACATTGCGTCCTGTCAACGCAGAAATAAACACCTTGGGGCAATGCTTAAGAAAGGAAACTTCCTCTTCAATGCCCTTTAAACAGTGTTCCATACGAAAACCTTTGACGAGATCCCATTTATTGAACAGCAAAATGCACCCTTTGCCCGCCTCTTCGATCATATTGGCAATCTTTTTCTCTTGGGTTGTAATCCCAGAAGAGGCGTCTAACATCAAAATACAAACATCAGCGCGCTCAATTGCCCTTTCGGTGCGAATGGCAGCAAATTTATCGACCACTTCATGTTCCGAATGCTTGCGTCGAATCCCTGCAGTATCAATAAGCGTATAGAGGTCTTCCCCTTGCGAAAAGGAAATATCCACGCTGTCGCGTGTCGTACCAGGAATCGGACTGACGATGCAGCGATTATCGTCCAATAAGTAATTGACCAACGAAGATTTTCCTACGTTGGGACGTCCCACGATAGCCACTTTAGTCTCTAAACTTTCTGGAGCTGTCACGCCCTCTTTTTGAAAATCTTGTAGTGCCGTTTCGAGAAGTTCTGCAATGTGCCAACTTTGTGCCGCAGACACAGCGACCATGCGTTTGATTCCCAATTTTTGGAAAAGATAGATTTCATCTTCCTTTGCGTAAGAGTCGATCTTATTTACAGCTAGGCAGAGAGGCTTTTTTGTGCGAAGGAGAATGTGAGCCAGGTCTTGATCTAAATCAGTAAGCCCCACAACACCATCTACAACCATTACTAGGGCATCTGCCTCTTCAATAGCAATTTCAGCTTGTCGTTTGATTTCGTTGTTGAACAGAGCCGGAGAACGCGCATTGATCCCCCCCGTATCGATCACTTGGAACGGATAACCAAAGAGGTCTGCTTCTGAGTAGAGCCTATCACGCGTGACACCTTCAGCTTCATCTACAATTGCAATTTTTCGTTTGCAAATGCGATTAAAGAGAGCTGATTTTCCTACGTTTGGGCGTCCGACGATTGCAAGTTTTTTTAATTTTGACATAACCTTCTCATTTGTATCCGTCTATGATACGTGAGTAACGAGATAAAGGCACGACTTTTTACTTTATCTAACAGGATTCCATTTCATAGAGACGCCCTGTGCATTGCACGCTTTGCGATAAACCCACTCTTCGGAGTTTTCGCGCATCAGGCGATCACACCCCAACATAAAGCCATTAAGAAATCCATAGGTCCGCATCGCATCTACGGTGTATTGAGAGCTACTTGGTAAAAAATGGCTCCTAGGGCCATCTGCAGGCGAGATTACGTTTTGGTGAAAAGCGATCATGGTGGTTCCGACACTTCCCAAAACGGTGCAGGTCTTTGTTGAAGGGGTGCATAACGAGGGTGAGCAAAGATCGGCATCTTTGCCCCATGGATCAGCTGACAACGATATACAAAAGACAAGCATGACTATTACAAAATGATAGGAATATTTCATGATTTCGAACGATCAATCTTTAAGGCGGAAAGACGTTTGCAAAATTCATTTCTCTTTTGTTGACTCTTAAGTAGTTCAATTTTTCTTTGATGGGGAGAAAGAGAGAGAAGCCATTTTCGGCACAATATTCTTACTTTTTCAATCTCTTGAATTAATGTAACTGTACTTGGCTCTTCTTTAAGGATAGAGTGACAAATTTTTAAGCTTTCCTCTTGGAGGAATTGATGCAGTTTTGCAGAGTACTCTTGTGATAAAGAACGTTGCGCCTTTTCATCTTGAATCTCTTTAATAAGTTCAGGAATTCCTTCATATTCATCCTGTTGAAGATGAATTTGAACAATTGCTTTAAAGGCAATATCCCTGAATCTGCCTGCTTTGATTTTTTCAGCAACTTGCAAAGCTTTCTCTAAATCTCCTTGATTAAGCTTGTCAATCACACGATACAATCGGTCTGAAGATCTACTCTTTTGAACGGAACGCTTTGTTTCCGGTGCTACCGCCCAGGGATGGCTCTCTGGGGGTTTGATGCTTGATGTCATTTATTTTTGTCTCGTAAAAAGTAAAATTATTTGCAGCAGTGTACCAGATTAAGGACAATAGAGGCAATGCTAGGAATGCAACAGATACTAGGGGATGGACGCCGCCTTCCCATAAAGTTCTGAAATCATGATTCTTGGACTTTTGCCAAAAAGCAGACAAGGCATAGAAAATATGCTGAACTGTCGTTGCTATAGCTGATGCCAATAAGTAGCGACTTCGTTCCGGGTGTTTTTGTTTATTCTTATGGGACAGTGTTAGCATAGCAATGATCGAGATCAAAGCACACCCTGTTCCGGCACCTGCTGCAATTAGATGTGAGTTTTTTCTGCCTAAAGTTTGGCCTAATGTGGTCATCTCTTTATTTGACCAGTTGGCCTCTCCTGTAAAGAACCACAAAGGATTACCTCTTTTTGGAGCTGGATATATTTTTATCAAGGGCTTTGCATTTTGATATAGCACTGAGGCTGCAATGCAGTGACCCCCTTCATGTACAAGTAATCCTCTAGTATTAATATCGACCATTGCAAAATTCAATGGACAAACCACCTTGATGACCTTTAGAGAATATGCAAGCTTCTGTTCTAATTCTTTTATTTTTTCTTTATTTTGTCCGCTAGCTCTCAAAGAGGTAATTTTGGAATGAATCAAGATTGGGATCCTTCTTATGATTGTATTAAATATAGCCATTACAATAGGCATTGCGAACAGCGATGGAAGTGAAAGAGGGGTGACTGTAAATGCAGCAGCAACTCCAGTAGAGAGAAGGCTCATAAAAAGCTCTTGTGAAGCTCTGTTTACAACTTCATGAATTGTAGGAACGACTAACTGTTCCCGGTCATCCACTGGATTAACCATTTCAAGACTAGTTAAGCTCACAACTGAATTCATATAAACCCTTATTACAAAAAACACAAATTTTGATTTTATCAGATACTACAATTATTTAAAATAGTTAATAACCTAATAATGGATGCTATGGACAAAAACGACGAATGGAACTGAATAGACTGAATAGACTGAATGGACAAAAACGACGAATGGAACTGAATAGACTGAATAGACTGAATGGACTGAATGGACTGAATGGACTGAATGGACTGAATGGACTGAATGGACTGAATGGACTGAATGGACTGAATGGACAATTTTTTCGAAACGTGAATTAGACAGCAACAATTTTTCTTCTTTATTTTCTTTTGCTTTAATTCTTTATTTGTTACTTTCGTCCATTTCGTCCATTTCGTCCATTTCGTCCATTTCGTCCATTTCGTCCATTTCGTCCATTTCGTCCATTTCGTCCATTTCGTCCCTTGTCTAATCTTTTTGTCCTAATCTTTTTGTCCTTTTAGAAAATTCTTTATTCATGGTATAATAAATGCTCATCTTTAATTTTAGGCTGCCAATGGGTTTTGTTCTTTTACTTTACGCCTTATTCGCTAGTGTTTTTACTATTGCAAAAACCGGGTTGGAGTTTTCACAGCCCTTTTTCTTTGTGGGGACTCGCATGGCTTTAGCAGGGGTGATTCTCCTCTCCTATTACTACTGGAAAAACGGAAGCCACATCTCCCTAAAGACGTTGCGTTGGTGGAAAATTATCCGGCTAGCCGCCTTCAACATCTACCTCACAAACGTCTTCGAATTTTGGGGTCTAAAGTACTTAACTTCGTTTAAGGCATGTTTGATTTACAGCTTATCGCCTTTTGTATCGGCATTGCTCTCTTATTTCATCTTTTCGGAACGCATCACATGGCGCAAATGGTTAGGCTTGGGCGTGGGTTGTTTAGGTCTCATGCCTGTTTTATTAAACATTACGTCCCAGGAAGAGCGTTCGGGTCACTTTTTCTTCCTGTCCGGAGCCGAATTAGCAGTCATTTTAGCTGCCATCTGCAGCGTGTATGGCTGGATCTTACTGCGTCAGCTTGTGAAGGATGAAGGCTATTCTCCTATTTTGGCCAATGGTCTAAGCATGCTCATTGGTGGGATCATGTCCCTTACCCATTCACGCTTGGTTGAAAACTGGGATCCATTGCCCGTTACACATTATGTGCCTTTTTTAGAATGTTCGATCCTCCTTATTGTCATTTCTAATCTAATCTGCTATAACCTCTATGGAACGTTATTAAAAAAATACTCTGCAACATTCATGTCGTTTGCAGGATTTACGACGCCCTTTTTTACCGCACTGTTTGGTTGGGCTTATTTAGGAGAGGTTGTGGCATGGCCTTTTTACTTATCGACTCTGATTTTATTTTTGGGTCTGTTGCTGTTTTATCAAGAAGAGCTTCAGCGCGAAACAGCTATCTCAACCCTTCCTACGCCTGTAGAAGGCAACTAGAGGTCACTCTATGACCTCTACGATGATTGAGAACGAAAGTTCTATCCCTGCAGACCACTGTGTGTACAGCCCTTCGCTGAATCAGATCATTCAAACCATTCTTCCTCAGTTTGATCGCTTACTACACTCCTACGCTCTGTTTAACGCGCTATTTTTGACTATTGGTGCCTTTGAGTTTTGTCTTCTTCTGTTCTTTTTTACCTTTTTGATGCAATCAGCGATCCTAGCTTTTACTTTAGCAGTGCTCTTTTTGACTTTTTTCTCTTATTTTATTTTGCGCATGTACTTTCAGACACGCAAACCAGAGCAGTTTGAAGAGTTAAAAGATCTCTACGTTTCCGCATGTAAAACGCATATTCAATACGACACAAAGACCCCTGAACACCATCTAGAGCTTGCTCATGCGTGTGCCAAGCTAGCAGGTAGTCTTCAAAATCGCGAAGCCAATTTGTACCAACCCCCAGAATGGTTAAAGTGGTTAACACCCTATCTAGGACGCATCAGCAGTTGGTGCCACTGGTATGATGTGCATCATATGCAAGAAATTTTGCATCAAGAAGCCATAAAGGAACATATCAACCTCGTTAAGAGAGAACCCACAAGCATGGCAGTACACGCTGCCCTGGCAAACGCCTACATCATGCTTTCAGGCTTGTACTCGGAACCACATCAAGACGAGGAACATGCCGCTCCCGCCGCACGATATGCTCCGATGTTGCAGCAAAAGTTTCGCCAGACCGCGGAACGTGCGATCGAAGAATTTAAAATTTTGAACAGCTTTGCTCCAGATGACCCATGGGTGCATGCACAATTAGCCTATAGCTATCGAGATTTAAAGATGCCTCTAGAAGAAATTCGCGCGTACGAAATCTTGTTAAAGCTCAATCCCGACGATAAGGACACCCTATTCAAACTAGGGACACGTTATTTCCAGCAGGGTATGAACGCACAAGGACTCAAAATTTACGAGCAGTTGCGTCGTTTTGATTCTAAACGCGCCAATGATTTAATTAGCTTCTATGGAGCTGTCAGCACGATACAGGCTTCCGGAAATGGCTAAATCTAAAATTCTCCTCATTGAAGATGAAGAAGACATTGCGGACTTAATCTCACTCCAAGCTGAGTTGTCGGATTATAAAATCGTTGTTGAATTTGATGGTTTAAACGGATTACTGGCTGTTGAGCGCGAGCATCCCGACCTTGTCATTCTAGACATTATGCTGCCTGGACTCAATGGATTAGACATCTGTCGAAAAATTAAGAGCAATCCTAAGACGAAAGATATTCCCGTCATTATGATTTCAGCTAAGGGTGAAGAGCTCGATGTTGTGTTGGGACTAGAGTTAGGCGCTGACGACTATGTGAGCAAGCCTTTTTCAGTAAAAGTGCTATTTTCACGCATTCGAGCTGTTCTTCGTCGAGGCAAAGATGTCGAAAAGGGTCCTAAGATGATCTTCTTTGGACATTTCACCATGGATTTGGATAACTATCTTCTTCAGAAAAAAGGCAAAGTGGTTTCCTTAACTTTGACAGAATTTCAGATTCTGAGCAGTCTGTTGCAGCATCGCAACAAGGTTCTATCGCGCAGCCAAATCTTAGATGACATGCCCAATAATGATCTGTGCATCGTAGACCGCAATATAGACGTTCATATCGCAGCGTTGCGACGTAAGCTGGGTCCCAACTTTCAAAATATTGAAACAGTTCGTGGGGTTGGCTACCGCTTCGTCGACGACGATTAATATTTAACTACAGATGTGCTTTTTGGAGTGCGGTGGCTTGCCCTTACAGTTGGACACATCTACAGGCCGCGACAATAAGGTAGCCAGACCGTCCCGGTCTGGTCGTCCTTTTTTTACCAGGCCGGGACGGCCTGGCTACCTTATCGACAAAGCCTCCCAAGGCAAAGATGTGTCCAACTGCAAGGGCAAGCCACCGCACTCCAAAAAAGCACATCCGAATAAAAACAAACTGTTATATACAGTAGTTTCTTAGCATTCACACCGGAGAACCCTCATGTCTTACATTCGTTCCCTAAAAGCTGTCGAAATACTC
>JACDHD010000015.1:41158-41409 GCA_013821265.1 Parachlamydiaceae bacterium | reverse complement strand
AGCTACCAGATCAATCATCAATCAAGTACATCTACGATGCCGCACATCTTAGAACTGTTGTTCGTCTTGATTCTAAGGGCAACAAAAAATATGAACATCGATACGATAATTATGATTTGCTAGGACAGGCAGCAACCTTGCAATCCCCAGGCAAGGCAGGAACAGAAGAAAGACGATATGATGCACTGAAGAGGCGCACCTCTACTTCTACAACAGCCTGGACAGAAACCATTCCGGAGAAAGGCTACGAT
>JACDHD010000015.1:0-41148 GCA_013821265.1 Parachlamydiaceae bacterium | reverse complement strand
GTTGAAGATAAAGTTGGTAAAATCAACTATCAATTTTCTTATGACGATCTAAATCAGGTGTCTGAGGAAAAAGGAGATCAAACGCACCACTATGCGTACGACTCTTTAAACAATTGCATCGTCAAAGATGGTTTTAAACGCTCACACAATGCCTTAAACCAGTTGTTATCAGATGGCCAGTCACAGTTTAGCTATGATCTCAACGGGAATTTAGTGGAGTGTTCGCAAAATGGTGTGGTGACGAAGTATGAGTACGATGCCCTTGATCGCTTGACGAGTGTCACACAGAATCAGAAGCAAACGCGTTATCAGTATGACCATTTCCATCGTCGCTTAAAGAAAGAGCATTTTGTTTGGAATGATAAGAAGCGCATTTGGGATTCTAAAGATGTGCAATACTTTTTGTATGTTGCACAAGATGAAATCGGTTCGATCGATGCGAAGGGACAGATCAAAGAGTTGCGTATTTTAGGAAAAGGCCTTGGAGCTGAGATAGGAGCTACCGTTGCCATAGAAGTCAAAGATCGATTGCTTATTCCTGTGCATAATTTGCGAGGTGATATTTGCTGTTTGGTTGATGCGGCCACAAGTAAGGTGTGTCACACTTATCGGTATTCAGCGTATGGAGAACGCACTTCTGAAGATGGTGTGGACCTTATTCCGTGGGGATTTGCATCGAAGCGGTATGACTCAGAAACCGGGTTAGTGTATTTTGGCAGACGTTACTATGCTCCGCATTTAGGACGTTGGATGACAGCCGATCCGTTGGGATTTGCCGATGGACCAAACCTTTATGCTTATGTTCACAATAATCCTCTGACCCATTTTGATCTTTATGGATTGTTTGCATTGAATTCTTCCAATTCTTTTAAAAACGATAAGATGGGGGTTTTCGGAAATAATTTTAATTCTTCTTTGAGCAAGATGTCGGGAAGAAATTTTAGCCGAAGTGCGTCTAGTGGTTTGTCATGGTCTCGTTATTCGTGTGATGCGGCCTTTAGCTGTGGCAGAGGGCTAAGTCAGGGCTTTTTGGATCCTGTAGGCACAGTAAGTGGTTATGGCAAAAACTTGTGGAATTATAACTATTCAGGTAAAACTTGGGGGCAAATTGGTAGAGATTTCAACCAGCATGTTTGTACAGCCGAGCGTTTAGGAGAAGTTGGAGGTCTTGCATTAAATTGTGTAGCCGTAGCGAAAGGTGTTCAGGCTGGAATCAGAGGTGGCAGTGCAGCATGTTCCTTGAGTCGTCAATTTTTTGGACGTCAGGCAATAACATATGCAGGTAAGAATTTTGCTAGAAGACAGATTAAAGAACTTACTAGTTCAGAAAAAAATGAATGGTCTTCTTTTTCAGGAGAATATGATCGGGGTTCTTCGTTTCATGGCTGTAAACGATCGCAATTTAGATATGCCGATTATCAAAGGATTCGCAATAACCCATCTGTAATTAACGGTCGTGGTTATAGAGGACACGCATTGGATAAAATGCAAGATAGAGGTATTTATCCAAGCGTCGTTGAAAATACGGTTAATAAGGGCACCATGTCTGCTGCTAAAAAGGGAACTATCCAGCATTATGACTCAGCTAATAATGTTACAATAATAACAAACACCAAAGGTGAGATTGTAACTGTAACTTATGGAAAGATAAATCAATGAATATAAATGTTTATAATCGAAGACAGTTAAAATTAATGATAGAGAAAATTGATCGTTTTAAAACGAAACTTTTATCTTTAGGTTCTTTAATTAATGACTTAGAGGCGTTACTAGACATTCTAGAAGAAATGGACTCGGATTGGGTAGCATCAGTTAGGAAACATTGGTTGGATCTAGAAATCGTATATGCTGTAGCTTTAGCTGACGATAGAGAATATTTAGAGGATAAAGATATAGTAATAATTGATGAAGCCATCACCAACATTCTAATCTTAATTCATAAAAAGTTGCCACCCGAATCAGAAGAAGATTTTGAGGATCAATAATTTTTGAAATGAGCAATAATGAATAACCTAATTAACGAATACGATCCAAGACAATTCAATATGGTTTTTTGGAATAATTGGAGGCACGGGGGTAGGGCAAGTAATTCTACTTAGACAGAAAAAGAGAGGAAATGGAGAAATCCTATGTAACCTAACAAGGAGGTTCTCTATGTGAATCCTCTCATTTAGCATCAACCTGTTGGTGATCGTGGAAAACAACAAGATCCATGGAGATTTCCTGAGAACCCATATGATTTGCTGCCAGATTGTCCAAGAGATCGAAGAGGTATAATAGAGGCTGGTACACCTTGGACAACATTATCATATCGAGGCTAGACTAATCTGAGTTGGAAAGATAAAAACATTAAAATTATAAAACCCCCAGGATATCGGCCTAGTACTTCCACCGAACGGGGGATCGGTTCAGGATTTTACCCGGGTGAATGTTTTCCAGGATACCAACAATTTTAGGATGTAAAGAGATTGAAAGAAATAGCTTCAAATATAGATTTCAATGACGGTTCTTATCGCTCATGTTTTGTTACGGAAGATAGTGATAAAAACCTTGTAGTACTTATCAACTCCTGGGATGGAAAGACGATTAAGATTTTTTTCACAAATCCTATTCTGTTTATTTTTCGAATAAATAGTTTTGTTTCCGGTATATATGAAAAAACAAAAGATGAATCATTGGAAAGCTCTTTCTTGAAAGAAGCTTTATCTCTGTATTACCATGAAATTCCAGAAGATCATCCATTCAAGATCTTTGTAATAATGGATATAGATGATATCGCCTTCTTTGAAGTTGTGGCAGAAAGTGTGGTTGTAACTAAAGAATAGTCAGCAATTCCCGCCAGAAAAATTTTAAACCGCTTTTTTTAAACGAATTAGACTTTAGAAATCAAATTCCAGTGGCTATGGCAAAAACTTGTGGAATTATATTTATTCAGGTAAAACTTGGGGGCAAATTGGTAGAGATTTCAACCAGCATGTATTGATAGCGGAGCGTTTGGGCGAGGCTATGTTTCCCATAGGCATCAATAGGAGCCTATCTTCTTTCGTATGGCTTGGAATAGGCTACAAGCAATACCTTGTACCTGATCAAAAAAAATGCCAGCATCATCAGTAAGCATAAAATTGTGGATAGATATTTTTACCGTGGCCGTAATTGTGTTCAAAATTGTATGCTAAGTTCTTCAGTGTGTTAAATGTCTCATTTTCAATTTTCCATCGCGCGCGACCTCCTCTCATTAGCGCAAAAACGTTTGTTGTAGTGATGCGAATATTTGTCACCCAAGAGAATCTAAGTTCCTTTGCTCATCCAAACGTTCTCTCAAGTTGGTATCTGAGGGAAAATGGCCAACGTGATAAAGCGCTTTGAGATTGTCGTCGAGCACCTCAGTTTTGCGATCACTGTCGATTAAACGTTGGCTGAGTTCATAATCAGGGCGCCTTTTATAGTAATCTTTTAAAGAGTCCAATTGTAAGGGTGTTTCAGAGAGTGCTAGAGGTCCCCTCACTTGTCTGGCTCGAAAAGATCTTTCCTCTAGAAGTTCTGCACCAAGAATTTTTGCTGCTTCATCAGTTGCTTCTAGAGTGATCCCAGATCGTCGGCTAATATCTATTGACATACATTTTCCTCCAATTCCAAAAAAATTGCGACATAATAATTATTGTTCAAATTATTTTTCCCAGATCAAAAAAAACGGTCAGAGGAGAAGCTAAAGAGGAGCTTGGAATTTGAATTTGAATCCTATCGATTGGTTCGGCAGCCGAACCATCTGAAAGCAGTAACAAGGTCTCGCACTCCATACAGGAAAGTTAACACTTCTACAACTACCTCTAATATTCATTTGAAAATAACGGCAAATATGCGAAAATGCTTCGCTCATTAGCTAATAAAGAGTGTTGTATTCCGATGGCATATAAAATTACAGCAGTGGGACTATCAGACCGTGGTCTTGTTCGCGCAACGAACGAAGATGTTTGGGGAGAAGTACCAGACTTACATTTGTATGTTCTTGCAGATGGTATGGGTGGTCATCAAGCAGGCGAAGTGGCCGCACGTGAAGCTGTAAACGGGATTTGCCGTCTCGCAAAAAAGATAAAAAAATCGATTACGCTATATGAAGCACGCGATGCGTTTGACACCATCATCAAACAAGTAAACACTTCCATTTATCAGCTCAGCAAATCAGATGAACATCTCAAAGGAATGGGAACAACCATTTGTTGTATGCAGTTTCGCGATAAAAGTGCTGTATATGGTCATGTAGGGGATAGTCGCATCTACCTCTTGCGCAAACAAAAGCTGGAATTATTGACAGCCGATCACTCTCTAATGAGAGAATTGATGGATCTTGGACAGCTTAGCGAGAGTCAAGCTGGTGATTTTCTGTATAAAAATATTCTCACTAAAGCGATTGGAACAGAACCAAATGTCGACCCATCTGTATATACGTGTGAGGTAGAATCTGGGGACACGTTTCTACTCTGTTCTGATGGACTATCAGATCCCTTATCTGAAGAAGACATTCAAACTATCATTAACAATGCACCTAGTTTAGAAGAGGCTGTTAGAGTTCTCATTGCCCACGCCAAGTATCGTGGAGGCTATGATAATATCACAGCTGTATTGATTCAGTGCCATGAAGCATAAAATCTATCTAGATAACAACGCTGCAACAGCTCTCGATCCACGTGTGTACTCTGCTGTAATCGATTGCTTGGCAAAAGACTACGGCAATCCCTCAAGTTTACATTCTTTCGGACGAGAAAGCCGCGCTTTAATTACAAGAGCACGCCATACCATCGCACAGTATTTTCAATTTAAACCACAAGAAGTGGTCTTTACTTCTAGTGGAACTGAAGCCCTAAACATGGTTATACGCGGAATGTGTAGTGGGAGTGGTAAGGGTCATATAATCACTTCAGATGTCGAACATGCTGCTGTTTACACGACTGTCAAATTGATGGAGATTCAGGGATGTTCAGCGACGTACCTTTCTCCAGGTCTTTTAGGAGCTGTCACTCCAGATGTGGTTAAGGCTGCAATCCGTTCCGATACGCGTTTGATTGCACTGATGGCAGTGAATAATGAAACTGGAGTCAAAACAGACATTGCAGCGATCGCTGCTATTGCTCTAGAGGCAAAAATTCCTTTTTTAGTAGATGGCATTGCCCTATTAGGAAAAGACCCTTTCACGATTCCTTCAGGTGTTTCCGCTATATGCTTCAGTGGTTATAAAATTCATGCTCCAAAAGGTATTGGACTAGCTTTAGTGCGCAGTTCACTGAAATTGCAACCGTTGATTTCTGGTGGTGAACAAGAGTTCGGACGACGTGGAGGAACAGAAAATGTTCCTGGTATTGTTGGATTTGCAGAAGCTATTCGCATTCTTACCGAGGTGCTGCCTGCAGCTTCAGATCGAATGCTAGCATTAAGAAATCAGTTTGAAGAAGGGTTGGCGAGGGTTATCCCGGGCATGATTGTCAACGGTACAGGACCACGTGTATCTAATACCTCTAACATAGCATTTCCAGGAGTGGATGGAGAGGCGTTATTGACCGCATTAGATATAGAGGGAATTGCGGCGAGTCACGGTTCAGCGTGTGCTTCAGGGGCTTTAGAGCCTTCACGTATACTCTTAAACATGGGTGTTCCGGTTGAGGTCGTCAATGCATCGATTCGTTTTTCTATTAGTCGCATGACCACCTCAGAAGAGATTCAGCGTGCCGTTGAGATTATTGCTAAGTTGGTCCAGAAAAACACAAGGATTGTTTAGGATGAAGGTCCTTCCGTGCCCGTGCCCGTGAGCGTGCCCGTGCCCGACTTGCTAAAAAGTCAAACACGCTAGAGTTTTCTTTAATTCTGATCTTTCCTTTTTCCAAATTTTAAGATTTAGAAATCGGGCACGGGCACGGAATGTACCTCTATTGTTTCCTTTCTAGTGGCCGCCGCCCTTGACGTTAATTTTTTTGACTTCGGTGAGAGAGGTTTCGCTGACGGTGAGTTCGAAGGGCCCAATGTAGACGGCTTCCCCTTTTTCAGGATTGTGTCCAAGCGATTTGGTCATGAGATCCGCGAGGGTGAGATCGCCTTCCTCATCGAGAATGACATCAAATTGGTCATTAAATTCTGCGACTTTCATATCTGCTGAAAATGTGCGATCGATGATGAAGGTCGGAGCACTAACGTCAGCAATATCATGCTGTTCGGTGAGATGGCTGAGCTTGCCAAAAATCTCGCTGGTGAGGTGGTGTAGAGTAATAACACCAACGGCAAGACCCTCCGTATTAAGAACGACAGCCGCAGTACGATTATTGCGTCGAAATTCTTTGAGGATATGAGTGATTTTCATGTGTTGCGTAATAAACCAAGGAGAAGAGGCATGCTCGCGCAGTTTGCGTGCGTCCGGAATTCTAATGAGGTCTCTTGGTGAGGCAATTGCAACTACATGAGACACATCGCGATGATAGACTAAAACGGTATTGATACTTGGTCGGCGCAAAATTTGTTTTAGCTGTCCCACAGTTGCGTTTGAAGGCAGCGAAGGGAATGAGTTGATCGGCTGCATGATGTGACGTGCGTCTTTATTTTGTAGAGAAAAGATGTTGCTAGCAATGTTGCTAAGATTTGCGCCATCTGAACCAATTTCATCATCTTGTAGTGCGAGAATTTTTTGTAAATCTTCCTGATTTAAGATCACATGTTCGGAGACACCATCCTTTCCCATCAGCCAGTCGATGAGTTTAGAAATCCAATCAATCGACCATAGCAAAGGAGCCATCAAGCGAGCAGATGCGTAAAGCAGGGGAGCCCCTAGCAAAGCAACATGCTCAGCGTAGCGTCGTGCGGCAAACATGGGAGCTAATTCTGCAAAGATAACCACAAAAGCCACTTGTGTTAAAGGTGCTATTTCGGGGCTAAATCCCAATGCTAGGTAGGTTTGCCGAGCACATTCTGAGCCGACAAACATGGCGATATTAACGCTCAGCAGTGTGGTTCCAAACAAACGAGCGGGATTTTGTAAAAGGTAGTTAAGCCAGATGGCGCGTTTCATTCCTTTGCTGACATAGTAGTGCAGGCGAATTTTATTAAAGGAAACGCAAGCCATTTCTTGCATGGAATAGAATCCGAGAATAATCGTGGAGAGGATATTCAGGCTGAACCACCAAAGAGCATTTTGTAGATCCATAACTAAACAGTCCTCTCTGTTTGTAGCTTGCGCACATACAGTCTTCGAATGCGATTTGGAGTGGAAGCTAGAATTTGGAATAGGAATCCGTCTATCTCGTGCTTACTGCCAGTTTTTGGAATTTCTCCTAATTTTTCTGTGAGCCATCCACCGATTGTGATCATATTTTCAGGACTCTCAAGAGAAGAAAGAAACAGCTCGTTGAAGGTTTCTAGTTCTAACTTTCCACTGGCAATTATTTCATATTTTCCCGATTGCGTATACAACTGGGTTTGATCGCGTAAATCTTTAATTTCGCCAACTACAACTTCGATAAGATCTTCTTGAGTAATGAGGCCTGTGATCGATCCGTATTCATCTACAACTAAGGCAAGGAATTGTCCGCGCTCGCTTAGGCGTCGAAGGAGTAACCAAGCTTGCATCGATTCTGGAACGTAAAAAGGCTTGGAGAGAAAGGGGAGAAGGTCCTGAGAATTTGTAATGAGATCGCGTTGCAGGAAAAATTGTTTTGCTGAAATAATCCCTAAAATGCTGTCTAGGTTCTTATTGTAAACGGGTACGCGTGTGCATTGTTGATCGACGAACAGATAGGCGAGCTTTGAAAGGGGCTCGTTGATGTCGTAAGAGAGGATTTCTTCACGAGGACGCATCACTTCGCGAACAAAAGCTGTTTGTATTTGTAGGTAACCAGCTAATAGTTCTCCTTCGACTGAGGAAAAAACGCCATGCTTTTCAGATGTTTGTAGAATGTGTTGTGTTTCCTCATACGACATTTCAGGTTCTTTTTTTAGGAAAAAGAACATGAGTCGAGATAGGGGAGTTGTAATGGCGATTGTTGCAGTACGTATTGGCTTCAGTAATTTTTGTATGAAACTAATGAGGGGTGCGACGGAATAGGAGAACCGTACATTATTTTGTAGGCCAATGTATTTTGGGATGATCTCTCCAAAAATGAGAGTCAGCACCAAGGGAACACCCACTTTTAATGCCCAGCTAGAGAAATCACCAAATAAATTAGCAGCTACGTTTTGTAGTAGGATGTTAACGAGGGTATTAAGCATGAAGACGGTAACTAAAAGATCTTGAGGTCGAGAAAGGAGCTGCGCAATGAGACGAAAGCGTGGATTAGGATCGTGTTTGTACACTTGTAGTCGTGTTGGAGGTAAAGAAAATAGGGCGGCTTCAGATCCAGAAAAATACCCTGAACACAAAATCAAGAAGAAAATGAGAAAGATAAGTAGCGCGATTTCCATTATTACTCGTGTTTGGTGAAGAAGACTTTGGTTTGGTCTTCAGGGACCATTCCTAGGCTACGTAGGAGTGTGAGTTCAACCCATGCTGGATCGCTTTCGCTGTTCACCTGAAGAAGTAATTCTTCATGTTCTTTGAGAGCCACTTCTTTACTGATCTGCAATTCTTTGAGTTGGCGAGACAATTTGGCATAATTCACATTTCGTTGCTGCATCCCATGTTCGAAGAGGGCCGCGCAGAGCAGGATGAAGAGGACTACCCACCAAGAATTGACGCATATTTTTTCTATGTAAGCTAACATTTTTGATTCATCTCATTTTGCTATCTGCGTGATTCTAAAAGTTATAGTCTGGAATGTCAAAAGAAAATAAAATAAATTGCTTTCTCGCTCTCTGTGCTCTCTGTGGGTAGTCAATCTTGATCTTAATCTTAATCTTGATCTGTCTTTTGTTCAACTTTTCTAAATTCGAGCTTTTTAACGTCCACTAAAGGTCTATTCATTGTTGATTGGATTGATACGTATCAACTCTGAGCGAAATTTGTAAAGAAAGATTAAGATTAAGATTAAGATCAAGATTGACTACCCACAGAGAGGTGTCAACTTTTCAGTGTTCTCGGTGATCTCCGTCCAACGTCGACCTTCTGTCTAATGAAAATTTTCTTGCTTATGTAACAAACCATCTTGCAACACGTACTGTTGGTCACAGAGGCTCGCTAAATCGGGATCGTGCGTGACGATGACCACGCTTTTATTTTCTTGTCGCGCAAACTCTAGAAGTAGGTGGTGAATATTAGAGGCTGTTTGCTTATCAAGGTTGCCAGAGGGTTCGTCTGCTAAGATAATGTCTGGATCGTTACAAAGGGCACGGGCGATAGCGACACGCTGCTTTTCTCCACCAGATAGTAGCTTGCTATTAAAATGCGCTCGGTCAGATAAGCCAACGCGTTCTAATAAGTGCATGCCATGTTGATAAGCCTGGCTGTGCTTACTGACTTTTTTACGAGCGATGCGTGCAGGCATTAACACGTTGTCTAAAGCAGTGTAATCTTCTAACAGATGAAACGATTGAAAAATAAAGGCTAGATGGCGATTGCGAATAGCGGATTTGTTGTTAGACGCAACTTTCTTTCCTGCAATCTCTAAAATGCCTCCACAAGGGTCTTCTAGTGTTCCCAAAAGTTGTAGAAGAGTACTTTTTCCTTGTCCTGAGCGACCTGTGATAGCAATCGCTTCTCCATGATGAACCGTCAAATTGATCTCTTTTAAGACATCTACCGCAATTGGGTGGAAAAAACTTTTGCGCAGGTTGTTGGCATGTAAGGCGATGGTTTTATGTGATTGTTCCATAATGGGTTACTCCGCCTTAAGAATAATCGCAGGTTTTAGCATGCCGGCTTTTAGGGCAGGAACAATACCTGCTAAAAGGGAGATAATGGTTGTCGTTATAATCACAAAAGAGATCGCTTCCAGACTGATATCGCTTGGCAATGTGTTGCCATAAAAGACAGGATTGAACATTTCGTATCCTTGAAGGCGTCCAATCAGATCTACAAGGCTTTGTAGATTGTGTAATGTGAGATAAGCAGCGACCATGCCGATAATACTGCCTAACATTCCCATCATCATTCCGCAAAAACCGAAGATTGTTGCGATGCTAAACGCAGAGGCTCCCATAGCGCGCAGAATGCCAATTTCCATCTTCTTATCATTAACCAAAATGATTAACATGGAGATGATATTTGAGCATGCTACCATGATGATCACAGTAGCTAAAAGAGTCCACAGATTGCGTTCACTGCGCAGCTGTTGGAGTAAATCTTTAGTGAATTCATATTCGCGGTAGGTCTCTACTTGCCAATACGCATCAATGCCATCGCGTTTAAACGTATCTTGCAAGGCTTTTTTCACAGATTCTGCTTGTTCAATATTGTCAAAGCTGACATTAATTCCATTGCTCATGGGCTGCATGTCACCAGCATGAGCGGAACGCACAACGCTGATCACTTCTGGATTAGCCAAAATAAATTTTCCACCTACGGGAAGAATTCCTGGATCGTAAAAGCCTGCAACATAGATGGGAAGGCGTTGTTCCTGCATAGAACTCATTGTAGGCGTGTAATAGGAGAGATGACCGCGGTCTCCTAAAAGAATTCCTGAGGCTTTAAAGCTTTTAGGTAACAGAACCCCTTCGCCTAAAATGGGATCTGAAGGCAAAGAAATTTCCTTTGAGCCCACAGTGAAGAGCTTTGTATTAATGGATGCAGTGCCTTCAGCAATCTGTGCGGGGGAATCAATTACGGATGACAACACATGCATAAAATTGCGCATGTCGTCATGAGTCGCTGGTTGAATGGCTTTTAGTAGAGCGCTGTTATCGGAATCAAACGATCCAAGATAAGCATTTTGAGAGAGAGTCGATTCCTGTTCTTCTGCAAGTTTATATCTAACAAGTTGAAGTTGTAAGTTTGTCACCGTCAGTTCAAAATCGCGCACCTTAAGCCCTGGAACGGATGGTAAGGAGGTAGCTGCTTGAAAAACTGAGGCAACAAGATCTTTAACGGAGCCATCAGAATTACGCAGGGGGGCTTGTATTTCGGTTGGGAGTTCTCCATCTAATGCTGGATCGTACGGATCACTAGAGGGGGTTCTTAATTTTTCGCGAATACTCTTAGGTGAGTAGCCGGATGCAGCACTGAAAAGGTCGCTTTGGTAGTAGTAAGAGTGATAATAGGCTTCTGTAGGGGTAATACGCACAGGGGCTGTGAGTGCGATCAGCTTTTGGATCCATGTTTTTTCCAATCCATGTGTCACGGAAAAAAAGACAACCACCAGCCATACGACGAGGGCAATTACTAAAATAGAGATGAGGCTGATGATGGAAACAGAAAGCTGGCGCTTTCGCGGGACCAAGTACTTTAACGCAATAGAAAGCTCAAACATACAAACATCGATTTTTCAAAGTGATCCCAAAAGCCGCGGGGGCAGATGAGGAATTATAAAATTCAAAAGATGACATAACCGCGAGAATTGCTCAACGGTTTGTTTTGAGCTTTCTATTTAACTACTTAACTTCTTTATACTTAACGTGTTTACGTACTACAGGGTCAAATTTGCGTAGTTCAAGACGTTCAGGAGTGTTCGATTTATTTTTTTTGTTAAAATAAAAGTGGTCGCTCTCTGAACTTTTCATCTTAATGTTTTCGCGCTTGCTAGCCATTGTATAGCTCCGAAATAATGGTTATTGATGTGAGAATCATAGAGAGATAAAAATTAAATCTCAAGTAAAAAGGCAACATGGAGGAGTTGATTAGGTTTTCCGTGCCGACATGCCTTTTTGGAGTGCGGTGGCTTGCCACCGCTTTCATAGGAAAAGTTTTATCGTTTCTTTAGTGGAGGGATCAGAAATGCTGTTCTTTAGACACTTCCCCACAATGGGAGTCCAGAGGGTTCATACCCTTTGGCAGGGGTTCTAAGGGGACAGAGTCTCCTTATTCAAAGCCTTGTGAATGCTTGCAGATGGAGATCATCCGCACCCTTGCTGAGAAAGCGATGGTAACCTAACCCAGCAATCATCGCAGCATTATCTAAACTTAATCCAATTGTAGGCCAAAGTTGTTGGTATTGAGGAGCTTGAACTGCAAAAAGATGACGGAGCTTTTGGTTGTTAGTGACTCCGCCGCCGAACAGCAGTGTTTGGCATTGAGTTTGTTCTGCAGCTAATACCGTCTTATGAATGACATCTTGAAAAGCCGCTTGCTGAAAGGATGCTGCTACATCGCATCGATCCTGCTCACTTAAAGTTAGCTTTCTCGTAGCGTACAGAACTGCTGTTTTGAGTCCGCTAAAGGAGAAATCGAGAGGACTATTTTTAATACGGCCCGAACGAAAAGGATATTTTTTTGGATCGCCCTGTTGTGCTAATCGTTCGATTTGAGGTCCACCGGGATAAGGAAGGTTGAGGATTTTGGCAACTTTATCAAAGGCTTCGCCGATGGCGTCGTCAATTGTTTGGCCCACAATGGTGTGAGTGCTCAAACACGTTAAATGCATGAGGGACGTGTGGCCTCCCGACAAGACGACTCCCATACAGGGAAATTCCATGGGGTGGGGATGTGACATCATCGCGGCATATAGATGAGCTTCAATGTGATTGACGCCGATGAGGGGTTTTTTGAGAGCTAACGCTAATGTTTTGGCGGTATTGAGTCCTAGAAGGAGAGCTCCGATGAGACCAGGTCCATTTGCTACAGCGATCAGATCGACCATCTCTAAAGAGATATTTGCTTGAGATAGAGCTTGATCGATCACGGGGATCATCACATCAACGTGACGGCGGCAGGCTAGTTCAGGTACAACGCCTCCGTACTGTGCATGAAGGTTAATTTGGGAGGAGACAACGCTGGAGAGAATTTCTGTACCATCGCGAACGATAGCGCAGGCAGTTTCATCACACGTACTTTCTAATCCTAAAACTAACATAAAAATAACTCTCTGGGTGGAGATATTATAGACCTTTAAGGCCTCTTTAGCAAAGTAAATTTCGTGAGAGGCAATTGCCTCTTGACTAAAAGAATGTTTACTGTTTGGATGAAATTTAGGAACCAGGAGATTTTATGAAGGACAGAGCACGATTTTGGATTTTGGTTGCAAATAGCAGCTTCGCGGAGCTTTATTCTGTGAATAATCACAATGAGATGGAAAGGCTACAAAGTTTTGATTTTCCAGAAGGACGCCTAAAAAGTGGAGAAGTGAACTCAGATCGTCCTGGTCGTAGCCATGCAAGTGTCGGAACAAAGCGTCATGCGTATGAAACGAAAATTAATGTTCACACACATGAGCAACAGAAATTTGCCGGTCAGCTAGCTCACGTCTTGATTGCAGGCAATGAACAAGGACTATTTGAAAGATTAGCCCTTGTGTGTCCTCCGGAATTTTTAGGCGAATTGCGTTTACTACTTCCAGAAAATCTGAAACGCAACATCTACAAAGAGCTCCCAAAGGACTTGCCAGGGCATTTGACCGAATTGGCTAGGATTGAGCAGCTCTATAAGATGCTGGACATCAGCCGCCCCAGCGCCGCGTCCCGTTGAACATGCCTTGAAGGGGCTCTGCCCCTTCACCCCGGGAGGGGCGCCGCCCCTCCACCCCGCAAGAGGGCTTGCACCCTCTTGACTCCCATTGATGTGAGTTTTGTGCGGTCGTGACGTCTTCTATGTTATGCTTTTCTATCTATTTAAAAAGCGTAGCTTTTTAAATACCAGCATCCGCATGGGCTGCGCCCAAGCGGAATAGTTTTTTCATCTTACTCGTTACGCCATAACCATCTTCGAATTTACTCGTTAGCATAACCCATTCTCAATAACTTGTGCTTTCGAGGCGGACTTTGCCGTGGAAAATCCAGTATACCGAGACCGTATAGGCAATGACGATCGGCATGCCAATCAACGTAATCAAGAGCAAAATGTTTAGGGTCATAAGAGATGAAGAAGAGTTGTGGACAGTTAGACTGAGATTTTCAGGATCATTGATCGCTCTTACAATATTTGGAAACGTGCCGATTGCATAGAGAATCATCAAAGTCATGATGTTAACGCATGAAGAAGCAAAGGCTAAATGGTCTTTTCCTTTTTGAATTTCACGTGGAATATTTGCAATTGCCAACATGTTCGCGACTGCAACAAAGAAAATCCAGGGACGCTCCTTGAAGGCTTCAGTCATATGTGGCATGTAGATGAGGGTTGCCATCGTTGTCATCGCATAGCAGATAATATAGAAGATGATGGTGGGGTTGACACGAGCGCGCATTTTTTCGTGAAGCGCTCCTTCGGTTTTCATCAGGATATAGATTGAGCCATGCATGGCAAAAAGAGCCACTGCCATCACACCTACCATCAGCGTGTAGGGGTGTGTGTAGGACCAGAAATCTCCAATAAATTCCTTTTGATCATCCAGAGGAATTCCACGAATCATGTTACCCAAGGCAATGCCGAGTACAAGAGCGATCAATAGGCTGGCAAAACTAAAAAAGATGTCCCACATCCAGCGCCACCACGCCATCGGTTGTTTGCTGCGAAATTCGATGGCGACAGCGCGGAAGATAATGCCGCTAAGAAGCAACATGATGGGAAGGTAGAAGGCTGAGCATAGTGTTGCGTAGACATCGGGAAAGCCTGCAAAGAGGGCTCCACCAGCGGTGACAAGCCATACTTCATTTCCATCCCAGACAGGTCCGATCGAATTAAGCATGAGACGGCGTTCATTATCTTCTTTAGAAAAGAGATGAAGCATGCCCACACCTAGATCAAAGCCATCTAGGATTGCATATCCTGTCAATAAGATGACGACCACAACAAACCAAATGAATTGTAATGTTTCTAAATTATTCATGAGTTGCCTCCTGTACCACAACTTTTTGTTGTCGATAGGTTGTTGAGTAATCGATTTCTCCAGGACCATGTTTGAATTTTTCGTTCAGTAGGTAGACAAATAAAATGAACAGGAAGCTGTACACAAAGCCGAATAGGATGATGGAGCTCAGGACTTGGTTTGCAGTAACGCTTTTGGATAATCCGTCTGAGATGCGTAGTAAACCATAAACAATCCAGGGGTATCGCCCCATTTCTGCCGAGATCCAGCCAACTTGATTGGCAATTTGTGGAAAAATTGCAGAAAGGACTAGGCCTCGTAGCATCCATTTGGAGGTAAAAAGAGTATTTCGTTGCCACATAAAAACTGCGAGGAAAGAGAAAATCAACATGAGCACCCACATTGCGATCATGATGTGGTATGTTTGAAACACTGTTGAAACGTGTGGCCAATCTTTTGGGGCAATTTGATCCAGGCCTTTCACTTCAGCAGAGGCGTCACCGAAAGATAGAAAGCTGAGCATTCCTGGAATTGCGATGTTGTAATCGATCGTTTGGGTTTTCGAGTTTGGAATGCCGAAAATCGATAGGGGAGCATGGGTTTGTGTCTTGTAGACGCCTTCCAAGGCAGCTAGTTTGTACGGTTGATTAACGGCGACGCCTTTGGCACTGGAGTCTCCACTAATTCCCTGTAAGATGACAGTGACCACGGCAACGGAGAGTCCTATTTTCAGAGAACTTCTTGCGAAATCCAGGTGACGCTGTTTTAAAATGTAGTAGGCCGAGACGCTGATTACGACAAAAGCTCCTGCCAACCATGCTCCTAAGGTGACGTGTATGAGACGATCTACTGATGAGGGATTGAATACCATGGCCCAAAAATCGATGATTTCGGCACGTGCTTTCAAACCCTCGCCAACGATATGGTAGCCTGTGGGAGTTTGCATCCAGGAGTTAGCGACGACGATCCAAATGGCGCTGAAGTGGGCTCCTAAGCAGACCATGAGTGTTGCAAAAAAATGCATTTTAGGCCCTACGCGGTCCCAACCAAATAGTAGTATTGCTAAAAAACCTGACTCCAAGAAAAAGGCGAAGATCCCTTCAGCGGCAAGAGCGCTTCCAAAGACGTCACCGACGTAGCGGGAATAGGTCGCCCAATTTGTACCAAATTCAAATTCCATGACGATGCCAGTAGCGACTCCCATCGCAAAGGTGAGAGCGAATACCTTCGTCCAAAATTTTGCCATTTCCTTGTAAAGGGGACGCCCTGTGTAGAGTGACAAGCCCTCGATGAAGACTAGGATGAGACCTAAGCCGATGCTGAGAGGGGGGTAGATGTAGTGGAACATGATTGTAAAAGCGAATTGAGCACGAGCTAGAATTTCAACATCCATAAATTAGCCTATTTTTAGGAATTGGAAAAAAGAATCTACATCAATTGGGTTAAGAACAAAATAAAAAACATTGCCGAGAATCACAAAATCCTACAAAATCCACGCTGTTTACGGGAAAGACGTTTTCTTGTTTACACGTATTTCTGATGCCTTTTTTTGTGTAATTCAATGAATGAGATATTACAAAGGTGGATGGTGCCTGGGTTAGAGATCTTGATCATAGCGATCATGGTTTATTACCTACTGTCCTTCTTCTGGAACACCAGGGCTATGGATCTCGTTTTGGGCGTTTTGGCACTACTGACCCTGTATGCAGCCTCAATCTGGTTTCGTCTTCCTGTTTTACAAAAACTAATGCTTTACTTTGTCAATGTCGCTGTGATCGCTGTCTTAATTATTTTCCAACCAGAACTCCGATTAGCACTATCCAAGCTAAGTTTAAAGGGCAAAAAGTATCGCGAAACAACAGCTTTTGACAAATTTTTGGATAGCTTAGCGCAATCGATTTATCGCCTTTCAGAAAAGCGTGTGGGGGCATTAGTTTTATTAGAAAATCAAGATTCTTTGGATGAATTTGCTAATAAAGCTGTCATTCTTAATGCGCAATTTTCTCCAGAATTACTGGAAACAATTTTTTCAAATAATACACCGTTACACGATGGGGCAGCGATTGTTCGTGGGACAACAGTTGTCTCTGCCGCCACAATTTTACCTCTTGCTGATGATAGTTCACAACTGTCGAAATCAATGGGAACACGGCATCGTGCAGGATTGGGAATTAGCCAAATTACCGACGCGTTAATCATTGTAGTATCTGAAGAAACAGGCAAAGTATCGATCGCACGCGATGGAATTATGACACGCGGAGTTAAAATTGATCGTTTTAAAGGAATAATTCGCAGCATCTTTACTCCGCCCAAAACCACAATACAGGCGGGTTATGATGTTCTGGGATGGGTTAAAGGGTGGGTAACACGTTGATTTCGCTTATTTTAGAAAACTGGCAGCGAAAAGTGATGGCGTTGGCAAGTGCGGTCGTCATTTGGCTATTTGTAAATAATTCGATTACAGACACCAAGACTGTCCCTAATGTACCGATTCGCATTGTCAACCTACCAGCTGACAAAACAGTTGTAGGCCTTTTACCTAATCGATTACTCAGCAAGCGCGTTACCTTGACTCTCAGTGGTACCAAAGATGTGATTCAAGAGCTCGAGCCTGGTGATTTGGAAGTGTTGCTTGATGTGTCATCGGCTGAAAGCGATGAATGGGTGGCTCAGATTAGCAAAAAGAATTTGGTAAGTTTAAATCCTTCTATCGATTTATTGCACCACATCACTCAGGTGGATCACCCTAAATTTGTATTGAAGCTCAGTCCGCTCGTGACTGTGAAGATTCCTGTAAAAATTTTGCCTCCTTCTGGCGAAGCCCCAATTGGGTATGAATATCTCGATGTGTGGCCTCAAACCTTGACTCAGACAGTAAGTGGATCTCAGGAAGAAATTAACATGCTTAAAGAAAAAGGGCTAACACTATCTTGGAATTTAAGTGAAATTACTAAAGCAGATCTTGATGCATTAGAGACCCCGAAGTACGGCACAGTTCACGATGATGAGATTAGCTATTTTGTTCCGGAAAAGTGGAAAAAGTTAATGATTAATCAAGGTAGTGAGGAGATAAATGATCCGGACGCACAAGGGCTTCGCATCGACTTTTTGCGCAAAGAGGCGCACCCTATTGGAAAGGCATTGCCGATTCGCGTCTTTTACCCCTTGAAAAATAGTGGAACGATTAATCCAACGAAATATCCTTTAGCAATTAATCAGTTCGTTCTGAATAAGAACGACATTACTATTATATCCAAAGCCTTATATGTTCGCGATGTGAGCCGTCTTTTTCTAGAGATCATTAGCGAAAATATGGAAATAAATATCGTTGCAGCGCCTAGCACCGAACGCGAAGTGTTGCAGTGGAGTCTTGAAGTGATCGATCCACATGAACTTGAAGATATGTATGTGGCATATTTGACGATTAACTCTCCGCAAGAAACGCAGCAGTCCGCGAAACAACAACGAGAGATTATTTTGCGAAAACGGTTTCATGACTACATGCGTCGCCTCGCTGTATACTCAAGACCCGATCATCGCTTGCATCTTGAGGCTGTTTTGAATGGCAATGCCATCCAAGTGCGCAGTGCCGATTAACCCTACGTTTGTCATATGCCTGTAGAACGCTTTTACTCTCCTCAAGAATTTACACCTCAGCAGAATCTTGTTTTAGAAGAAACAGAATTTCACCACTTAGCACATGTTGTTCGCATACAAGTGGGAGAAGAGGTGGAGCTTGTTAATGGAGCTGGAGCTCTGGCCAGGGCAACAGTTAGAACTCTGCAAAAGAAAAGCGCAACGTTAGAAATTATTGCAGTAAGCAAGCAGCAGCCTGCTCAAAGAGAAGTCATTTTGGCTCAAGCGGTCACACGTTTGAGTCGTTTAGATTTTATTTTGGAAAAAGGCACTGAACTAGGAATGACGCAGCTTTGGTTATTTCCCGGCGATCGCAGCGATCGCAAAGGAATCAACGAGGTTCAAGTTGGTCGCATGGCAGCGGTGACAATTGCTGCTATGAAGCAGTGTGGACGTCTTTTTTTGCCAAAAATTGTTCTAAAAGAGGCTTTGGCTCGTTGGGAGATTCCCCCTTATGTTTCCTTTTTTGGCGATGTTGCACCTGAAGCTCCAGGAATTACACAGTTCTTGCAGCAGCAACTACAAAAGGATGTTCTCTTTTACATAGGTCCTGAAAGCGGTTTTTCTGACAACGAACAGCGAGAGCTGCAGCGTTTGAAGGCGAGGGGTGTTAAGTTGCACAGTAACATTTTACGTGCTGACACAGCAGCCTTAGTGGCTTTAGCGGCTATTACAGTGCCTTAGTGTGAGTTGCAGTCCTTATTCGAGACGATTGCAAAAGTCCCGCCGTCCTTTTCCGTGCCCGTGCCCGTGAGCGTGCCCGTGCACGATTTGCTAAAAGAACAACGTAAAATGTGATGTTTTTAACTTTTCGGTTCCCTCATTCTAATATTTTAGGAATCGGGCACGGGCACGGCAAGGGCAAATGTTGCACGCTTACTTACCCTTTACGGCGATGCAGGACATTTCGATGGAGGCGCCTTTTGGGAGGGCACTAACCTGAATCGTTTGTCGCGCTGGAGGGACGCTAGAATTAAATCGCTTCGCATATTCAGCATTCATATCAGCGAAGTCTTTTGATAAGTCGGTCAAAAAAACATCGACACGTACCACATCGTTAAAACCACATCCACTGGCGTGCAAGATAGCTTCTAAGTTATCTAGAACGCGATTTGTTAGAGTTTGGATGTTGCCTTTAACCAGTTCATTAGTTATAGGATCGATGGGGAGCTGTCCTGAAACGAAGATGAACCCGTTACTGGAGGTAGCTTGGGAGTAGGGACCGATGGCGCGTGGGGCTTTTTCTGTCTCAATTTTCTTGATTTGGTGGGGCATTTGGACTCCTTTGGTTAGAGGAGTTGAAGATACTGGATCTAAAATTTAGGGGCCACATGCAAAAAAGCATTGAAGAGGAAATATCTTTTGCGGTATAAGGGACGTCTCAATTAGCTTAATAAGGAAAGCTCATGAAAGTAAACGCATCAGTGAAAGCTGACCTCTCTAAAGGCGACATACTTGTACGTCGTCGTGGTCGGCTGTATGTGATTAATAAAAAAGACCCAAACCGCAAACAGCGGCAGAAAGGTCCAGCCCGCAAGAAATAGGGAGCGAATAATTGTATGGCGAAAAAGTCATCTGTAGAGAAGCAAAAGCGTCGCGAAAGATTAGTGAAGCAGAAGTGGGAACAACGTCAAACGCTGAAGAAAAAAGCTGCTGATGGGAATGCTACTGAAGCGGAACGTCAAGAAGCGCGCATTGCGTTGAATAAAATGCCTCGCAACTCAGCACCGATTCGTCTTCGCAATCGCTGTCAGTTGACAGGTCGTGCACGTGGATACATGAGAAAATTCAAACTTTCTCGTTTGACATTCAGAGAGTTTGCTTTGAATGGCATGATTCCCGGCGTGACTAAGTCCAGCTGGTAGTCTAAGGTTATGAATCCTAGGGGACTCCCACTACGGTGGGGGTTCTAAAGAACAGCCTTTAAGACGCCCCAAGACCAAGATCAGTTTGCCCAAAAAAAATCGCCAAGCCATCCCGGCTTGGTCTTTTTTTTAGGGCCCCAGTAAGTTTTTCACTACAGAAAGCATATAGAAAATCCTAATTTGGAGTGCGGCAGGCCCTTCAATTGGACACATCTACAGGCCGCGACAATAAGGTAGCCAGACCGTCCCGGTCTGGTCGTCCTTTTTTTTACCAGGCCGGGACGGCCTGGCTACCTTATCGAAAAAGCCTTCCAAGGCAAAGACGTGTCCAACTGCAAGGGTAAGCCACCGCCTCAAAAGACCTTATGCATTTTTCTTTTGGGAAAATTAGGCTAATCCCTGTAAGATATCGAGAAAAGAGGTGTAATTATGTCCGAACAAAAATCAAAAAAAGATCCAATGAGTTGGGTAGACACAAAACGTGTTGATACTAAAGAGTTTGAATTACCCGACACAATGTTTGTGAGTCATATTGATGCAAAAGTATTCCAAGGAATTGCGCTTCAATGCTTATCGCAGATAGATGGAATTGCTTTGGTTGAAGGTGGATTCATGAGCAGCTTTTTTGGACGCAATGGTCCTGAAGTAGGCTGTGGAGTTCATTCTGAGCAGGATAGTCGCAACCATTCCGTAAGCATTAAAATCGAAGTCAACATTCAGTATGGGTTATCAATTCCAGAAAAAGCGGAAGAGATTCAAACTAAAGTGGTGGAAGAGATCACCCGTTTGACAGGATTGCATGTTTCCTCTGTTTACGTAGCCTTTAGAAGCATTATCCCTACAGACCAAGCAGAGCAGCTTTTGAAAAATCTAAAAAATCAACCTGCATTCCGTGGGCTAGATCCTAAAGAAGAGTATAGCGACGAACTATAGAATAGAGATGAGACGCGAGCCATGTTAA
Organism: Parachlamydiaceae bacterium; assembly: GCA_013821265.1. Classification (GTDB taxonomy): domain Bacteria; phylum Chlamydiota; class Chlamydiia; order Chlamydiales; family Parachlamydiaceae; genus JACDHD01. Next base: position 19,885 of record JACDHD010000015.1, on the reverse strand, counting down.
ATTTTTTGTACAACCTACTCAATTACTTTGCCAATTTTTTGGTGGCCGCTTTTTTTGTGTTGTTGGGTGGAATCGCCATTTTGCTGCCGTGGTCGATCACGATGCGGACAGAATTGGTATCGCTTATTTTAGAAAATTCGATCGCGATTAGCTTAATTGGGTTTGTCGTGTTGCTTGTTGGCATTGCGATGCTGATAAGCCTTTGGATGAGTACCAAGAAGCGCTACTACTACCTACGTGTGAGCAACAAGCTTGTTGCTGTTGATGAGGCGTTAATTCAGACATATGTGGAAGCTTACTGGCGGCAGCTGTTTCCTGTAGAGGAAGTGCCTAGTCGTCTTGTGTTGAAGCGCAACAAAATTAAAATCGTTGCTAATCTTCCCTACAAAGCCCCTGAGGAGCGCAAGCTCTTTTTAGAGAAGGTGCAAGCAGACCTACAGGATATCTTTAGACGGATTTTGGGGTATTCTCAAGATTTTTCACTAGCCATCAGTTTCCAGCCTAAGAAAGACGTCGCGTAGACGCAAAAATTGGACAGGTTGGACATGGACTGATTGAGACAATTGCATAAGTCAAAAAGCTGTCGTAACCCAAGCTGCTGCCCTCCCGTGCCCGTGCCCGACTTGCTAAAGAGCTACGTAAAATTGTAGTATTTTTACGGTTTACGTCATTTTTTAGCGAATCGGGCACGGGCACGGGCACGCTCACGGGCACGGAAAAGGACGATTGGACTTATGCAATTATCTCAATTCGTCCATTTCGTGCATAAGAATAAAAAACATATTGTATTATTAACTGTTGACTAAAATTTAAAATTAACGTATCATTTTATTTTAATTTAACAAAAAGAGAATAATTATGTTACCAGCAGCACCAGCCACAGTTTTGTTTTATCCATTAACCCTTTGCTTTGGTCTAGCGGCGACTGCAGGACCAACTGCAATCATACTTGGTAAAGCAATCCCAAAAGACCGTATACAAAATGCTCTTAAGACGATAGGCGATACAATCAATGCTATAATGCTTGCTTTATTCGTTGGAGGAGCTTTAACACTAGCCTCTCCACCATTAGGACTGAGTATCGCTGCACTTATTGCATTGACTCCTGTGATAGAGCGCTTTTATCAAACAAGAAAGGTAACACCATTCGTTAGCACTGCCGGTGCTGTATTAACAGTGGCGAGCACAGCATATTTGCTTCTTCAAGTAGGTGGAGGATTGGCTGCCTTAGCTGGAGGTGTCGTTTATGCAGGCTTGCATGCAGCCAGTCGTCTTGTGACACCAGTCATATCTGAAGCAAGCAACATGACGAACGATGTTCTGGATACTTTGATATAGTACGAAGAATTGAATTAATGATCGTGGTCTGAGAAGATGCGGTTGTAAACTAACGCCTTCTCAGGATCAATAGTTACAAGCTGCCCCTCTTTGAGAATACGGCTAGCTGCATCGGCGCGCACAAGCGCCGTTTTATTTAACTTTTGTGCAATTTCCAAGGCATATTTTTCCGAAGCCACATCGTCGATGTGGTTCTGCAAAATGATCCCAGAAGCTTCCTGAATTAAGTGTAGGTAGGATTCATCGCATTTGGTAATAACGATGAGTTTATCCTTAACGCGATAACGCTTTTCCGCTTCGACAGAAAGCACAATAGCGACGTTGCCGTGAATGCGTACTCCACAGGCCGTATGACCTCTTACAAGTACATCTCCAATGTTTTCCATCACCATCATATTTGTGGTCCCAGAAATTCCAAAGGGCGAACCGGCGTTGATAATGACTAGGTCACCATAATCGACAAGTTTGTGTTCTAAGGCAAATGTACTGATCTGAGTAAATGCATCCGACAGTTTTGAACAAACAGTTCCCAATATCGGTGTCACACCCCAATTGCAAGCCATCTGATGGTAGCATTTTTCACTTGGAGTCATTGCAATAATAGGACAGCTTGGTCGTAGACGCGACAGCAAACGCGCTGTGGAGCCTCCGTGAGTGAATGCAAAAATTGCCTGCGCATTGGAAGTATAAGATGCTTTTACAGTAGCTAGCGTCACAGCAGACGGGACATCGTGATAAACTAAATCAGCATGGTGCTGAAAGAAATCTTGGTAGTTGAAGTCGGCTTCCGCAGCCTTAATGATGCTTGTCATCACATTCACAGCAGCTAAAGGATATTTTCCAACGGCAGTTTCGCCTGACAACATCACTGCTGAGGTGCTATCGTAGATGGCATTTGCGACGTCGGAAGCCTCCGCACGTGTGGGACGCGGATTTTGTATCATCGACTCAAGCATCTGCGTGGCTGTAATGGCAGGTTTTCCTGCTAAATAACTTTTGCGGATCATCATTTTTTGTAGTCGTGGAACATCGCTTAGCGGTACTTCGACTCCCAAATCCCCACGCGCAATCATAATTCCATCAGAGACCTGCACAATGGTATCAAAATTGTGGACGCCTTCGCTATTTTCAATCTTTGCCATCACCAAAATGTCTGGCTTATTCTCTGAAGCAATGAGCTTTTTAATTTCTAACAAGTGATCGGCAGATCGCACAAAAGACGCTGCTATAATATCAACATCGTTTTGACAGCCAAACTTAATATCTGCAATGTCTTGCGCTGTCATAGCAGGCAAACTTAAATTGGCATTGGGAACATTGACTCCCTTATTGGAACGAATCACCCCACCATCATGTATCTGAACGATAACTCCTTCAGCCCCAACTTCCAAAACTTGCGAAGAAATATACCCATCGTCAAATAATACGGTCATCCCAACTTTTAATTGTTCTAGAACATATCCTGGAGTAATCGAAGCGCGTTCTGCATTGCCTTCTACAACATTTCCAACCAACATCCACTTCTGCCCAGCCTGCAACAAAAGCTCATTACCCTGTATCTTCCCAACCCGAATCTCAGGTCCCTTAGTATCCAAAATAATCGCCAACGGTGTCTTCAACTCCCGCCGCGCTTCCTTTAATCTATTAATGACTTCTAAGTGTTCGTTATGTGTTCCGTGGCTAAAATTAAGTCTCGCCCCATCCATTCCAGCAGCAATCAATTGCTTAATGCTCTCCAAGGAGCTTACCGCCGGTCCAATTGTACAAATAATCTTCGTTCTTCTCGTCATATCAATCATCTTATTCCAATCACCCCCCTTAGTCAACTTATTCCTCGACAAGGGGGCTTTGCCCCCTTGACCCCCATTAAGGGAACTTTGCCCCCTTGACCCCCATTAAGGGAACTTCGTCCCTTAAAACCCTACCAAAGGGCTTGCGCCCTCTGGACTCCCTTTGTAGTGGAGTATTCGTTGCTTGTAAGTAAATGCCGATAGGCTTTTTGATGTCCTTTTATAAAGGCTAACGCCTTTCTAAAAGGACATCATGGAAAAAGCTTATCCTCATCTCCCACAAGTTACAAACCCCTAAAATGAAGTTCAGTCAGACAATTCTTAGGTGTTTTAATGAAAAAAGACTCTTAAGGTAGTAAAGGGGGTAAATACTCCTCTCGGAATCGTTTGCTAAGGGTTATGCAGTTCAATTGCAGTGATGAGACTTAGGATAAAATTGATAAAGATGTTGATTAATTTTCAGTTAAGGAATGGGTTTTACTACCTTAATAGTCTATCTGAAGGGGGGAGCTCGCGATTCCATTTTTAATGAAATGTAGTTTTTTAAGGAATGAAGATAGTTTTTTTGATGTCTTTTTAGAAAGGCGTAGCCTTTATAAGAAGGCATCAGAGAAGCCTTGTCGGCATTAACTTACAAGCTGCAGAATCTTCAATATAAAGGGAGTCCAGAGGGCGCAAGCCTTCTGGTGGGGGTTAAAGGGGGCAAAGTCCCCCTTTCTTAACTGAAATTAACTAACAACTTTACCAATTAAATCGTAGTCTGCAACATCTGTGATTTCGACGGTGTAGCGTTGACCGAAGGCTTTGACTTTGCGGCCGTCGTTGATGATGACGAGGCCATCGATTTCGGGGCATTGGCCATAGAAGCGGCCGCACATGAGGAGATTGGATTCTGGGTGGTAGCCTTCTACGATAACGGAGAGGGTTTTGCCGATCCAATTTTTGTTTAGTTTTTTGACCACTTTGTTTTGAAGTTTCATGAGTTTGTGGTAGCGTTTTTCTTTGATTTCTTCTGGGATTTGGTCTGGGAGGTCGTAGGCGTGTGAGCCTGGTTCGCGGGAGAATTTGAAGATACCGATGTTATCGAGGGGGTGGTCTTGGATGAATTGGGCTAGTTCTTCGAATTGCTCTTCCGTTTCGCCTGGGAAACCGACGATGAGGCTTGTTCTGACCACAACGTGGGGGACTTCCTTGCGTAGTTTAGTTAGCGTGTTGATGATATCGGTTTTGGAGGTAGCGCGGCGCATCGATTTGAGCATTACGTCGTTGACGTGTTGGATCGGCATATCTAAGTAGGCGCAGATGCGTTGGTCTTGTTTCATGAGGGAGATCAGTTCGTCGGTGATTTCATCTGGGTAGAGGTAGAGGAGGCGTAGCCAGAAGTCTTGTTTGACATCTAGCATCGACTTGATGAGGTCTAGGAGGGCTGCGAGGTTGCGCGAACCGAAGTCTTTTCCGTAGTCGCCGAGGTCTTGGGCGATCAAGATAATTTCCTTTACTCCCTGATTAAGCATGAGGTGAAATTCTTTCAGAATTTGCTCTTTGCTTTTGCTTTTTAGGGGCCCTTTAATCGTAGGGATAACGCAGTAGGCGCAGCGTTTACGGCAGCCTTCGGCGATTTTTAGGTAGGCGTAGTGTTTTGGAGTAGATAGTTGTCTTGGCACTTCGCCAGCTTCTAGGTAGCTGCGGGCGCGTGTGATTGTTTGTCCTTTTTGAGCCGATTCTACCGCGGTGAGAATGCCTTCTACGTCTCCGGAGCCCAGTAGGTAGTCGATGCCAGGGAATCGGCTTTTTAGTTCATCGTGGTGTGTTTGCACCATGCAGCCTGTGACGATCAGTTTTGCTGTTTTCTTTTTGGCGCTGAGAACGTCGTTAACGGTGTCTGAGGATTCTTTGCGTGAGGCTTCAAGGAAGCCGCAGGTGTTGATGACGAGGTAGTCGGCTTCGTGGAGTTCTGGAGCCACTTCATAGCCCGCTTTGAGCAAAATTCCTAGCATCACTTCGCTGTCGACTAGGTTGCGCGGGCAACCGAGGCTGATAAAGTGGATTTTATTCCCTTCGTAGTCAAATTGAATTGATCCATCGCTTGGGGTAGGAGTCTTAATTGGTGTCTGCGGGAGCTCTGCTTTTTCCTTAAAAACCTTTAACATAGGATATCCTTATTTTGTGTAAGGAAAAGTATACGCGATTAGGCAATTTAATGAAATAAAGATGTTAAGAATCAGGACCTAACAGAAAAAGGCGTACTAACGGATCCTTGCTGCAAACCGGGCCGTCCTCGGCCTAAAAGTAACCAGGGCGTCCCGCCCTGCAGAGACAAAGAGTGAGAAAAATCGGGTTAATTAATAGAAAAATCAATTAAATTTAGATGTTTGATAAATAAATACTTTATGTAATATAATGAAGATACGTTTTTATAAACAAGGAGGAAGTATGAGCTCTTCCATAGGCCCTTTTGCATCTATTGTTCAAACTATAGAGACGCTAGTCAAACAAGGAGAGGTAAGCCCTAAAGAGGAATATGCAGTGGTTAAAAAAGTAGAGGCGGGCTGGTCTACCTTCTCAAAGGAGCAGCAAAAAATGCTAGAGACCCAATACTTACCAAAATTACATGAAAAGCTTTCTGCTCAAGATTTAAAAGAGCAATTTGCAGAGGAGCCTTTGTTTACTGAAGGCGATGAGCTGTTTATGGAACTTTCTAATCAAGCTGAAGAACTGATTGGCAAAGGGAAAAAGGCAACACCTCAAGAGATTAATGAGTTAGCGAAGAGGATTACTGCAAACCAAGAAAATTTCGAACCTTATCAGCAGCAGGATCTACAAGACATGATGCAAAAACTGCGTAAAGCTAAACCGTTGTCATAGCTTTACTCATGCTGCTTAAAGTGTGGAATCATCGTCGAGAAGTTATTTCCGATGATGAGACGCAGTTCCGCTTCTAGGTATTTGGCTAGTTGGGGATGTTGCTCCTCAAGCCAGTAACGAAATTTATATGTTTTGCTAAAAAGTTCCTGTTTATAAAAGGCGGGATCTTTGACGCTATCATCTTTAACAAACTGTCCTACGTCAATGTGGACAGGTTTTCCATCCATCACACCTGTGTTTTGCATTAATGCATGGTCGTTATCTGCATAGCCTCTCTGATATTCCGACACAACAAGAGTTAAGATGTTGGATATTAATTGTTTAGATTCTTCTGTTTGCCCTTTAGCCATTAGGTCGTCGATGTAAGCACACAACATGTCTGCTTTGCGTTGGATTAAGAATTCGAATTGATCAGCGTCCAGAAGATGCTCAAAGCCCATTTTGTCAAAAATGCGAAGTGTTTTATTCAGATTGGAACTTTTGTTTAAATGAACAAAAACCAATCCTGTTTCTGGTTGTAGGTTTTCGAAGGCGATTTTCCAGCTGCTGAAGACGCCCTCTACTTTGGCGCGTTTTTTTTCAATTTTTCCGTTTCGGTAGTCAGTCATTCCGGGTAGAAATGTCAGGTAGTTTAGCCATGGTTGTAAGCGAAAGCGCTGATATTTGAAAAATTTCAGGACATAATTTCCATCTTCGCTGAGAAAGACGTAGGATTGACAGCCTTTTCCTAAATAGGTGAACTTTTGGTCCATAATGGAATCGACGGAGGCTTGAGCGGTGGGGGAGAAGGGAGCGATGGCCCAGCGTTCGTCATTAGGAAATTCAGAGGAGATGTTTGAGATGGTAAAGCCCCCGGTCACGCGATAGTAGAGACGACCAGCTCCATATAAAGCAGTTACAAGAACAAGTAGTAAGACCACATGCTTGATAGAGAGACGCTTAAAGATAGACATTCATTCCTCGGTTTAGTCCAAAATTTTAGAACAAACAACTGGATAGTAGGATCGCCTTCGGCGACAGGATGTAGGACAGATTTTCTTTGATCATATCCTGTTCGCCGAAGGCGATCCTAACCATCTTGTTATTACCAGCATGTTGGTTATGTCAACAATCGATGGCTTAATACTTTGAAGCCCCAACATTATAGCAGATTTCACCAATCATTCAAGACTGAAAAAAAATCTTGATTTGTGTTTTGAATAACGGCATGGTGATCCCGAACGACACCTTTGACCTATTAGGCATATCTTTATGACTGACCGCCCACCTTATACAAATCGATTAATTCGTCAAAAGTCTCCCTATTTGCTCCAACACGCCCATAATCCTGTCGATTGGTATCCATGGGGAGAAGAGGCGTTTGAAGCGGCGAAATCGAGTGATAGGCCTATCTTTTTATCCATTGGGTATGCGACGTGTCACTGGTGTCATGTGATGGAGCGAGAATCATTTGAAAATGTGCAGATCGCACAGCTCCTAAACGAGAATTTTATTTGCATTAAAGTGGATCGCGAAGAGCTGCCTGAAGTAGATGGCCTCTACATGGAGTTTGCGCAGGGAATGATGTCTGGAGCTGCTGGATGGCCCTTAAATGTGATCCTGACACCTGCACTACAGCCCTTTTTTGCTGCTACCTATCTACCCCCTAATAATCAACATGGAATGATGGGGTTGATCGACTTAGTGGCGCGTATCAAGGAAGTGTGGGGGACTGAAGAGCGAGAAAGTGTTGTGATGCAGGCGGAGCAGGTTGTTCAGGTTTTTGCGAATGCTGTGCATGCAAAAGGGGATGAAATCCCCGATAAAGATCAGCTGCAAGACATTTCCGATTTGTTATTCAAGCTTGCAGATCCTGTTTATGGGGGCATGAAAGGAAGTCCTAAATTCCCTATTAGCTACCAATACAATTTTCTGTTGCGTTATGCAGGTAAGCACAATGACAGCCGTGCGCTGTTTTTCATTGAGCGTACGTTGGACATGATGCATCGTGGAGGCATCTATGACCACTTGGGTGGTGGCTTCTCACGTTATAGTGTGGACGAAGAATGGTTGATTCCTCATTTTGAAAAAATGCTCTACGACAACGCTTTGATTGCATTTACCTACCTAGAAACATGGCAGGTTACGAAGGATGAGAAATACCGCACCATCAGTGAATCTGTTTTAAATTATGTGATACGCGAAATGCGTCATTCAGAAGGCGGATTCTATTCTGCTGAGGATGCTGATTCAGATGGACATGAAGGTTTGTTCTATACGTGGACTCCAGATGAAATCGAAGAGTTGCTAGGTAGGGCTCAAGGAGAACTCTTTTGCGATTTCTACGGAGTATTGCCTGAGGGTAACTTTGAGGGGCGCAATGTGCTCCACACGAAAGTTAACGTGGAAGAGTTTGCGCTTAATCGCGGACTAAATCCTCAGGAATTTGCCAAGCAGTTAGAAAAAAATCGAAAAACGCTGTTTAAAGCACGAGAAAAGCGTCCTCATCCTTTTAAAGATGACAAAATTTTGAGTTCTTGGAATGGGTTAATGATTTTTGCCATGGCTGAAGCGGGAGCCGCTTTTGGCGAAAAACGCTACATTGACGCTGCTGTTGAGGCGGCCACCTTTATTAAAGAAAACATGTGGCAGGAGGACCAGCTGTTTCGACGCTGGCGCGAAGCGGATGTGGGATTTAATGCGGGTCTTGATGAGTATGCCTTTCTCATTCGCGGAGCACTCAGTCTTTTTGAAGTTGGCTGCGGTAGCCAGTGGCTGACTTGGGCGATGGAAATGACAGAGATTTTGCAGGATAAGTTTAAGGCGGAAGAAGGAGCTTTCTATCAAACCGATGGGATGGATGACAGCATTATCTTGCGCAAGTGTCAGTTTTCAGATGGAGCAGAGCCGTCAGGGAATGCAATTCATTGCGAAAATTTAATGCGTTTGTACCAGTTGACTCTTGAGCAAACCTATTTTGACCAAGCAAGTGATGTCTTAAAAGGGGTGAAAAAATACATTGATAGCTATGCCCCTGGATACTGTTATCACATGATGAACTTAAATAGGTATTACGAGCAAAACGTCCCAACGTTTGTGATCGCTTTGAACGATAAGGAAGAATACCGCGATGCGTTGCTCAAGGTGATCTATAGTGAATTTATTCCTCATCGAGCGGTTATTTGGCGCCATGAAGAAGACAAGAAATTATTTAGATTTTTACCTTTTGTAAAAGAGCAAGGGCCGATAGAAAATAAAACGACTCTTTATCTTTGTCATGAGGGTGCTTGTCAAAAGCCCCTGACAGATTTTAATCAAATGGTGGAAGCTATTAAAAAGACTAGTATGTGAATTTAATTATTTTTTTATAAACATTGTTTAATTAATTATAAATCTTTCGCTATAATAATAATTGTTTTCTTGGTGTTAAAAACTCTTCACTTCCCTATAAAATGAATTTGGCGTATGATACCAGAACACTTAAAGCAGTAAGAAAGGTCTATGGAAAAGCAAACTTTATTAGAGAAGCAACTCAGTGAGATCTTAGCTACTCAAGCATTTCATCAGTTAGAGCCGTTTACGCATGCGTCTTCTTGGACGACAATGACCGTGAGCGAGCGTCATCTTTTGGGAATGCTGTTTGTGACACAGGGTGAACAGCAATTGCTATTGGGCGATATCAAGGCGTTTGAAAGCTTTGAGCATGCATCGAAAGTTGCCCCCCTAAGTCCAATGGTTTTCTACCGACAAGCTCTAGCTTATGCTTCACAAGAACGCAATTTACGTTGTCTAAATGCTGCCTGCAAGGCACTTCAAACCGTTGTGGCCATCGATCCCAATTCTTTTGACGCGTGGTATACCTGGGGAAGCATTCTAGTGCGTATTGGAGATCTTGATAACGATTCTCACTACTACCAAGAAGCGCACCAAAAATTTGATGAAGCACAGAAACTAGTTTCCTATGCAACGAATTTACAGTTGATGCATCTCTATTGGCAATGGGGAGTAAGCTGGCATCTACTAGGACACTTATCAGGGGAAGCACACGATTTCTATTGTGCCCTAGAAAAATACCGCTTAGCTCAGGACCTTGGTCTACAAGAGCTTGTATTCTGGAACGACTACGGAAATGCTGTCGCAGAATTGGCCTCCTTATTAGCTAAAAAAGAACTGTTTTTAGAAGCGATCGACCTCTTCCGCAAAGTGATACGCATTGCACCAGACCATTTTAACGGATGGCTAAATATTGGATGCGCCTACCAACGCATTTTCGAAAATGACAAAGAAGGAAGCTACTTCAGCTTCGCCAATGAAAGTTTTGCACGTGCAGCAGAAATAAATGCCTCCAATGTAGACCTCTGGTTAAATTGGGGACGCCTAATGGCCGATGCAGGCAAAGTTAATGATGATGTCGATTACCTCAAACTCGCTGCCGAAAAGTTTTCCAATGCAAACACTCAAGAACCTAATAATCCACTCGTCCTCAGTCAATGGGCCGAAGTGCAAATGCTCACGGGCACCTGTACAGAACGCCTAGAACTATTGCGCGATGCAGAAGAAAAAGTGATTCGCAGTTTAGAACTTCATCCAGAACACTCAGAAGGCTGGCGCATCTACGGTAACTGCCTAACAGAATTAGGTCGCTACTTTGGCGATGAATCGTTCTACATTCAAGCAATCGAAAAGTTTCGATACGGCCTATCTCTCAATCCACGTAGCCCTTTACTGTGGTACGGTCTAGCCCTCGCACACTTTGCTGTAGGGGACTCCAAGCACGATGTAGGCATGCTAGAAGAGGCCACCCGCTACTGTGCTAAAGTGATGGAGTGCGGCGGTCAAGTTGTACCCCAATTCTGGAATGATTGGGGCGTCTCTCTCATGCGCTTTGCCGAAATCACCTGCGACCAAACAGTTCTAGAATCCGCTATCGATAAGTTCGAACAAGCTATCGGTGGCCGCGAAGCAATCTCATACAGCCCAGACTGCGATCTAGAATGGCTCTACAACTACGGATGTGCCCTCGACTTCCTAGGTGACTTCACAGAAGAAGCAACAGATCACGAACGCGCTGTTCATGTGCTCTCTCACGTGGTCCAACAAGACCCCACATACGCCCACGCACGCTATAACCTAGCTGTCGCACTATCCCACCTAGGTGTCCTAGTTGACGACGCAGACTGCTTCCACAAAGCCCTCGAACACTTCGAAGTCCTCCTAAGCGAAGAAGTTGAAGACGAAACCTCCTGGAACGAATGGGGCGTCTGCCTCCTAAACCTAGCCCATCTCATCAACGACCCCCTCCACCCAGAAATTGCTCAACACTACTACTCCCTCGCCGAAGAAAAACTCACCCACGCTATCGCCCTAGGATGCACTCAAGCCTTCTATAACCTCGCCTGCCTATACTCACTCACCGAAAACAATAAAGCCGCCATGCACTACATCGAACGCGCCGAAACCGCCAGCTCCCTCCCCTCCATCGACGAAATCCTCCACGACGAATGGCTCGAAAATGTCCGCGAAACCCCCGACTTCCGTAGCTTCATCACCCTCCTTTCCCACAAACACGAACAAGGTAAATAATTAAAAAAGGTCTCTGAAAGGGGCTCTGCCCCTTTACCCCGTAAGGGACTCCGTCCCTGGCCCCTGATTGTGATCTTCTAATAGGGCATATTCGAGATTATTTTCTCTCTAGGAGCTCGCACCTGCGGCGAGAAAATTAGGAGATAATATTAGACAATATTACCTCCTTATTTTTGCGAGCTCCTAGAGGAAAAGAACTCGAATCTGCCCCATTATAAGATCGCAATCAGGGGTGACCCTGCAAAAGGGCCGTGGGCCCTCTTGACACCCTTTTAGTGGGGTATTCGCAACATTGACATTTTCGCATGCCACTCTAAATGGGAATCAATCTCCCAAGCCTTTAGAGTTAAGAAATGGAAGTGCCTTTGGGTAATGAATAGAATCCTTTCATTTACCTTTTATTTATCTTGTTTGTGTTTGTGGGATAGGAGGGTGATGAAGCTACGGAAGTCGAGTCTTTCGTTTTGGTTTCTCAACTACTGCTTCGCAATCAATCGGTCTCATATTGGAGAATTATTATCTAAGGTTTTCATGTTTCAGAATCTTTTGAGAGGTTTTGTTCATTTACTGCGTAAAAAGGTCTTGGAAGATTGATTCCCTTTTAGAGAGGCATCCCAAAAACTGTGTTTACGAAGTAAATATTAATTTAGGCAACGCAGTTGCCGGAATTCGAAAATGTTTGCTGCGGAAATGTCAGTGTTGCGAATACCCCACTAAAAAGGGTGTCAAGAGGGCCCACGGCCCTTTTGCGGGGGTAAAGGGGGCAGAGCCCCCTTTCAAAAAGAAGAGTCTGTGAACAAATAAAATTTGAGATCGGGAATTAATTCTTCCATATCTGAGGCCCATTGTTTTGCGGAGTGGATGTTGGGGAAGGTCATGGCGGAGGTGGCGAAGACATCGGCGGCCATGCAGGTTGGGGCGATGACGCTGGCGCTGGAGACGCGGGAGGGGTGGCGGGTTAGGGGGTGGCCTGTGGTGGAGTTGAAGATATGGAAGTAGGTAGTGGAGTTGAGGGTCCAATTTTGGAGGTAGTCGCCGCTGGTGGCGATCGCTTGGTTTTTGAGGCTTAGGTAGGCGAGGGCGTTGGCTGGGTTGGAGTCTTGGAGTCGGCTGATGTATACGTTCCAGGGTCTGCCTTCGGGGTGGGAGCCTAGAGTGCGAATTTCGCCGCCCCATTCGACAAAGACGTTAGGGAAGCCATTGGCTTGGAGGCGTTCGGTTAGTAGGTCGACAGCGTATCCTTTGGCGATGGCTCCTAGATCTATTTGGGTGGCATCATGATCCTTTTGGAATGTGCCTGAGCGAATGTGGATGTGTTGCCAGCCAATGGCGGGTAGTAGAGCTTGAATTTCTTCATCTGTTGGGATTGTATTAAGGGCTAATTTTGATTTCCACAGTTGTTGAATTGGTTCGATGGTGGGATCAAAGCGAAAGCCGCTGATGTAGACAAATTTTTCTGTTAACAGTAGAAAGTGTTCTAGCTCTGGTGAGAGGGCAACAACTTTGCCTGCAGGAAGGTGGTTGAGGCGAGAGAGTTCGGAGTCGGGGTTCCACTTGTTGTAGATGCGATCGATTTCAGAAAAAGTGTTTTGGATGATAGAGGAGACCAGTTCTTTTTGTTCTTCGGAAAGAGCTTCGCCGATGACAATGCGGTAGTCGATCGTCATGACGTTGGCAGTGAAAAGGGTGGTGTTGGGAGTGGAAGATTGCGTGTGGCATCCTGACAAAAGAAGTAAAAAGAGGCAAAGTCTAAGTGTGTGCATGAGGAAAATCGTTGTTCATTTTTTGTAAGGAAGCATTCGTTTCTCGTAACTTTTCAAAGTATTGTATAGTAGCATTGCGATTGTCATTGGGCCAACTCCGCCAGGAACTGGAGTAATTGCATAACAACTTTCTTTAACGCTGTCGAAGTCTACATCACCGACGATTTGATATCCTTGTTTTAATGTCGCGTTATCAATTTTATTAATTCCGACGTCGATGACAAATGCGTTGGGTTTAACCATATCAGCCGTGACAAATTTAGCCTTTCCAATGGCCACAATGAGGACGTCAGCTAGCAAGCAAAGGTCTTTAATGTTTTTCGTTTTGCTGTGAACTAAGGTGACCGTTGCATTAGCTCCGGGGGCATTTTGCATGAGTAATGCGGCAACAGGTTTGCCTACCAAATTGCTTCGTCCAATGACGACGACATGTTTGCCTGCGACTTCGTAGGAAGAGCGCATGAGAATTTCCTTGATCCCTAACGGAGTACATGGCACGAAACCAGAGGTGTCGCCAATAAGTAGTTTGCCGGCATTTACGGGGTGTAGCCCGTCCACATCCTTGTTTGGATCAATATGACGCAGAACGTGGATAGGATCAATGTGATCTGGTAGGGGGAGTTGAAGTAAGATTCCATCTACATCGGGATCATTGTTTAACTGTTGTATCTCTTTGACTAGGTCCTCTTCTTGCATCTCTTCGGAAAATTCTTTGCGTATTGAGGTGAAGCCTACGTTGGCACACGCTAGAGTTTTGCGACCTACGTAGATTTTTGAAGGAGCGTGTTCTCCGACCAAAATGACAGCTAAACAAGGCTTACGTTCTTTAAATTGAAGTGTTTTTTGCTGAATTTCCTGTTGAATTTGTGCAGCGATGGCTGCGCAGTCGATGATCATGGGGTATCCTAAAAAAGCAATCTTTGTTGAATGAAGTGTGAGTGATCTTTCAAAAAAAATCCATTTAAAATATATAGAAGAAAAAGAGAAGGGGGCAAATCGATGCGTTACCTGACTATTCTACTTGTGTGCTTGGGTCTCATGGGAATGAGTAAAGGACATGCTTGGTTAGATGATAGGGGATGTTTTAGGGATTTGCAAGTGCACTTTTTTGAACCGTTATGGGTGACGCAGGCATTGAGTTTGCATCAGATCTTTCAAAGCCAGTGGGATCCGATCAATAGTAAGTTACAGGATCGCGTTCGAGATGTTCCTACAATTTTGAAACAGCGAGCAAATCGGAGGGGGTATAGTAGCCCCTTGGAGAATCCCTTTCAACCTATTGCTGCAGGAGAATTGTTACGACAAATTTTGCTAGAGATGTTTACCCAAGTGCTTAACGAAAGCAATATCACCAATCAGAGCGATATAGAAGAGATGTTTGCTTATATTGAGCAGCAGCAGAGAGAGCGTATTAAAGCATGCTTGGGGACAACTAAATTAGGAAAATAAAGAGGCAATTGCCTCTAGAGAGAGAGTGTGAATCTGATTGACAGGCAAGTCCTCTGCTGATAAAACAGATACTTTGTCTCGTCTTATCGTACCAAAGGAGAACATAGTGGATACGGAAACGTTAAAGAAACAGATGATTAGTTTGATTATGGGATTAGGAGCCTGCTTACTACCGGCTGAGGTAAGCGCTGCTGGGACAGAAGTGGATGAATGTTCTCAAGAAATACTTTTAGCACATTTTCCAGAGCCATTTGTTAAAGAGACTTTAGCTAACTTTAGTGTGCCTAAAGACAAATGGGATACAATTGTAAAAGCACTCGCTGCTCGCGATAAAGAGATCATTAAGCAAGTGGAAGAGAAAGCGTCTAAAATGAATCCAAATCCATTAAGGGATCCGCAACAGCGTCAAGCAGCTTCGAAAATTTTCCACGAAACCCGTTATGAGAGCTTTGCTTCTGTGATGAAAGCAAATGGTATTTCTGATGATAAGCAGATCAAAGGAATGTTGGATGATATCCAACAACAGAAAGCACAACGGTTTGCTCGTTGCATGCAGCAGCATCAATCTCAGCAAACACAATCAACAAATACAGCTCCAAACGCGACGCAAACTGATCCCGATGATGATGATGATGACGATGAGGAAGACGATAAGGATCGCGATAACAACAAAGGGTAGATTGTAAGTTTCGTCCTTATCCGTGCCCGTGCCCGATTCCTAAATAATAAATGAGGGATAAGGGGGAGGAATAAAGAAACAACTCTTGTGCGTTGTCTTTAGCGCATCGGGCACGGGCACGCTCACGGGCACGGGCACGGAAGGGCAGTGGTTAGAGGCTTACGTTGTTTTTCGGTACGATGTAAAAATTTAGAGAGGACTCATGTTAAAAAAGTTTACTGTGTCTTTGCTTTTGAGCCTATGTTGCCAGTTTGTTCTTCAGGCAGAAGTCCAAAAGGTAACCATCAAGTGGACAGCCATGGCGTGCAAGGAGTTGTGTGTGCAAGGACTTGCTAAACAATTCTATCTCATCAAAGGTGTTTCCAATGTCCAAATTGACCAAGGTGCTGGACAAGCAATTTTGACCTGGAAGCCAGATCAAATTTTTACCTTCGCTCCCATCAATACTGCCATGTCAATGATTGGGTTGGCCATCAATAACATTCAAATTAAAGTGCGTGGAACCGTTAGACACGATGATCGTACGGTGACATTGGTTTCAATAGGGGATGGAACACTCTTCCAACTCATTGGACCCGTTATGCCTAGTCCCTCGCAATATGTGATTCAATATAATACCGGCTCCCGCACGTTACCTCCCCATCTAAGAGAGGAATTATTGGAAGGGGAAGCGGGTTCTCAAGTGGCAATGATTGAGGGACCTCTTCTAATGCCCGAAAGGTCTCCTCCATTGCAGCTAGTAATTGAACGCCTGCAATTTTCTAAACCTCAAGAGGAATAAAGTTCATTTTGTCTTTGACCTGGAATAGGGGTTTTCCTAGAATGTGGAAAATTTTACTATATACCGGTTATGCCAACTCCTCCTGCTAAAGCAGAAAACACATTTCAGATTCTTGCTACCATAGGAAGCTATTTTACGCTTATCCTATCTGTCATCTGGGTTACCATCAAACGACCCCCTTCCTGGCCGCTTATACGCGATCAAATGTATGAAATTGGCGTAGGCTCCTTGCCAGTTGTGGCTGTCACCGGCTTCTGCACAGGAATGGTGTTAGCTGCTCAATCCTTTTTTCAACTTTCCGACAAAGGTTTGGCTAGCGCTACAGGCCTCATGGTAACTAAGGCTATGCTTGTTGAACTCGGTCCCGTGCTGACAGCTTTTATGGTCACAGGACGCGTTGGAGCGGCAATATGTGCAGAATTAGGAACCATGCGCGTAACCGAACAGATCGATGCGTTACAATCGATGGCAGTGAATCCCTTGCGTTATTTAGTTGCTCCACGGTTTATTGCTGGGATTACGATGCTTCCTTTACTTACCATCTTTAGTTGTCTGATGGGGATCATGGGTGGGTATATGATTGCTGTGCACTACTATGGCTTACCCTCCAATTCATTTTTGGATCCTCTTCCTGAGCACATTACGACGTTTGATGTGATGAGTGGGTTAGTCAAAGGTTTTGTTTTTGGCGTTATAATTATCACCATTTCCTGTTATCGAGGAATGACAACATCCGGCGGAGCCGCTGGTGTTGGTCGTGCCACGACAAACAGCGTGGTTGTATGCTATGCAGTCATTTTGATTGGCAATTTTCTATTGACAATAGGGTTAAACAACTCTTATGAGCAGCTGCAGGAGTGGTTTGGATGGTAGCAGATTCAGAACAAGCAGCACATTCTCAAGGGAATGGAAAGATTATTATTAATGTGCATGATCTGTGGAAGGCTTTTGGATCCCTTCAAGTGCTTAAGGGACTAACCCTGGAGGTTTTTGAAGGGGAGACACTAGTTATCTTGGGACGTTCAGGAGTAGGTAAAAGCGTTTTATTGAAGCAGATTATAGGGATTGATAAGCCCGATCGCGGTTATGTGGAGATTTTTGGAGAACGTTTAGCGGCATGGTCACAGAGTAAAAGAGCACGTGCTAAGGATAAGATTGGAATGTTGTTTCAAGGCTCTGCTCTATTTGACTCCATGAATGTGGGAGAAAACACAGCCTTTTATCTGCGCCAACACGAAAGCGAATTATCGGAAAAAGAGATTAAAAAGCGTGTAGATGAAGCTTTAGAGATGGTGGGATTAGAAGGCGTTCAGGAAAAAATGCCTTCAGAGTTATCGGGAGGAATGCGTAAACGTGCTGCGCTTGCACGAGCGATTGTGTATAGACCCAGGATTCTACTTTACGATGAACCTACAACTGGATTAGATCCTATTACGGCTATGCAGATTAACGACCTCATCAACTCTACAAAAAAAGAGCTTAACACGACAACTATTGTTGTGACACATGACATACGCTCTGCTATCGAAGTGGGAGATCGTTTGGCGTTTCACGATGATGGGAAAATTGCGCATGTAGCGCTGAAAGATAAGTTTTTTGATATAGATGATCCAAATATTAAGCTATTCTTAGATAATGCAACGATAAACTTTCATCGGTGAGACCCATGGCAGATCAATTTAAAAATGTAATTATTGGAATTTTTGTTTTAACCGCATTAGCGATAGTCGTATTTATTTTGCTTTTTTTGCACCCTACCGTAGGGGATGAGGGCCAGAAATTGCTTGTGCGTTTTCGCAACATCGACAAAGTTAACGTTGGAACGCAAGTTACCTTTGCAGGTAAGCCTGTAGGGGAAGTTGTGGAAATTAGAAGTCTAAACCCAGGTCGCGAGCCGACTATTGAGGATGAGGATGGTCATATTTATGTGTATGAACTGGAATTGCTTATTGATTCGAAAGTGAAGGTTTTCGACGTAGATGAATTTGCGCTGCATACTGCAGGGTTATTGGGAGAACGTTCTATCGCCATTATGCCTTATGCAGCTAAGCCAGGGCAAGAACCGCTTTTGGTAAAGAAAGGTAAGATTCTATATGCAGTAGAAACAGGTTCTGTTGAAGAAGCAATTAGACAATTTAAAACGTTAGCTGTGAAATTTGGTACCGCTTTAGACCATATTACAGAGACATTGGAAGATGTCAAAAAAGAAGAATTGGTGAAATACCTTGGAAACGTCGCTAAAAACTTGGACGATATTACGACAGCAATAAATCGGCCGGAAGAGCTTTCAAATATTATCGACAATGTGCATCAAGTGACTCAAGAGTTTGCGCGTCGCTTGCCTACTTCTTGGGATAAATTAGATGTCTCTTTGGAAAATTTTCAGCATGCGACAGAACACATGCACATTGTTGCTGGAAATGTTAGAAAAGGGGAAGGCAGCTTTGGAAAATTGTTAAAAGATGAAGACATTTATCTCAATTTAAAGTCGTTGTTGAATAAAGCTGAGATTATAGCTGATGACGTTAACCATTATGGCTTGATGTTCCAAAATGACAAAGGCTGGCAGCGGTTACGAGCACGTCGCATGAATATGTTGTCAAAGCTGTCGACACCGCAGGAATTCCGCAATTACTTTAATGATGAAATAGATCAAATAACCACTTCCCTTTCACGAGTCTCTATGGTATTAGAAAGAACAGAGTCGTCGTGGCCTTACAACACCTGCTACTCGTTGATTGAAGATGAAAACTTCACAAAAGTGTTTGCAGAGCTACTACGACGTGTTGGAGATATGGAAGAGTCTCTACAGATGTATAATCAACAAGTGGTGGATATTCAAGTGCACGACACGGAATTATCACCCTGCTGTAATTGAGGACGTATGGTTTATTCCCAAATTCAAAAAGGTACCTTGCTTATAGCGACTCCAGATGTTGAACTTGGGTTGTTTTTTCGCGCCGTCATTTTAGTGTGCGAGCATAATCCGAATGGCTCTTTTGGACTCGTTATTAATAAGAGTTTAGATCTTGAATTGCCAGAAGAGATTATTAATGTGCACAATTTGGCCAATCCACATGTCGATATTCGTGCTGGAGGCCCAGTGCAAACAAACCAAATGATGCTGTTGCATACCAGCAATAAATTGCCACAACAGACTCTAGAAATATGCGACAACGTGTTTCTTGGTGGCGACTTGCAGTTTTTGCAAGATGCGTTGTCAGATACGCAAGGACCAGCAGTTCATCTTTGCTTTGGGTATGCAGGATGGGGTGCAGGGCAGTTAGAGCGCGAATTTCTCGATGGGGGATGGTTTATTCACCCAGCGACAGCTAAAACGGTGTTTTATACGCCTCCTGATAAGATGTGGACCACATTATTGCGTGAGATGGGTGGTAAGTATGCGACGCTGTCAATGATCCCTGAGGACCTCACAGTCAACTAGCCACAGAATCCACTGCTCTCTTTTTTTCGTGCCCGTGCCCGTGAGCGTGCCCGTGCCCGATTCCTAAACCAGGCCGTCCTCGGCCTGAAAGTAACCAGGGCGTCCCGCCCTGCAAAAAAAAGAAGGTAGCCAGACCGTCTCGGTCTGGTAAAAAAAACGACCAGCCAGGATGGGTTGGCTAATCGGAAAATGGTTACCGCACAACAAGATAAC
>JACDHD010000014.1 GCA_013821265.1 Parachlamydiaceae bacterium | reverse complement strand
ATACTTTAATTCAAAATTTATCCGAACATGAAACAAAGTTTGAGTTTGGTAATAAAAGACTAAGTCGTAGAGGGGAACGCATGGTTAAAGCGCTGGCAAAGAATTCCGGGAAATCGCTTCCCCAGTTTTTTTGCAAGGAGAGTGATCTCCGTGGTGCGTATCGTTTCTTGGGTAATTCTCTGATCAATCCTAAAAGTATTCTAAAACCTCATAGTGCTGAAACCGTTCAAAGATGCAAAACTCAAGATGTCGTACTTGTTATCCAGAATTCTTCAGATCTAGATATGGAATAATATGCCTTCTAAACATGGTGTACGGTTATGAACTGGCTCAAGAAGTTGCCTTGAGCACGAAAAAGGCTTGAAAAGATGTGTCCAACTGTAAGGGCTTGCCACCGCTTTTCATAGGGGTCTGCTTGACGACTTCATTAACAATTCGTTGTGACATCGGCAAGCCGATGTTTATGAAAGCGGTGGCAAGCCACCGCACTCCAAAAAGAACATAAAGAGTTTTAACCTTTTCTTAGATTTGAGGTTTCTGTGAGTCTGTTCTTCAAAAACCTCACTACAATGGGAGTCCAGAGGGTTCCTACCCTTTGGCAGGGATTCTAAGGGGACAGAGTCCCCTTAGTTACTGTTGGCCAACGCCCCAGCGTAAGAAGGCTGTAACCACTAGGGGTTTGCCTACTTCTTTCGCGCGTTTGTTGACTAGATCAAGAATTGTCAAAGAGTCATCTCTGATGTATTTTTGTCTCAGCAAGCAGGCGGCATCGTAGTAAGCGTTGATTTTTCCATCAACGATCTTATCGACGATATTTTCTGGTTTGCCTTTGACTTGACTCTTAGCAATTTCTCTCTCATTAGCCACAATAGTTGGTGGCACTTCTTTTTCTGAAAGATATTCTGGTGCTGCAGCAGCAATGTGCATTGCGATATCTTTAGCAAACTCTTCTTCGCCTGAGCTGCCAGTGATTTCGACTACAGTTACCAGTTTTCCGCCTGAGTGAGAGTATATGCCAACAGACTTGTCTGAACCTTTAGAAAAGGTTTTCAAGCGGCGGATTTGGATATTTTCGCCGATTGCTTGGACAAGTGTTGCTCTATATTCTTCAACAGTAAGACCTTTATCTTTACTGAATTTTTGCCCTTTGAATGTATCCAAAGAAGAGGGGTTTGTCGCTGCAATTTCTTCAGCTACGTTGCGTGCAAACTCTTGGAAACGTTCATTTTTTACAACGAAGTCTGTTTCAGCATTCACTTCTACTAAAGCGACTGTTGAACCTTTCATTGCGTTAGCAATGATCCCTTCATTTGTTGTACGTCCCTCTTTCTTCACAGCTGTTGCCATTCCTGACTTACGCAAGTTTTCAATTGCTAGGTCCATATTGCCTTTTGCTGCTTCTAGAGCTTCTTTGCACTTTCCCATTCCTACGCCAGTACGCTCGCGTAGTTCTTTGATCATCGCAGGAGTTACTTGAGTCATGCTACTCTCCTTTTCTATCGGCAAAGTTTTCTTCGCTGCTGCGCATACGAGCTGCAAATTCTTCCGCTTCATCTTGTTCCGCCTCATCCCCTTTTGTCACGGAGACGCGCATTTCATTCTTTTTCTCGATGATTGCTTGCGTAATAGTTTGAAGAATCAGTTTAATGCTTTTCAGAGCGTCGTCGTTGCATGCAATGACGTATTGGATAGGATCTGGATCACAGTTCGTGTCCACTAATCCCATCACAGGAATACCCAATTTGCGTGCTTCTTTAACAGCAATGTGTTCTTTGCTTGGATCGACAACAATGACCAATCCAGGAGGTTTACGCATTGCGCGAATTCCCGATAAGTTACGATCTAATTTAATTTGGTCTTTGCTTAGTAGGGAGAGCTCTTTTTTATTCAATCCATCGCCACCAACAGCAATGCGTTTTTCAATGCGGTCGAGTTTTTTGATCGATTGGCGAATTGTAGGTAAGTTTGTTAACATACCGCCTAACCAGCGCTCTGCAACGTAGAATTCACCACATTGCTCTGCAAGTTCGTGCACAACAACTTTAGCTTGTTTTTTTGTTCCAACGAACAAAATCGATTTGTGCTGTCCGACGAGGTCTTTAACGACTTCAACTGCTTGACGAATTTGTTGCATTGTTTTCGCTAAGTCAATGATATACAAACCATTGCGCTCTTCAAAAATGAAACGTTTCATCTTTGGGTTCCAGCGACGTGTTTGGTGCCCAAAATGAGCGCCTGCCTCTAAGAGGTCTTTAATTGTAATTGGAAGATCTTGTGCCAAGCCTTGTCCCTTTATGTTGACGACGGCATTTTGTCTAAACGACAAAATTTCGGTCTTGGTTGTTATTTGATGTTAATAAACAGCTAAACGTTTGTTTAGTGTACACC
The DNA here is from genome assembly GCA_013821265.1 of Parachlamydiaceae bacterium. Classification (GTDB taxonomy): domain Bacteria; phylum Chlamydiota; class Chlamydiia; order Chlamydiales; family Parachlamydiaceae; genus JACDHD01. The sequence continues at coordinate 40,118 of JACDHD010000014.1, read as the reverse complement.
GAAACAGTTTTGAATCGGTATAGCGCCTGGTCAGAATCGAACTGACGCTAGTAGCTTGGAAGGCTACAGTTCTACCATTGAACTACAGGCGCGAAGACAGAGACCAGTATGGCGCATGACGTTTTTTTTTGCAATACTCTTTCTTTTTTGGAGTGCGGTGGCTTGCCACCGCTTTCATAGGGTTCGGCTTGGCGAACCCAAATATTTTCTAAGTGACATCGGCAAGCCGATGTTTATGAAAGCGGTGGCAAGCCACCGCACTCCAAAAGCAAAATAGCAAAATTATCCGAAGTTTTGTTATCCTATCCCCCATGAAATTGGATTATCTCTCCTTAAAAAAATGGTTTCTGGAAGCTCAGCGCGATCTACCATGGCGCGAGAATCGCACTCCTTACGCCGTTTGGGTTTCCGAAATGATGCTGCAGCAAACACAAGTCGCTGTCGTCATTCCCTACTTCTATCGCTGGATGCAACTATTTCCAACGATCAAAGACCTTGCTGACGCCAGTTTAGACGACGTCATTAAAGCTTGGGAGGGTTTGGGATACTACTCTCGCGCACGCTATCTTCACGCTGGGGCTCAATACATAATTCAACATCATCAAGGCCAATTTCCCGACCAAATCGACGACTTAAAAAATATCAAAGGACTTGGACCCTATACTTTAGGAGCAATTCGCAGTTTTGCTTTCCACCAGCGCACAGCTGCTGTAGATGGAAATGTATTACGCGTCTTAGCGCGGTACTTGGGGATGGAAGAAGATATTGCTAAACCTAAAGTCGTCGTAGCGATGCGTCAAGTGGCAGAGAGCTTGTTGCCTGAAGAGGAGTCGTGGATTACGAATGAAGCTCTTATTGAACTGGGAGCGACCATTTGTGGGCGCACTCCAAATTGTACCAAATGTCCATTAAGAAAAACGTGTTGGGCACATTTAAATGGCAAAGAGGGTGTGCTACCTATTAAGTCTTCAAAAGTATGTGTAGAACGCCTTTTCCGTGCTGTTGCCATTATTCGCTGGAAGGATTGTTTTTTAATTCGTCGGGGACAAAAAGGCGAAATCATGTCTGATCTACACGAATTTCCTTTTTTTGAATCTGATGAGTCAGGCACCACTTCAGAGTATGTTTGTGATCAAATTAACAAGCGTTTTGAATTCCATGCAAATTGGAGTCACACCTCACCCAAAGTCACGCATTCCTTTACGCGATACCGCGTGCAGCTAGATCCTTTGCATTTTGAGTGTGCAGCAAAGAAAAAGCCCTCTTTACCACCTTCACATTTTTGGTTGAGTAAAGATGAAATCGCCCAATTAGCCTTCTCATCAGGTCATCGACGCTTATTGCTTAGTCTTTGATTCGCTTCATATAGCTTCAGGTATTTGTAGAAGGCCGTGTGACCGTTGTAGGCAGATATGACAAAGCCCTCATAGCCTCCAAGAATCCCTTTTTTTAGAATATAGCTTTTAAAAAAAGCAAACCATCCATGTAGAACAGCTTTGGTTGGAGAGGACTTTTTTTTGCCCTGATTTTGCTTTGCAAATAGTTCTGAATAGGTTTGCATCTTGCCTAAAAAATCTGATAGGGAGGCATAGGAATAGTGAATGATTGCTCCATTCAGAGGGAGATGCTGCATGTTTTTGATGATGACAGCTTCGTGGACTTGAGCATCAGTAAATCGTGTTTTAGTACGATTGTAGAGCCTATACTGCCGATCAGGACACCATCCACACCAGCGAATATGGGTACCATTATAATAGTTATCGCGTGGAAACGAGTAGACACATTGTGCATCTAGCTGAAGAGCCTTAATTTCCTGAGCCATTTTAGGAGTGACCACTTCATCGCTATCGATGGAAAGAATCCAATCATGCTTAGCTAAATTTGAAGCAACGTTATGAGTGGGTCCAAATCCAATAAACTCCCCTTTGTAAACAACGACATTGGGGAATTGTTTTGCGATTTCAAACGTTGCGTCGTTGGATCCTGAATCGTACAGCACCACTTCATCGAAATGTTGCGTCGATGTGAGAACTTCGTGCAAATACTTTGCACTGTTGCGTGTGAGTATCGTGACACTAATCATGGGAGTAGTGTATCTGAAGCCCTCAACTCTTGTACAGCTTGAATTACCCGATCAACGTGACCAGACACATCAACCGGACGTTCAATCCATTGGATGATTCCTTCTGAATCTACAACAAAAGTGATTCTTTCGAGTTTCCCATCGTGCACCACATCAAATTTTTTGCAAAGTTCCATATTTTGGTCAGCCAACAGAGTAAAATTCAGATCATATTTGCTCTGAAATTGGTCATGCGATTCGCTACTATCAGGGCTAATCCCGATGACAAGAGCATCTAAGGCTTCTAGACGTGCCAGATTGTCGCGAAAGGAACACGCTTCCTTTGTACATCCAGGGGTATCATCTTGTGGATAAAAATAGATCACGACAGGACTGCCGACCAAATCCTCATCCGTAATTTCATAGCCTTCGCTATCTTTGATGCGGAATGCAGGAATGGCATCTCCTTCATTAATTCTGTAAGCCATTTGTGCTCTCCTCGATTTTTTCCACGCTATATGGATATTTTTTTTGTATATACCTAAGTGCTATTGGATAAACCAAACGATGAAAAAAAGAAAAGCGATAAAGATGTTTGAAGTCATTTCGGACGCAAAAAGGCAATCGCAATAGATAGGGTCCGAGCGGACTGGAACGAAATTTTATTTTTTCCCATAGAAACCGGTTCACAATGCTCGCTTTTAGATAAGGTGTCAGTGAATTGTCTATTAGCTTTGTATAGTCTTTTTGATGAAGCAATGCTTGAACTGCACAATGTCCTGAAAATAGAGCTGAACGAATTCCAAATCCCCATAAGAGATCCTGTAACCCAGCAGCTTCACCAACTAAAAGGGATTTGCCAATTTGCTTTGGATGGTGAAGAGAGAATCCTCCAGTACCGCCTACAGCTGTTGCTTGATCCAGATTGATTAGATAATGCTTTTGAGCGTAAGCAACCGTTTTATTAAAGCACTCGTTCAAACGATGAAAGTCGCGAAAGACAACAGAACATAAGCATCCATATCCTTGTGCTACGAGTAAGTAGCTATAGCCTAAGTAAGCGTAATCATCGTGGAAGATCCCTACAGCCATATCTGGAAGATCTGTTGGAAAAATTAACCCTTTATCAATCGTTGTTGAGGATTTTCGAAGTGGCCCTGTTGCTATAATGTCAGCGTCTTTTGTAGCAAGTTGTGAGCGATAATGGAAGGTAACTCCCAGATTTTTCGCTTGTTCCTGTAAGCCTGTATCCAGTGAGCCTGACATAGGACCGCGTTTTACTAAGTAAAATAAGGGCTCGTGCGTATGTTTCGAAAAGGAGGAACGCCCATCTGTAAAGGTGACAGTTTGAAAGGGTGTTGCGTCAAAATTAACATCTATTCCAATGTTTTTGAGGTCTTGCAGGATATTACTGGAGGTGGACCAATTTTCAAGCCCCTGCAGATCTCCTTGAAAGCGTTTTCCTACGACATCGTACCGTTCATGGATGTGTACGGGATACCCTGCTTTTGCTAAAGTAATGGCAGCGGAGAGACCTGCGGGACCTGCTCCTAGAATCTGGAATGATTTCATGATGTGATGCCTCAAGTTCACTTAGATGAGAGTTACCAGAAATCCGAAAGAAAGAAAAGGATGAAAACGAAGAGAATAATGGTCATGGACTGATTGAGATAATTGCATAAGTCTTCGATCTATTTTTACCACCGAGACACAGAGGCACAGAGCAGCACAGAGAGCGAATTGTAGATGTCTCTAAACATAACATATTTTTTTGCGCAGCAATGTAAATGCGAAATTGTCGTCAGACAATTTCGCCTTGGCTGGTTTTTTTAAAAGCCTCAGCTTTTTAAAAAGAGATCGAAAAATCAATTCTCAAATAACCCAAAGCCATAAAATAGCCTCTCGCTCTCTGTGCTGCTCTGTGCCTCTGTGTCTCGGTGGTAAAAAATAAAAAGAAAGTTAATACAATCATTTGACTTATGTAATTTCTCAATTCGTCCTTATTAGAAGGCATGTTGGAACAGGAGAACAGGGAATAGCTTTTGGTTGATGAGGAAATCTTTAGCTGCGCATTCATATAAACGTTCATTGTATTCTGTAGCTGCTAATCCAGCGCCGTTGATGCCACCAAAATACCAACCAAATTCTAAGCTCGAAACGATCGCTCCTGCTGCAATATTTTTATGTGAAAAGAAGTGATAAGCCGCTGCAATAAATAATCCATTAATTATAAAAGAAGTTAACGCCGCTTGTTTTTGGCCTACGTAGAGATAACCGGCTCCGGGCAACAACGCGTTTAATGTGCGCGCCTTTTGGACTGATTTGGCTTGAGTTTCATATCCCAAAAGCATGTTCGCTAAGGGCAAACTTTCCTGACTATACATATAGGTAAAATCCGCCTCTATCACTGCCTGTGAAAGCTGTTCTTGAGCCGCTGTTTCCGGTTCTAAGGTCTGTAGCAAGTTTAAAATCTGGCATGCCTTTGCTTCTGCTGATTCAGATCCTACCTGCTTGTAGGCATCATAGAGCATAATGAGTAGCTCACGATAGGCTGGAAAGGCTGATGAGGCTTGTACCAATGAAGAGGCTTCAAAGGTGTTGATGGTATCTAGATATTTTTTTCCGAGGTAATAAGAGAGCACAATATCGTACTCAATCTGTTGACGACGCTGTTCTTCTTTTTTTGGAAGGAGGATAAGAGCGCGTTTATAACAGGTGATCGCTCGATAATAATCTTGTTCATGAGCAAAGACATTACCCATTAAGAGTTCTTTAGCCCAATCATAACGGTAATCAGGCGTAGTAAGGACGGGAAAGGAGGTGGGCAGTGTTTCGATTAACTGTAGAGGTGGTTCATAGCAAATTTGAGGCTCCAAAGGCGTTTTACACGTTTGGCAACCACACAGTGCGAGAGCAACTAATAGAGCCAGGAGAATTTTTGCAAAATCTCCTGGCTTTGTTTGCATCTTAATCATGGCTTGCGTGCTGATGCTGATATTGGCAGCAATCATCTTCACATTCTTCGCATGATGGTAGATTAAAGAACTCCAACGCCCCTTCCACTTCATATTCCCAGGATTTTCTAATTTGTCTTTTATGATCGAAAATATCCTGTTGATGTTTTGTGAGGTTGTTCATCTCTTCATCAGTATCAATAATTTTTGGTCTAATGAAAATCATCTGATTTCGTCTAGAATCCAAATGTCTTTGATTGCTGAAGCCTGCTCCAATAAAGGGAACGCCGCCTAAACAAGGGACTTGGCTACGAGCATGTGTCTCTTCATCTTGCATCATCCCGCTTAAGATAAGGAAGAATCCACTTGGCATATGTACGCGCGTGCGTGTCGTCGCCTTACGTGTGGTCGGTCCTACGCTTGTTAAGCTTGAATCTGTATTTAGACCAGCAACACTGCTCGTTTCTTCTTCAATCGTTAACGTAATAACATCATTATCTGCAATCAGTGGGGTTACACGAACACGCGTTCCGACGTCGCGGAATTCAAAGTTTTGTGTAATGATTTCTCCACGATCGTTGGCAATCGCTTGGGTCGGGAATCGAGTATTGATCCCCACGAAAACTTCTGCTGTGGTGTTATCTTCAACCAGGATCTTAGGGTTAGTCACAACGTCAACTACCGTGCGATCATGTACGGCGCGAACTAGAGCTCCAATTGTATTAAAGCGCATTCCCCCGAATGTCAAGTGCTGTCCAATAATTCCTAGGGAATATCCTACATCGCGGGATAAAATCGATGCATCCGGACGTATACCCCCACCTAACGTTTCTAATCCACGAGCCGTATCTAATGCACTAGGTAGAGGAGAGGCATTAGATAAAAATGCCTGGGCACCAGCAGTGTTTCCACCTCCAAAACGAGACCCCCAGTCCACACCATAATTCAGAGAGTCATCAAGTGTTGTTTCGATGATTAACATTTCCAGAAAGATTTGGCGAAGAGGTGTGTCAATTTCAGAAATGAGTTCGCTAATTTTATCTAAGGATTCAACAGTCCCAGTAAAAATTAGCGAGTTCGATGCTTCAATCCATTGGATACTATCGATGGTTTCTACTAGATCGGTGTTATTCGATAATGTTTGGCGCAGCGTTTGTCCAATGCGTCCAAGGGCTATTGCAATTTGATCGCCTCTGCGATATTGCAGCTTATAGATGGAAAACTGAGTTCTTTCAATATTCCCCAACGGAAGATCAGCGGTCCCTCTTCGTGCCCGCACGAGGCGTTCTGGGGAAATGGATTTTCCTGCAGCAAGCTGAAACACCCAGATTCCATCAGAATTGAGTCTCCATTGGCCTTCAGGACTACTTAAGCCCGCGCCCGATGGACCTCTAGGAGGGGATCCCAATTGGAAGCGCCAGTTGCCATCATTATCAAGCGTCCAATAGCCTAGCGGGGGTTGACCTCCTTGACTGACACCTGCTTGTTGAGAAGGCCTGAAAATCCAATTGCCGTTCTCATCTAGTTGCCATTGGCCTTCTGCTCTCCCTGGAGTACCTGGAGTAATTGCTGGGCCTGTAGTTCCTGGAGCAGCAGTACCAGCTTCTGGTCCTTCTGGAGTATACTTAAGGTCTTTTAGATCAAAAATGCGCGTGGCTCCTTGATTTTGATCTAAGTATTGCAAAATGGCAATTGTTCGTTCCATGACAAAGGGAGTAGACACAATAAAAATGCTATTTGCAGATCGATGTGGAACGAATATTAGCGTTTGCTCTTGTGAAATCGGTTGAATAATGCGCTGGGCCAGTTGAATTAAGGAATCGAGGAATCCATTGCGCACAACATATTGTCCGATCACCAATCCATTGTTTGGGGCATCCAGACTTTTGACTAAGCGTGCAATTTCGTTGATATTGGTTGCGATGTCGGTCACGATGAGGTGATTTGTATCTTTAAACACTTCTACAATGGCACTGCTGGAGGTCAAAGGCCTGATGATTGTCGCCAACTTGTCTGGGTCGGCAATATTGAGACGAAATAAGCGGGTGACGATTTCTGCATTGGTTGTTTGAGCATCGGGAATGTTATCGGCAACGATTGCGGAAATTCCGCTGACAGCAGAATTTTTATGAATAAGAATATTATTTCCCTGTTCCGTTAAGAACATATTGTGCACACGAAGTTCTTGTAGAAGGGCTGCCATGATATTTTCAAGTGTGGTAGCCTCTTCAGAAACAATCGTCACTTGGAATTGAAGATCATTTTCATCAAAAATGAAGTTTTTGCCTGATATCTTACTGATAAAGCGGATGAATTCAACGGCGCTAACGTTGTTAAAATTAATCAAAATCGTCTTTACAGGTCCTTGTGGAGCTTCACTTATAGCAGAAGTTACGCCCTCTTCTTGTGCAACTTGAGTTGTTGCTGGTTGTGTTGTTGCTGGGGAAGCACTTGGATCTTCTTCATCTTCAGCAGCAAGAGGAGTCTGAGTAAGTAGCGCAAAGGCTACTCCTATTTGAAGGAATCGTAAAAACAAGGTATTTGGCGCCATTTATCTCTCGAGGATTTAACCCTACCTAACGTTTATGAAACAACAAACTTTCGGTATGAGCATATATTATGATGAATAGTTATCCCAAACTGTGCAATTTTACGCCAGTCAAAACTGACTTTTGAGGCGTGATATCGTTTTACTACAGAGACATGAAGAGTGGGATGAAGAGGGATTCGTTTTGTTTTTTACCACAGAGACACAGAGGCACAGAGAAGCACAGAGAGCAAATTGTAGACGTCTCCATATTCATAAACATCTGAAAATTGAAATTGGATATAGAAAGTTGGTTTGATAAGTAGCGCTGACAACTTTTTCAAAGCAAAGTAAATGCGAAATTGTCGTCAGACAATTTTGCCTTGGCTGGTTTTTAAAAGCCTTAGCTTTTTAAAAGATATTGAAAAGCCTATCACCATTTATCCAAGAGCTGCAAAACCCGCAACGAAGACGTCTGCATTGCCTCCTCTGTGCTCTCTGTGTCTCTGTGGTAAAAAAACAAAACAAAAAGCTTACTCAACTGGTTCTTCTTGTCTTTTCTAACCGCTCACTTAAAACATTGATTTTTAATTACTAACTCTTTAGAATAACTATCTGAATTTGATTTATAAACTCCTAAAGAGACGTTATGGAAAATAAGAAACAGCGTTTAAGTAAGATTCTTGCTGCCAGTGGTGTTGCTTCAAGACGAGCATGTGAGACCCTTATTTTTGCTGGCCGAGTGAAAGTAAACGGGGAAGTCGCCCTTCTACCTCAAACAATGGTCGATGATAACGACAAAATTTTAGTTGATAGCAAACCCATTTCTGGTCGTGAAGAAAAAGTTTATTACATGCTTAATAAACCTCCTGGGTATGTGTGTTCAGCAAAAGGCAATCAAAAGACAAAACTCGTTTTGGATTTATTTGAAGGAGTGGACCAACGCCTATTTACAATTGGTCGTCTGGATCAAAATACGGTAGGCTTGCTGCTTGTGACAAATGATGGATACTTTGCAAATCGCGTCATCCACCCCTCTTCAAACATTCATAAAGAGTACCTTGTTAAAACCGACAGTGAGATTACTCCTGACCACCTAGCAGCTATCTCAAGTGGAACTTTAGTGGAAGGCATTTTTGTTAAACCGGTGAAAGTGACAAAAGTGCGTCGAGGAACTGTAAAAGTGACTGTTAATGAAGGGAAAAAGCGCGAAGTGCGCATCTTGTTAGAAAACGCTGGATTAAGTGTCTTGGAATTAACGCGGATTCGAATTGGTGGATTACATTTAGGCACGCTACCCATAGGTACCTGGCGCGAGATGACGGAACAAGAAATATCGATTATTTTTGAATAGGAACACAATGACAATGCAATATAAACGCTCTATTCAGCCTGATCTAGAAACGATCGTGCCCATTTTAATCAACACCTGGAGGCGTTTTCGAAAAGAAGGTGGACCTGCTGATCTGTTGCAAACGCGTGAATTTCGAGGCGTTGTCGCTGCACTTAAAACACTTCAGGTTGGTCTGCACGAAGAGAAAAGCTTTCTAGGGAAAGATTACTTTGCTGATCACGAACTGTTGGGCGCCTATCTTCTCTATCCTTGGGTGATCCATTACCAACAAGCCCTCTCCTTACTAGGTGAGCTGCCAATTCAACCCAAACGCGTTTTGGATGTGTGCAGTGGAGCTGCACCGATGGCCTTTGCAGCTTTGCGTCATGGAGCTAACGAGGTCATTGCCACTGATCAGAATACTGTCGCTTTGGAATTGGGAGCTGATATTTGTGGACGTTATGGTTTGCCTATTTCCGTTCGTCAATGGTCCTGTTTAAAACAGCCATTACCGGTATCCGGATCGTTTGATTTAATCATTCTAGGTCATTGTTTAGAGGAGTTGTTTCCTTCAAACACAACCAATTGGATGGAACGGCAACAAAAATTTATCGATTCCCTTCTACAAAAACTGACTCCACATGGCTTTTTGCTGATTGTAGACAGCTCTTTAGTCGATGCAAATCGTCGTATCTTACAACTTCGCGACGCACTTGTTACAGCGGGTGTTCCTGTGCAAGCTCCATGTATCTGGAAAGGAGCATGTCCAGCATTACAAGCCAAGGACAGTCCTTGCTATGCTCAGCGCGAGTTAGAAAAGCCGCGTTTAGTAAGTGAAATGCAGCGCGCCTTAAAAATTAATTTGGGTTCTTTGAAGATGAGTTATCTGTTATTGCGAAGTCCCAAAGCGCAATGGCCCCAATTGCCTGAGGAAAAACTGTATCGCATTGTTAGTCCACCAGTGGAAACCTTCCAAGGCAAACGGTATTATCTTTGTGGTTCGGAAGGGAAAAAGAATTTAGGATCGCATATTAGTGTGCATACAAATGAAACGCGTGCGTTTGAATTTCTTCGCCGTGGTGAGCTCATTTCTATTGAAAATGCACTAGAAAAGCAGCATTCCTTTGATATTGTTCAAGGGACAACATTGAAGGTTGAGGCTGCATGTGGCAAACCCATTCCAGAAATAGTGTCTGAAGAAGAGTATTAGCATGAATAAAGTCGTTGGATCTCGTTTTCAGCAGACAGCCAGTGCTCTTCGCTATGCAATTGCCAACTTACAACAATTCGCGAATAAGGCATTTGCAGATTCTGGGACCCATGCGGGTGAGCTTTCTGTTAAAGAGGGAAAACTCATTGCTGTTTCGACTTCCAGAATGAAGCGATTAGGTCATTTTTTAAAAAGCCTCTTTTCAAAAAGTGCCCGCGCAAAACATCGTCAGCAGAAGCTACAAGTACAAGTTGCGATTCACAGTGCCATTGATACCATTAAGCGCAATCACTTGCTCCTTGAAAAATTTAAGACTGGAAGCGTTGAGGAGCAAGAACTAGCCAATTCTACAGTTGATGCGATCAAATTTTACAACGCTATGTTGGATCGAAAAAAGACCCCTCAATCTAATTTCAGCGCGAAAGTAACGCACTTCTTGTATAAGCAAATCGGTTTGTCTTTAGACGAGGATTTGATTCATCAACCGATTGAACTTCCTTATGATGTTTCTATTTTGCATCTCGCCAATTCCTCCTATCTGGAGGACATGCCGAACAATTCGCAACCACCTTTAAATCAAGAAGCGGATATTATTCGCATTAAGGCCAACACATTGTTGCGTCAGCATGGGATTCGTTTTAAGTCTACAGCGGAAACACTGGGCTCTTTAAGAACAGCTCCTATTCATGCGTTTACGAATAATCAGCAGCAAACGTCTACGTTAAGTCTAACATTGGATGTGCTTCCAGGTACCACCATTAAGGTGCAGGGATCCTTTAAGCAGGTTTCTCAAGCTTATAGTGCCCCGATTGCCGACAGCTTTCATTTGTCAGTAAAATCAGTTCAAACAGGCTTTCCTTACCCTTCTCAGCAAACAGGATGGACTCTTAGTGACGCGTTGATTCCACAGTATCCACATCGATTAGAGCAACTTCCCTTATTCAAAGTGCTTTACCACAATAAAAAAGCTGCCGCTACGGGCTTAATGCCGAGTGGGGCGTTTACCATGCAGGCGCAGCAGCTCTACAATCTAAAGCAGGAAGCTTTTTCTCTTTATCGAACTGTTTTAATTCAAGCGCATAAGGAGCTGTCACAAGCCATTATAAAGGCTAGTCCCGACCATGTCCAAGAGCAGCTTTCTATTGTTGCTGCTTTCTACGTCCGTTTAGCGCAACATGAGCGCCCTTTCGAGTATTTAGAAAAGGCCTATCAGACACTGAACTTGATTTTTTTCAATCGCCCATTGCTTAAGCTGCAGGAAACATGGATCAATCAATCTTCCGCCGGTCTATTCAGTGACAATGCCTCAACGATTCATGAAACGGCCTATGATTTGATGGAAGCGGACATTGTGTGTCCAGAAATGGCTAAACACGATGCATGGGCTCAGGACTTTATTTCGACGATGGGTTCTATTTTAAGCGAAGCAGTAAAACCAATTATTTTGCAGTATATCTCAGAAACACTTGAGAGTACGCCTCCGATGCTGCATGACTTCGACCAAAAGGTACAAGCAGTTGTGTATCTGCAGCTCAGTGACTTTTTGCAAGAATTGGATTCGGATGCGCATCAACAGTCAGTTGAATTTCATTACAAAAAAATGTGTGATCAGCTTGTGACGATGCGCACACTCTTTGAAGCAGATTCTTTTGAATCTTTGGATCATCCTATTTGTGAACTTGTGAATGAGCTAGAGGCGTATTTCAACATGCGTTTCCACGCTCGTAACTGACTCATTCCCCTTAGCTAGATGCCTCCAATCTAATAAAACTTAAACCTCTTCCTTTTTGGAGTGCGGTGGCTTGCCCTTACAGTTGGACACATCTACAGGCCGCGATAATAAGGTAGCCAGACCGTCCCGGTCTGGTCGTCCTTTTTTTTTTACCAGGCCGGGACGGTCTGGCTACCTTATCGACAAAGCCTGCCGCTCCAAAAAGGAAAGGTATTTTCTTCGTCTTCTATTTCCTCTTGATTCAATTCCAAGATAGTTCGCATAATGGTCTTTTTTGCCTAAGGCTATCTCATGAAGCAACAGTTATCGAAATTTATCTCTCTTTCCAAGCAATCCATCCGCGTGATCAAAAAAGAGGGGTTGAGAAGCTGGTTAAAAAAGGCAAAAAATAAAATTAAAGGGTATTTTGAGAAGAAACGGATTAAAGAAAAAACAGCTGTAGAGTTAATCAGAGAAAGATTTTTTAATTCTCAGCCAATTAATTTTATTAAAACCAAACGCGACCATGATCGGTTAAATATCGTTACTGACAGCCTGGAAAAAAATAGCTTATTTGGCGGTGTTGCCACCTCGTTGATTCTTTCCACTTTGTATGCCTCTAAGTATAACACACCTCTAAGAATCATCTCACGTTTTGCTGAAAACAATCCTAGAGCCTATTTTAATTTTCTAAAAGTAACAGGTTTGCCAAAACCGAAGAGTGTCGAATTTTTTTCTGATTATGATTCCATGGGATCGGCTCAGCAACAACTTGAAAATTCCGAAAAAGATATTTTCTTAGCAACTTCCTGGTGGTCTGCAAAAGCCATTCAGTCAATTAATTTGCGAAAATCTTATTTTTATTTGCTACAAGAAGTGGAACCCTTTTTTTATCCTTACGGAGATGATCAACTGCAATGCCGCAAAGTGCTTGAAGATCCCAAAGCACATTATATCCTCAACACCAAACTCCTTTTCGACTACTATGCCAATCAAGGATTTGACCATGTAACGCGACAGGGAATTTATTTTGAACCAGCTTTTCCTAGTTACTATGCTCCAGGTCCCCAAACGTTTCAAAAGAAAGAAAAATATAAGCTCTTTTTTTATGCACGGCCTAACAACCCACGAAATTTGTTTTATCAGGGATTAGAATTCCTTGATACAGCTATCCAAAGAGGCATTATTCCTGGCGATCAGTGGGACATCTATTTTGCGGGCGCAGAGGATATCCCTAACCTAACATTTTCAACAGGACTACGTCCTATCTTTCTTGGCAATCTGGGATGGGAACCATATGTCAATTTTACAAAAGAGATCGATCTCTGTTTTTCTCTTATGTATACTCCTCATCCTAGTTATCCACCTCTTGACTTCGCTGCATCTGGTAGTGTTGTTCTAACCAACAAATTTGCGAATAAGCAGTCGCTTGACTATTCAACAAATATCATCTGTGCGGAGTTGAATACCTCTGCAATGATGAGTGGATTCGAACAGGCTGTGGCTTTGGCTACAAATGGAGAAGAAAGAAAGAATCGTTTTTCAAGTAATCGTCTAGATAAAGATTGGAGTAAGAGTTTGGAATCGACTCTTAACTTCATGCATGATCAACTGAAGGTTTAATGCGATTACGATGAAAAAAACTCCTGTTACAACTCCGTGGGAAATAGATTTAAGCCAACGCCTAAACGCGCTTGTGACTGATCCAGACTTGCGAAAAGTCGTGTACATTTATGAAAAGGCTGACACAAGTACATTTCGATACCGCGTCTACAATATGTGTCAGGCCTTATCGCATAGTACTGAGTGGCGTGGTATCTTCTTTTTTGAAGAGGAGTTATCGCTTCTGCAGCAACATCTCGAACAGGTAGACGTCCTCATTTTTGTAAGAACTCGCTGGTCAATTATTTTTGACACGTTCTTAAACCGTGTTAAAATGAGGAAAATTCCTGTTTTCTTTGATGTCGATGATCTTGTGTTTGATCTGGATCACATTCCCCTACTTATGAACTCAACAAACATGCCGTTTACAGACCAATCCTACACGTATATGTTCTCCTATGTCTCTCGCTTAAAGTTAATGGGTAGTCTCTGCGATGCAACGATAGGAACGAATGATTTCTTATGTGAACGATTAACCCAAGCATTTGCAAAGCCAAGCTTTAAAATCCCTAACTTTTTGAATGAAGAACAGACAACGGTTTCAGAAGACCTTTTCTCGAAAAAAATGACTAAAAAACCGTCCTCACATTTTTCGATTGGCTACTTTAGTGGGACTCCAACACACGTTAATGATTTTAAGGTCGCATCTGCGGAAATTGCAGAACTCCTTAATAGGTACCCTGAAATGATCTTAAGCGTGGTTGGGTTTATGGAATTTCCTAAAAATCTACAACCTTTTCTGAAAAAGAAGCAGATTGCACATCATCCACTAGTGAATTTTCTCGAGCTTCAACACCTTATTGTAGAGGCCGATGTCAATATTGTTCCTCTTCAAAACAACACCTTCACAAATTGCAAATCAGAGTTGAAATTTTTCGAAGCGGCCATCGTTGGCACGCCAACGATTGCGACACCAACTTTTACCTACCGAAATAGCATTGTGCATCAAAAAACAGGCTTTTTGTGTGATCAGGGGGATTGGTATTCTAATATAGAAGCGATCTATCGCAATCCGCCAACGACTGAATGGCTCACCCATGTAAAGTCCGAGTGTTTAGACCGTTATGGGGTTGAAGCACAAGTGCCCTGCATCGTAGATGTATTGACCGTGTGATATTGTGCTCGATTTGCTAAAAACGACGTAAACCTCTCACTACTACCCTCCCGTGCCCGTGAGCGTGCCCGTGCCCGATTTGCTAAAGAACAACGAAGAGATGTGATGTTCTTAACGTTTTTCTTTTCCTCATGTTAATATTTAGGAATCGGGCACGGGCACGGGCACGGGCACGGAAGCGCAAAAAGAAACACGCCTCTAAATGACCTTGGCACCCTTCTCGGGAATGAGCTTTCTCATTAGTACACGTGGACCATGGGTCAGGTAACGGTATCCAATCTGCATCATTTCTTTAAATTGAAGAGAAGGAGCCTCTTCATTAGCAAGAGCAACGATCATGTTGTGTAGCGGCTGTGTGACTGCTTCCCAATGAAATTGAGAGCGCACACAGTCCATATTGCGCTTTATCTGCTGTCTGAGCTCTCTGTTAGATCCGACTTCCTTGATAGCCTGCGCCAAAGCAGCTACATCTTCACAAGGAACCACCTGTCCCAATTTGTGTTGTTTAACGAAGTCTGCAAAGAAATCGCCACTGGACGCAATAATGGGCAATCCAGCCCATAGGTAATCTAGCATGCGCGTGCGAAAGGCGTAATGCGTTTCTACATGAGCGAAATGTGTCGACACGCCTATGTCCGCACCCAATAAAAACTCTTGCCTTTCTTGATAAGGTGTCCAGCCATAATTGAAAAAGATGCTTTTATTAATAAGACCGAGTTCTTCTGCTAAAGAGACTGCTCGCAGAGCCATTTGCATATCTGGTGCATTTTCATTTGGATGTTTTATGCCCATAAAAATCAGCTTGATTGGATACCCTTCCTGATCCAGCTGCTTAACAGCTTTGATGAGTGTTAAGGGATCAAACCAATTCCAGATACCTCCTCCCCATAGCATCAACACATCACTATCCTTTAAATGATACCGCCGTCTCAATGCATTTTTATCAGCTTGTGGAGGAGTTGAGGATAATCCGAAGGGTACAATTCCAACTAAATTCGAAAGTGTCGCATCTTTGTCATATTTTGCCAGAGTCAGTTTGTCGAGGCTCATGAGTATCCCATGCCACAGATCACGTTGCCGTTCATGAGCACAAATGACAGCGTCAGCCATCTTAAATGAAAATAGAAACTGATTATTGATCATTTGATAATGGTGAGCGCGCCTCTTTGGAGATAATGTTTTAAAGAGTTCTAAGTGCTCTAGAGAAGCTGGTGCATAGGCATCTAAAATCAGTCGTGTACGAGATCTTTTTGCTTGCAAAGCCATCCCAGGGGATATTTTTTGAGAAATGACAACATCGGATTTCTGAATACCTTTTTTCAGCGCATCATTAACATTAGGACAGATTGTAAAGCCCTCTGCTGAGATATTCGGCTCATTTGGGGTGATAAGAGTCACTTCATGCTGTTTGGATAAAGCTTTTGCTAATTCCCAGTAACGTATTGCAGGCCCTGCCATAGAGGCGTTTACCATGTCCACGCAATTTAACAAAACCTTCATATATCCTCTTTTGAAGAAATCGACCAATCAGTGCCTAAGGATACACCAGAGCGAATTGCTCGTGTTGAATGAGTATTTCTCTGTTTTGCATACACAGGAAATTTTAGACTAATCTCTTCTTTAAGAATGCTCTTTTTATTATGAATAAAACACTCTAATCTTACCGTATATTCCCCTTCATGAAATAGGGAAGCATCAAAGTTAAAAACAGCGCGCTGTTTACCTTTTTGTGCTAAAAGAGGAAATTCTTGGGGATGATCCCATGTTTGAGAACGTCCTAGAAGCTGATTGCGTTGATTCCATATTGCAACGCCCAAAACGAGATCTTTTGACGGTTGTAGCACTTGGTAGTCTACTTCTACTTGCACCCTATCGCCTTGATAGAAAAATTCACGTGTTGCATCGCTAGAGATAGAGGCACACATAAAATGAATGTGTTCATCACCAGCCTTTCCTACCCATTTGAGAGGATGTGCATGACAGGTTTGCATATAGGCATTGACACACTGATCTATAGGCCCTATATATTTTAGAGCACCTTTTTCTAAAAAAACACCTTTGTTGCACAGTGTCAAAACAGATCCTATGTCATGACTGACAAAAAGGACCGTGCGTCCGGCGCTACTTAAATCCCCCAATTTTTTTAGACATTTTTGTTGAAACTGAGCATCTCCCACCGCTAGAACTTCATCCACGATTAATATGTCTGAGTCTAGGTGTGCAGCAATAGCGAATCCAAGACGCATATGCATCCCGCTAGAAAAGCGCTTTAGGGGGGTGTCAAGAAACTGTTCCACTTCTGCAAAGGCAACGATGTCATCGAATTTGCGTTTAATCTCTTCGCGAGACATTCCTAGGATAGCGCCATTAAGAAAGATGTTTTCGCGTCCAGTGAGTTCTAAATGAAATCCTGTACCAACCTCTAGGAGACTGGCCACCCGACCACGTAAGCGAATTTCACCGGTTGTCGGAAGCGTGATGCGCGAAAGAATTTTCAGGAGGGTCGATTTGCCCGCTCCATTGCGACCAATGATGCCTATGCGATCTCCCTCTTGGATATTAAAACTGATATTTTGAAGCGCCCAAAACTCTTCTTTTTGACCCTCTAGAGACGAAATAAAGGGATGTCTCACTAGGTTGTAGACGCGTTTTGCCCATCTTGAAAGTGTGTTAACCAAAGTGTCATAAGAATCTTGATTTTGATGCGAAATAAGATACTTTTTGGAGACATTTTCAATTTCTATGACAGGCGCCATTTTTTATACACTAGGGTTAAATCTTATCTGCAAATGTGCGTTCTACGTTACGAAAATAGAAAAAGCCGGAAATCAGTAAGGTACAAGAGACTGTCACAGAGGATAGAATGGAGTACCACAAAAAGTCATGACCGATCCCAAAGAGACTCCAACGAAAACCATCAATTATTCCAACTAAGGGGTTTAGGCAATAGAGCCAGAGCCACTTTTCTGGAATTAAAAACGTTCCGTAGCCTACAGGTGAAATGAACATGCCAAATTGCACAAAGAATGGAACGATGATTCTAAAGTCTCGATACTGCACTGTAAGGGCTGAAAGCCAAAGTCCTGTTCCTATACAAAAAGCCGTTGTTAGCGCAAGGAAAGCAGGAAATGCAAGTAAATTCCAACTCGCATACCCCAAAAAAATTGTGATTACCAAAAGAGGAATAGCGGTGATGGTAAAGTCCACGAGATGAACAATAATTTGCGCTAAGGGAATAATCATGCGTGGAAAATAGACTTTGGTGATTAGGGTGCCATTATTCACCAAGCAGTTGCATGTATCAACCGCACTGCCTGAATAGAGCTGCCAAGGAATTAGAGCCGCAAAAACAAATAAGGCGTAGTTAACACCCTCTGATGGAAGATTAGCAACCTTCCCAAACAAAAAAGCAAACACTGCCATGTTTAAAAGGGGTCTAAGAAGGGCCCAGGAGGCTCCAAAAAACGCTTGCTTATACTTTACAATGATATCGCGCCACGCCAGAAAATAGAATAATTCTCGAAAACTGTAAAGATCGTGCAGGTATTGCTGTTGTGCACGTGTGGGGTCGATGACGAGATTAAAAGGGGGATTTGGATCTTGACGCATAAATCAAATTAAATATAGTGATTGCCTGCTATTATCGGAAGGGTGATCATATCGCTTCACGAGATTAAAAGAAAGAAGGGACGAAAAGGGTAGTAGCAGAAGTTCTTCCGTGCCCGTGCCCGTGAGCTTGCCCGTGCCCGATTCCTAAAATAGTAGAATGATGGATAAGAAAACGTTAAGAAGATAACATTTTTACATTGTTCTCTAGCAAATTCGGGCACGGGCCGGGCACGGAGAAAAAATAAAATATATCCTGTCGTAATGTTGAGGTTAATTTGGAGCCGGTTTTAGTTGTTAAAGATCTCGTTACAAAGCTCACCATTCATGAACACGCTTATAACGTTGTTGACCATCTCTCTTTTGAACTACTTCCAGGTAAAACCTTGGCGATAGTGGGAGAGTCTGGCTGCGGTAAAACAATGGCCGCTCTCTCTCTCATGCGCATTTTGCCCGATCCCTCGCTATTTCAATCTTTTGGGGAAGTGCTGTATAAAGATCAAAATTTGCTCGACCTGAGTGAAAAAGAGATGCGCAAACTGCGTGGATCTCGCATTGCGATGATCTTTCAAGATCCTACAAGTTCTCTGAATCCTGTTTACACCGTTGGTCAACAACTGCTTGAAGTCGTCGAGTTCCACCTAAATTTATTTGGTGCAGAGGCACATAGACGTGTGCTGCAAGCCCTAGAGGAAGTGGGTATTGTCGATCCAGCGCTGAGAATGCACGACTATCCTCATCAGCTTTCTGGTGGCATGAAACAGCGTGTTATGATCGCTATGGCGCTATTGTGTGAACCCGATATTCTAATTGCAGATGAACCGACAACAGCATTAGATGTCACCATCCAAGCTCAGATTTTGGAACTTATGCGTACTCTACAAAAGCAAAGAGGTATGGCGCTATTGCTGATTACGCATGATATGGGGATTGTGGCTGAAATGGCCGACGATGTAATTGTGATGTATGCCTCACAAATGGTTGAAAAGGGTGAAGTGACACAGATCTTTGATCACATGAAACATCCCTACACAATAGGATTGTTTCAATCGCGTCCTTCTCTGACAACAGTTAGAGGACAACTGAAAGCGATAAAGGGCTCAGTTCCCCCACTCACACACTATCCCACGGGATGTCGTTTTCATCCCCGCTGTCCCTTTGTCATGCCAAAATGTAAACATGCCGACGTTCCAAATTTTCAAATCGAATTAATTCCAGAACACACCTGTAAGTGTTTATTGTATGATGGCACATTAGAGAGTACGGAAAAAAAACTAGAGACAAAAAAATAATATGGAATTATTACGCGTAAAAGCTCTCAAAAAGTATTTTCCTGTCGTCGCCGGTTTGTTGCGTCATCAAGTTGGGCAGATCAAAGCTGTCGATGGCATTGACTTCAATCTGCAAGAGGGACAAGTCCTTGGAATGGTTGGAGAATCAGGAAGCGGTAAAAGCACAGCTGCACGTGTAGCAATTCGTCTGATAGAACCCACTTCAGGAGAAATTTTCTATGCGGGAAAAGACCTTCTTTTGCTATCTGCTGACGAGCTTTTGCAGGTGCGTCGCAGCATCCAAATGGTTTTTCAAGATCCTTATGCATCGCTAAATCCACGACATACAGTTGGAGAAAGCATTGGAGAAGCATTACTCTATCATAACCTCGTTAAAAATCGCTCAGAACAACGCGAGTGGGTTGCTGATGTTCTAAAGCGTATCGGTTTGTCTGCTGATGTGATGGACAGGTATCCTCATCAATTTTCTGGGGGACAACAGCAGCGTTTGTGTATTGGTCGAGCGATTGCAATGCGTCCAAAATTGATTGTGCTGGATGAGGCCGTTTCTGCTCTAGATGTATCTGTACAAGCACAAATTCTCAATTTGTTGGTCGAACTGAAAGAAACGATGGGTTTGAGCTATTTATTTATTTCGCATGATCTTTCGATTATTCGTCATATCTGTGATGAAGTAGTGGTGATGTACAAGGGAAAAATTGTGGAGACAGGAAAAACTGAGGATTTATTTCAGCATCCGCAGCATACGTATACCAAGACTCTTTTGGCAGCGATCCCACCAAGGCACCCTAGGGAGAGGAAAGGAAAAAGAGTCTAGGAATTCACAAAAACGTAAAGAGTCAGTTGTAGAAGTGTTCGTTTTATTTTTCACCACAGAGACACAGAGAGCACAGAGAAGGGCATTGCAGACGTTTTCTGTGCTCTCTGTGTCTCTGTGGTGAAAAATAAAACGAACACTACTGCAACAGACTCTTCACTAGTCTTTTATTGTTTCATGCGCTCTTTGAGCTGGGGCACAAAACGCAACATCGCATCGTCGTAAACTGCATTAAACGATTCCAGATATGCACGTGCAGCCTCTTCTGAAAACACCTCTCCCCAATTTGCACGACGCGCGCGTTTCACCTGGTGGTAGAACTTTTCAGTGCGAAAGGAGTAGTGATTAATGCAGATCGTATCTACGGGTAAAACAGGAAATTTCTGAGAATGCCGAAATTTTTTATGGTTTGGCAAGACCAACAAACCATTTTTTATGCGCGTCAAATGCGGGTTTTGACACACAGCTCTTTCAGGCCTTACAATTGATTTAAAGAGGTTTGATGTTGTTGGTGTCGGTATACGCAACAACATTTTTTCGATCATCAATTCATCAGAGGTTAAATCCCAGACATTAGAGGTGCCAAACATCTTCCAGTAAGCAACGACACCATCGGCATAAGAATAGCGTGACAACGCCTTAGATAGGGTCATGTCAATGACAGGACATACGAATTCATCGGAATCAATGATAGCAATCCATTTATTGAGATTGCGTGCCAATTTGATCGCATGGTTATAGCAGCATACTTGAACAAAATTATGAGTTTTAGCCTTAGCTTCATGCTGATTTGAATCAAGTGGTACATCGAAAAGCTCAACTATTCCCTTATCGACATAAGGTTTTAAAACGGTCCAGAAGTGATCCTGGCTGAGGTTATTATAAAGATAAAAATGCCCCACACCCACTAGGCGATGGTATTCGATCCATTCTTTTAAAAAGTCAGCCTCATTGCGAAAGATCGCACAGATCGCTATTTCGCACTTTCGCTTATCTGCACGATTGATGACACAAGCTAAGATGGGCACATCGTCTTTTGTAATGGTGACTGTGGAGAAGAGGGGTGTCCAACAGGCAATCAGAAGCGTTAACAGAGTTTTACATACAAAATTCATATACATTGCGCAATAATCCTTTTTTATAAAATTTATACTGAATGATTGCTTTACGTTTACGCCAAAAGGAACTTCCGCAGTAATCTTGGTAACCAACAAGTATGCTTTTGTGTTCTATAGATAGGTTTAAGGTATATTTTTCTTCAAAACATCGTGCTTGTGCAGCTTGAGCACGTTTTCTTTCAACATTTGTTAACCACAATTTTTGGTGACGCAATTGCTGCAAACCATACTGTTGGGCGCCTATTTGATTTTGACCGTGCTGCCGATAGTCTAGCGTAGCTTCATTCAACGCTTCTATTTTCCCGAAGGCGGCAGCGACTAAAGCAAGCCACCAATCGTGCATGCATGCGGCCTTTGGAATGGGTTGCGCTAGATCTGCCAATGCTCTATTAATCATCACTGTGCACCCTGTCACCACATTTTGGGTTAGAATCTGATGAAATTGTTTGCGTGATGCTCCATTCAATCGTGTATACTGCCAAAACGATGAGTGGATGCTCTTGCGATTGTGATCGACAACGGTTAAATCTGTATGGACTAAAATGGGCGTGTGTGTGCCATATTGTGTTTCACTTGCTTGCATTTTTTTTAGGGTTTTTTCAATTTTTTCTGGATACCACACATCATCTTGGTCTGCAAACATAATGTAGGGTGCTGTCGCGTGTTGGAGTAAATAGGAAAAATTGGCAACAACCCCTCGACGCTCCCCCCTAGGCAACAAAATTATTTTGTGTTGCAACTGCTCATTTTTTAGCAAATCGTTCAGCCATTCCCATGTTCCATCTGAAGAACCATCATCGCTAATCACTAAACGAAACGATCCGTATGTTTGTTGCATGAGGGAATTTATTTGCTCTTCGATGAAGAATCGCCCTTGGTAGGTTGCGAGAAGAATATCAACAGTGGTTTTCACAGCGCTCCTGAATGGATAATTCACGACCCGATAAATAGAACAGAGAGTAGACAATTCCACTTGCCAATGATACCAGGAATGGATTTGTGAACCCTGACAGCAGCCACACTAAAAATAGGCATAAGAAAGCCAATTTTCTTCGTGTAATGGGCAGTGACATAAAGTTCAAGGCGATACAGGAAAAAGCAGCTATTACTAACAGTAGGCCAACAATTCCAAATTGCATCAGAAAGGCCACCCATTGTACTTCGTAGGAATGTAGGATAATGTCATCTCGTATATAGTTTGGGACATATCCTCCAAGACCTTTTCCAAAAAATGGAAATTTTTCTGATTCTTCAACCAAAGAGGCTATTTGTTCTGTTCTAGTTTGATCTGAGGCTTCATTATCGGAGCTTAAAATGCGCCTTTCTACAATCGTATAAAGGTTATCCATTCCAATCCAAGCCGCACCCATAAACATAATAAGGAGAAAAACCGGGATGGCACGTATAACCCTAGACAGACTCCATGTGCATACGTGCAGGGCAGCACCTAATGCTGCTGCTGCGATAAGAAAACGCGAAAAGCTTAAGAAAATTGCAAAAATGGAAATTACAAAGTAAAGAGTGCGAAATTTTTTGCTCCAATGGATTCCAAATTTTTCAGACTGTAAGACAAAAAACAAAATGAATGGTGTCACAATATCATTAGAGAGCTGTAGGCGAAAAAGTGTGCCTACGATTTGCATACTCATAAATCGCATACCTAAGCGAGTCATTAAGTCTAGAACATCAAAGACCCCTAGTAGATGTAATACAACAGCTGCAACCTTCACGCAAGAATAGAGAAAGTTAGCATAAACGACTGTTTTTAGTAGTGTGGCAAAGGAGATAATCTGTTGTGAGACTAGGTAGATAGAGATTGCTACGACGGAAAGAGTCAACCAAATTACTTTGAATTGATCTATGGTACTATTTGAAGGTGTTTCTTCATAAAATGCACCTAAAAGAGCCCATAAACCAAGAAACGCTAATGCACACCCTAGAAATGTGATTACTTTGAGTTGATACACCGATAGTTTGCGCTGTTGCAAAACAAATAATCCTGCCCCTAAGACCGTGAATATGAACGATAAGCTTTTAATACTGAGCAGACCATGTCCACCGTCAGAAGGCACTAAAAGACCAACAACGATTAACATGAAATAAGGCAGCAATAAAAGCTGTTTTAGGGAAAAGGTGGGGAGCCGAATCCTTATGTTGGAGGGGCTTCGTATGTTAATCATAAACCAAAAGTTCTGCCAAAGTGGTTCTTGGACGATTTTTATCGTACGTTCGTTCTTTGTGAGGAATAATCATGTACACCTATCCTCTTTTTCAGGACCCGACCCGTAACCACTCTTTGACGATTTTACTGGGAACATAAAACAAGAATCATTACAAGAAGGGTGAAAAACTCCAAGCTGCGTTCCAGCCACTTGTTTGATTTTGTACTGCAATGATTTGGGCACATGGTGATTTCCTCTTTAAAATGAGAAGCTAGAGTATAAGAAGCTATTCTGAAAAACGAAACAAAAAAAATGACAAGGGGGTACGATTGCAAACATCTCAAATGGTTCATTTTTGAATAGTTGAAATTGCAGAAGAGAGAATGATTAAAGTCTATTATATTTGTTTTAAATAAAACTACTTTATGCTAGAATAAACTAAATTATTAAGGTTTTATGCATTCTTTTATTTTAATCTTTCTAGCCTCTTTGTGTGGGGCATTTTCAAACTTTTTTTTTCGAAAGAACACATGCGCGCAAGCTAGTTATAGCAGCCCAACCGGTTATCTTCTGAGTTTTTATCTTTTTGCGTTTGTTGCTAGCTTTTTTTTCTATCCTGAACTTTTAGACATGAACGTTAACCCTCTAATGCTCATTGTAGGCTGTAGTGTGGGTTTTCTCAGTTCTTTTTTGATGTTTTTAACTTCACGCGCCTTAATATCAGGTCCTTCTGGCTTAACTTTTGCCTTTCAGAATGCCAGTGCAGTTTTTCCAGGGGCAATACTTTTTATGTTATTAGGTCCTGACTTTGGTTTTTCTTTTTCCTTTATGCAATTGATAGGCATATTGCTTGTGATCTTTGGAATATTTTTGGGGGCGGTTAAAGTCTCTTCAACCCCCTCAAATACGTCTTCTAAGTGGATTTATTACGCAGGTGCCTGTTTTCTTGTACAAAGCTTAGCATTGACCCTAATGCAAGGACGTTGCGTGCTTTTTGATTGCGCAAAACTCGACAACTCATTTGCATCTCTTATGCCTACTGAAGCTCAAGATATTTGGTTTATGCCGGGACAATTTGGCGCTGCTTTGTTAGTTCAGATAGCTCTTTTTTTCTCAGAAAAAAGAATAATTAAAAAATCTGAAATTGTTTTGGGGTCACTAGGTGGATTTGCAAATTTTGGGGCAACCTGTTGTTTAATGCTCGCTACAAAATGGGCTTTACCTGCGGAAAAAGGCCTGCTCTTTCCATTCTTTGCAGTTGGGACTTTAGCGTTATGCAACATATGGGCGAATCAACTTTACAAAGAAGAGCTTAATCTTAAAGCCAATGCCGTTTGTATAATTGGCATCGTCTTAGGTGTCGCTTCTTAACAACTCTCATTTCGATCTTTTTTGCTCTTTCCCTAAAAAATTCACTTTGCTATGGTCGCGAAATTAAGGGAGATTTTTCATGGATCAAGAACAGAAGCGGCTAGCTGAAGAGCTATTATTTCAAGAGAAGAAAGCTCCAAGTTTCGGCAAGCAACTTTATTTTGGTCTTTTTGATACCTCACATGTCTATCCTTATCCTCATGTAAGCGCAGAACAAGAAGCAGATACAAATTCCCTTATTCAACAATTAAATACCTTTGCCGATCAAAATATCGATCCCAAATGGATTGATTCCAACGCAACAATTCCCGACAATGTGATTGAAGGCTTGGGCAAATTAGGCATTTTAGGTATTACCGTCCCCAAAGAGTATGGTGGACTGGGAATGACACAATATGCCTACTGTCGTGCTACCGAAGCGCTCGCTAGTCGTTGCGCCTCTACAGCTTTATTTGTTAATGCACATCAAAGCATCGGTGTAAAAGCTCTTCTTCTGTTTGGAACACCAGAACAGCGCAATAAATGGTTACCTGCATTAGCGAAGGGCGAACAGATTGCAGCGTTTTCGTTAACTGAACCCAATGCTGGTTCCGATGCAGCTGGTATTGAAACGATTGCTGTATATGATCCTCAACGCAACGTCTATCGCCTCACAGGGAAAAAGCAATGGACCACCAGTGGTAGCATTGCGCGTGTTCTGACGGTCATGGCCAAAACAGAAGTAGATACTCCCAAAGGGAAAGAATACAAAGTCACAGCTTTTCTAGTGACACCGGATATGCCAGGATTTTCAATCACCGCACCTGCTTTAGAAAAAGTGGGCATGCGTGGCACAAAAACAGCCAATTTAGCATTTAATGACATGGAAGTACCCGCAGAAAATATCTTAGGCCCAATTGGGGGCGGTTTACGCGTTTGCTTGACTGCCCTAGACTATGGCAGAACCACCTTCGGAGCTACATGTACAGGTGCTTCAAAGTTCTTGGTCGCGCGAGCCATTGCACATGCCCGGTCGCGCTATCAGTTTAAGCGACCCCTAGCTTCTTTTGGATTGGTCAAACAAAAAATTGCAAATATGTCTGCTTTAGCCTATGCAATGGATGCCACAACCTACATGACTGCTGGCTTAATTGATGCTAAGGTGGAAGATGTGATGCTGGAATCTGCGATGCTAAAAGTGTTTGCCAGTGATTCCCTTTGGAGCATTATCTATGACACCATGCAAATTTTTGGTGGGCGTTCATTTTTTAATGATGAGCCTTTTGAGCGCATGATGCGCGATGCGCGTTTAAATATGATCGGAGAAGGTGCCAACGAAGTGTTGCGTGCGTTTATTGGAGCTGTTGGAATGCGTGATGTTGGAATCGAACTGCAGGAAGTTGTGGAGGCATTGCAGCATCCTTGGTCTGATTTTCCACGTATTTGGAATTTTGGAAAAGAGGGTTTAAAGCGTTGGCAGACCGCACGACTCCCTGTGCAGTCTCCTTTGTTGCAACGCGAAACAAAGGCTCTAAGACGGGCTGTGAGACGATTTGGAATTTCTGTCGTAAAGGTGTTGGCACGTTATCGTGAAGAAATACTGGAAAAGCAGATGGTTTTAGATCGCATTGCAACAAGTGCGATGGCAATTTATACAACAACGGCAGTGCTCAGTAAGTTAGATAGCGATTTAACTCGTGTCAATGGGAATGCCGATGCTTTAGGAAATGATGTGGCTGTTGCAAAGTTGTATTGTCAACAGGCAATGCAGACCTTAGACCAGTGCTTAAGAACATTATTTCCAGAATCTGATTCAGACATTGAAGCTGTTTCGGACCAAATTACAGGGATTAAATAACTCCGGTATCATGATGCTTAGATTTTATAACTCGCAAGCCCCTTCATCTCCTTCTGAGAGTGAGTCGTCGCACTTATTTTCTAATTGGCGTGTTTTTGGTCCTATTTGCGCAGTGATTGTCGCAACGATGATAGCCTTCGTCTTCATTGCTTTAACTGCCTTTCAGCGTTCTCTAGAAGAAGTAGCGGTCAATAAAAACAAAATGGTGGTCGCATTACAAGCAGAAGCCCTTCAAGACTATGTCAATGTCCGAAAACATTTTTTAGCTTTGTTTGCCGATCAAGCTGATTTTAAAAAAGTTTTTGCCGAACAAAAACAAAATGATCTCACGGAAATGCTTAAAAAACTGATTCAAGAAATGGAGTTAGATCGCGCTTTTATTACAGACGCTGCAGGAACTGAGTTAGTCGATTTTCCTCATGATCCCGATGTAATCGGAAAAAATTTTTCAGAGAACGATTGGTATATTGGAGCTTCCACTTCCAAAAAAACTTACATCTCTAAAATTTATCGTCGCGATTCTATGGATAAACGGTATGTGGTGGCTATGGCTACTCCCATACGCAATGATGAACAAGTAATTATTGGCTACCTTGTCGTTCAACAAACGATTAGCAAACTAGCTGCGAAAATTTTGCCTCAAATTCAAGCTGTTATTAGCGAATATGTCTTGCTTTCTGATTCCACAGGGCAAGCAACTGCCAATCCTCTCACTCCCCCGCAAGATGCTCCAATTTCTATAAGTGGTTACCCTTGGTTCGAACAAACAAAGAATCAAGCACATGGCTCTCTTGTGGGTTTAGACCCCATTACAAATCAAGAAAGTTTTATATCTTTTCATGCCGTTACCGGCACTGACTGGATATTATTTCTCATTGAGACTAAAGCTGAAGCCTTCGCGGCTCTTAACCGTTTATACTATCCCTTTTTAGGATTGGCTACCTTGGCAACACTTGCGATGCTTATTTTAGCTATTAGATGGGCTAAACGCCTTCAGAAGCAATATGAAGAAAGCAAACGCAACTTAGACGCGCAATCTCACAAAATGACTCAAATGAGCGGGGTGATTAACCAATTGCATGAACTCACAGATATCGCTGCTCAAAAGAAGGAAATCACATCAGTCCATTTGGAACAAACCGTCAAAAAAGTTATTCAATCATTGGAACCCTTACCTACACAAGCGAATGCACAAATAGACATAAGTCCTTTGCCTACTCTCTATACGGATCACAAGAAGATTTTTAAAGTCTTCGAACATTTGATTCACAATTCCATTAAATTTCGCAAAAGCGATCAACCCTTATTCATTAAAATTTCTGGTAGCCATTTAGATGGTACGGCCGAAATTCGCGTTGAGGATAATGGCATTGGCTTTGATAGCAAACTTCATGAGCATAAAATATTTTTACCATTCCAACGGCTCCATCCTTCCCAAAACCTTGAAGGATTGGGCTTAGGTCTTTCCTTGTGTAAGAAAATTATCACTGACTTGGGTGGCACAATACGTGCTCAAAGTAAACCAGGAGAAGGTGCCGTCTTTATCATAAGACTCCCACACCATCATACATCAATGGAAAATGGGCAGTATTTATAAACATGAACACAAACATTTTGCGCATTGGTAATGCTCAAGCCTTCTGGGGAGATCGTTCAGGGGCAGCCTGTACATTATTGCAGCAACAAACTGATTTAGATTACCTGACTCTTGATTACCTCTCTGAAGTCTCTATGTCCATTTTGGCCATTCAGCATGAAAAGGATCCTTCATTGGGATATGCGCGCGATTTTTTAGATGTCATTCGCTCATTGATTCCCCTATGGAAGCAAGGATGTCGCACCAAACTTGTCACCAATGCCGGTGGTTTAAATCCAGAAGGATGCGCAAAGGCATGTTTATCTATCCTTAAGGAAGCGGGTTTAGATCATAAACGCATTGGAGTAATATCTGGAGATGATGTTTTTGAAATTCTTAAGCATAGTCAAAATGCACACAAATTCAACAATTTAGATACGAATGAACCTTTAAAAAGTGTTCAGGAACGATTAATCACTGCCAATGCTTATTTGGGTGCACTTCCTATTGCAAAATCTATTCAAGAGGGAGCTGACATTGTCATTACAGGACGTGTGGCTGATCCTAGCTTAACTGTAGGGCCATGTATGGCTAATTTTGCTTGGAGTGCTCAAGATTATGATAAAATTGCTGGAGCTACCATTGCAGGCCACTTAATTGAATGTGGCACACAAGTCACTGGTGGGGTTTCGACGAATTGGCTAGAAATTCCAGATGCTGCAGACATCGGGTTCCCATTTGTTGAAATGGATAAGAATGGAGCTTTTGTCATCACAAAGCCAACACATTCGGGCGGTGCTGTCACAAAAGAAACAGTGAAAGAGCAACTGCTTTACGAAATAGGTGATCCTGCACATTATCTGAGTCCAGATGCCACGGTTTCTTTCTTATCTCTAGTATTGCGTGAAGAAGGTTCAAATCGCATTCATGTTTCCGGAGCCAAAGGATCTGCACCTCCATCGGCGTATAAGGTGAGCGCCACTTATCGAGATGGGTATAAAGCGGAAGGCTTTCTTGCGATTTTTGGAACTAATGTTAAAGCCAAAGCAAAACGTTGTGGAGACATGATTCTCAAGCGTATGCAACAAATGAATTGCACTCCTGCTCACTTTAATGTGGAAGCAATTGGTTGTGGAAGCATCATTCCCAGTATTGTAACGTCATCCGTTGACCCTTGTGAATGCATGCTGCGCATTGCTGTAGCTGATTCCAAGATTGAAACATTGGAATACTTTGCAAAAGAAATAGCACCATTAGTGACGAGCGGTCCTCAAGGGATCACAGGGTATACCTCTGGCCGACCACACATTCGGCCAGTCTTTGGTTACTGGCCATGCTTAATCGATGTAAAACACGTTCACGCTAAAGTAGAGATCATATGATTACTGTTCCTCTCTACACAATTGCCTACGCACGAAGTGGGGATAAAGGTGCTCATGCTAATATCGGTGTTATCGCTTACAATGCACTTGGATTTTCCTTTTTGCAAAAAGAACTCACTGCTGAACGTGTAGACGCCTATTTTAAGCCATTAGGCGTTACAAAAACGATACGCTACGAATTGACTAATTTAGAAGCGTTCAATTTTATGCTTCACAACATTCTAGATGGCGGTGGTAGTCGTTCCTTGCGTCTTGATTCTCAAGGGAAAGCACTCGGTCAAGCGTTGTTGCAAATGCCTGTAGAAGTCCCTCAGGAAATTCTGGAGAAAATAAAGCGATGAAAAAGCTGCATGCCATTTCAGGAAATACACAATGGCTTGATGGCGGCAGCATGTTTGGAAATGCTCCAAAAGCTTTATGGGAAAAGTGGATTCCTGCTGATGAGAGAAATCGAATTCACCTTGCCACTAGAGCACTATTGTTCCAAACGGGCTCAAAAAACATCTTGTTTGAGGCAGGCATTGGGGCCTTCTTTGAGCCTAAGCTAAAAGAACGCTATGGTGTTGCCGAAAACGAGCACATGCTTCTGCAAAACTTGGGTAATTTTGGCTTGCAAGAGAAAGATATTAATGCAGTTGTTCTCTCACATTTACACTTCGATCATGCTGGTGGACTACTGTCGGCTTATACTTCTGAAAGGGCACCTCATCTTTTGTTTCCAAATGCTCGGTATTACGTAGGAAAACGCCATTGGGAACGTGCCTTAAACCCTCATTTGCGCGAACGCGCCTCCTTTATTCCTCTTTTACACAAACTTTTAGGTGAGTCAGATCGGCTTATGTTGATCGAAGACAGTTTCCATGAAGATCTAGAAGATATTCGATTTCATTTTTCCGATGGCCATACTGTAGGATTAATGCTCTCTGAAATTGCGGATGAAAATGGAGATTTGGTGGTCTTTGCTTCAGATCTGGTTCCCGGGGTTCCTTGGATCCATCTACCGATCACGATGGGATACGATCGTTATCCAGAGCTTTTGGTGGATGAGAAAAGGAAGCTTTTGGAGTATGTTTCTGAAAAAGGTGGGTCTTTGTTTTTCACGCATGATTTGGAGACGGTTAAGGTTCAGGTGGCCTACGATAAGGCTAGCGACAGGTATTCGAATAAATAAGTGTTCGTTTTGTTTATTCCACAAAAGAAACCAGCTGTAGAAGAGTTCGTTTTATTTTTACCACAGAGACACAGAGAGCACAGAGAAGGGCATTGCAGACGTTTCCTTTGTTGCTTTTTTGTCGCTTTGAGGCTAATGGTGATTGGTTTTTTGATGCCTTTTTAACAAGCTGAGGCTTTTTAAAAACCAGCCAAGGCAAAATTGTCTAGCGACAATTTCGCACTTACTTTGCTTCGCAAAAGGTGTTATCGTTACTGTTTTAACTTATACTTTAAATTATGTCAGGGGACATTTGCAATAAGTCAACATCTATCACTACATGCAATTCAAACATCTAAAATTGAATACAAGAAATCTGTGTAGCAAGTAAAGGCTGATACCTTTGCGAAGCAAAGTAAGTGGAAATTGGCGCAGACAATTTTGCCTTGGCTGGTTTTTAAAAAGCCTCAGCTTTTTAAAAAGGTATCAAAAAACCAATCACCACATGCCTCAAAGCGACAAAAAAGCAACAACGGAAACGTCTGCAATGCCCTTCTCTGTGCTCTCTGTGTCTCTGTGGTAAAAAAATAAAACAAACACTTCTGCAACTGACTTCTTCAGTTCTTTAACTCGCTAAATGCTTTTCTAGGATCTTGCGGAACTGCGGAGGGATATCAATTTTCTTACGCGTAGTGGCATCTAAGGTCACGTGCACCGTTTTAGCTGTTCCCACAAGCAGATGATCCACCGATCGGTAAATCTTATAGACAATCGTGAACGAAGAATTACCGATTTTTTCAATGATAAGGTCAATGTCGAGAGCATCTCCCACTTTCAATGGTGCAAGATAATCAGCTTCAGCGTGAACGACAACAAAAACAAAGTTTTCTTTGTGAAATATTTGGTCGAAGGGAAAACCTTCGTCTGCGGAAAAGTCTTCGAGGGCATCGTGTGCGAAGCGAAATTGGCGTGCGAAGTAGAGAATGCCGGCCATGTCTGTGTCGTGCATTCGGACGCGATTTTTTGTTTTAAACATTTTTAAATTTCCTCTACAGTGTATCCAGAAGCCTTGTAGTCATTTTGTCTTTTTAGGGAGAGACGTAGTTTTTCTGGATGAGTGGTATCGTTCAGTTCGTAAACCATTTCGAATCGTTCGCACATTTGGCTCATGTCGGGGCATAGATTAATTAATATATTGGCATTGTTCCAGTTGTTAGCTGTTGTGGAAATAGCGATCGTTTCGTTGGTGGCTTTTTTTGCAATCTGATGCGGGAGAAAACCCTCTTCTGGCAGGCGCCAGAGTAGTTGATCGATGTAGATTGCAGCTTCATCGTTGGCTACTTGAATCAGCACTTTTTGTCCCTGTTCAAAGTGCTTCTGGACCGTGGCGCATAGTCGAGTCAGCTTGGAAGCGTTGTCTGGGATATTCAGAAAATAGATTGTTGGTTTCACTTGCCGGCTATGTCTTGTGGTAATTGCGTCAAATTTGCTTTGTTGAATTCGGGATTGATCACTCCGCAGGAGACGATCAGTTTCACAGCTTCATCGACACCGATGTCTAGATGAATGAGGTCTTCTTTTTTGAAGAGGATCATGAAGCCCATGGCAGGATTTGGGGTTCCTGGAACGAATACGGAGACTCTTTCTGCAGCGACATTAGACCCTTCCGGTAGCTCACCTCTAGTAATTAACCCAATGCTATGTAAGCCACTGTGAGGAAAGGGAACAAGTACGACAGAAGAGAACGCCATTTGCTTTTTTGATGTGAGTGTGGAGACGACATCTTTGACAGCTTTATAAATTTTGTTCACGAAGGGAATGCGATGGATAATCGCCTCGCCAATGGCACCCATGTGGCTGATGATAAAGAGCCTACCAACCATCCCCACTATAAAAATCAGGACTAGGAGAAAAAGCAAAACGAGCAGCTTGCTAGTTAAGATGAGTACTGTGGGTCCGGACAAAAATAGGAAGGGCTTGTTGAAAATATCATAATGAGTCAGTAGGGCTGTAACTGTCGCTATAAAGGGTTTTGTGAGCAAATTCACGATAAATAGCACAATCAACATAGTGAACACAAAAGGTAGCAGTAGGATCAACCCAGTAAAAAAGTACTTTTTGATCATATGATCTCCTCAGAAATGAGATCCCCTTGCTTCTTGAACGGCATCGTTATGACTCCACAGGAGACAACGTATTTAAATGCATCTTCGATTCTCATATCAAGAGGAATCACGTCGCCCTTTTTGACCATAACGAGAAAGCCAGATGTTGGATTGGGAGTCGTAGGAACAAAAACTGCCATTAAGTCAGAGCCTGTGATCTGTTTAATTCCTCTCAAGGATTCGCAGGTGACAAGGCCTATCGTCAGACTATCTGGGCTGGGAAAGCGCACCATAACCACTTGCTTAAAAGCATTACTGTCAGCGGTGAAGATTGTTTTGATAACATCTTGGCATCCGCGATAGACTGCGTTGACGAGAGGGATGCGATGGATTAAGTACTCCCAGGAGCGAATCACATAGTGGACGAAGAACCAGCGACCGACAATCCCTAGCAAAATTGTAAATCCAATTAATACCAGGAGAATGAGTACTTGGCTAACGAGGGCTTGTACTTGGGTTGCACTAAGGAAGAGAAATCCATGTTCCATCAATCCATAGCGGTGTAATACCGCTTGGGTTAAGCCCAAAAAAGGTTCTGTAAGTACATTAAAGAAAAAGCCTACCACGATAAGCGTTAACATGAGTGGCAGGAGAATCACAAGACCTGTGATAAAGTATTTTTTCATTCCGTTGTCCTATCGTGGGCCATAATTGGTTATGCTAGAACAACCCACAATATCATGGAAGAAGATTAAATAGAGAAGGCTTTTTCCTGATTAGAAAAAGCCTTCATTTGATTAGAGTTTAGCCGCCTCTAAGATTTGGAAATGGTTGATCTCCCTCGAGTGGAAGCGCTTTGTATCCATACTCCCCCTGTCCAGAGTCATCATCCCCAAGATATCCTATACCCACTTCCAGATTATTAAAGGCAAAAACAGTACCCGGGATCGCTTCTAGAACTCCTCTGAGCACATGTTTTAATCCAGTAGCTAAATCTCCCGCTATATTATCTATATGAATCCAACTGTGTTTATCCACACCGGCAGCTGAGGCAATAAGAGAAGGAAGGAGTGCAATTAAGTTAAACAAAACTTGCGCTACCCCCATTATCGCTCTAGTGGGCCCTGTTACAAGCCCCTTACCAATATCGTGACTTGCATCATAGAATGCTTGATTTACATCTGAACCAATGACTCTCATATAAACCTCATATTAAAGCGGTTTATTTCATAATAATATTATACTAATTATTTTAATTAACTAACCACCTATTTTCTTTTTTCTCTAGTAATTACTAGTAATCCTCTACGTTTCTTTCTCAGCTTCCTCTTACTCGATTGCTTTTTTAGAGGAAACACTGCATAATCTGCGGTTTGTATAACTCAAACAACTAATAATAAGATTGTTATGGATTTCATTCACGACCCCTATCAACCAGGCGAAACGATCGCTGCTGTGACGACTCCTCCGGGAGAAGGCGGAGTAGCCATTATTCGCATCTCGGGAGACCGCGCTGTTGATGTTGCTGCTAACGTTTTCTCTGGTCCTATTCGCTCCTACCAAAGCCACACCGCCCATTACGGTCATATCCGAGATCATGAAGGCAAGCACGTTGACGATGTCTTGGTATTGCCAATGCTGGGCAAACGCTCCTACACCGGAGAAGACACCGTTGAAATTCATTGCCATGGGGGCGCTTTAATCACGCGCCGCGTTCTGGATGTTGTTTTGAAAGCTGGAGCACGTGCTGCGAAGCCGGGAGAATTCACATTTAAATCGTTTATGAATGGAAAGCTCGACCTAGCTCAGGCCGAAGCAGTCCAAACACTTATAAGCGCCAAGAACGAACATGCGCTCAATGCAGCGGAAAATCAGCTTAAGGGAGGCCTTTCGAAGCGAATCCTTCAGTTCCAAGAAAATCTCACGTTAATCACCGCTATCCTCGAGGCTTGGGTGGATTTTCCTGAAGAGGGGTTGGAATTTGCCAGCATGGAGGATGTGTGTCAACAACTTAAGGATGCCCAAGGGCATATGACGCGCCTCATCCATACATTTCACGATGGAAAAATAGCTCACGATGGCGTCTCACTCTGTTTGGTGGGTAGTCCTAATGTAGGCAAGTCGTCTCTAATGAATGCGCTTTTGGATAAAGATCGCGCCATTGTATCTCCGATCGCTGGCACAACACGCGACATCTTGGAAGATCACTTGCGACTGAATGGGCTTAATTTGCGTCTGATGGACACGGCTGGTATTCGGCAATCTGATGAAGTGATTGAACAGGAAGGCATTCGCCGTTCGCGAGAAGCGATGTCCCAAGCAGATTTAATTTTGCTCGTATTGGATGCCACACAACCTCTGGAGGGCGAGACATACGCATTGCTGCAAGAGTTGCCGCCTCAGAAGACCCTTGTGGCGTGGAATAAAACCGATTTAACGCATCCTTCATTGCCTTCTATTGCGTTTCCGCATGTTGTTACGATTTCCGCCAAGGAGCGACTGGGATTGGATCAGTTGCGAGAAAAGATCGACGCCATTATTTGGAAAAATGGCCCTCCAGCACGCGACGAGGTGCTAATTACTAATGTTCGGCATAAGGAAGCGCTGCAGCAGTCGATTGAGAGCTGTCAATTGGTGATCGACGGCCTGGCTAGTGGGGTTTCCCCTGAGTTCTTGACAATGGATATGCGGCGCTGTCTAAGTGAATTGGGGAAAATTATTGGAACAAACATTTCTGAGGATATCTTGTCGGCCATTTTTTCTACGTTCTGTATCGGAAAGTGAACCAGTTGGACAATGGACTGATTGGACGATTGCATAAGTCCCATCGTCCTTTTCCGTGCCCGTGCCCGATTCGCTAAAAAAATGACGTAAACCGTAAAAATACTACAATTTTACGTAGCTCTTTAGCAAGTCGGGCACGGGCAAGGAAAGCGCAGCACTAACGGACAGCACTTTTGTATCCTAAAAAGAGCAGGACCGGTATGATCCGAAGTTAATAATCACCTTAAACTTGAGTCTAATCAATGAGACATTTCTTATTTACATCTGAATCGGTAGCTGTTGGCCATCCAGATAAAGTAGCAGATCAAATTTCAGACGCCATTTTGGATGCTTGCCTTCGAGAAGATCCTTATTCCCGAGTCGCCTGCGAAACACTTGTCTCTTCCGGCTTGGTAGTCATCGCGGGGGAAATCACAACAAAAGCACATGTCAATTATCAAGACATTGCGCGTCAAACCATTCAAGATGTGGGATATGATGATGCCTCTCTTGGCTTTGACTACCGCTCATGTGGAGTCATCATCACATTAAATAGGCAATCTTTGGATATCTCCTGTGGAGTTAATGAAGACAACGCTACCTCTAAGGAGCTAGGAGCTGGGGATCAGGGATTAATGTTCGGCTATGCGTGCGATGAAACGCCAGAACTCATGCCCCTACCGATCATGCTGGCACACAAAATTGTCAAAGAACTACGTCATCTGCGTACATCAAAAACATTGCCCTATCTGCGTCCAGATGCAAAGACACAAGTAACCGTTGAATATGATGAAAAGCACTCTCCCATT
This sequence comes from Parachlamydiaceae bacterium, assembly GCA_013821265.1. Taxonomy (GTDB): domain Bacteria; phylum Chlamydiota; class Chlamydiia; order Chlamydiales; family Parachlamydiaceae; genus JACDHD01. Next base: position 3,557 of record JACDHD010000014.1, on the reverse strand, counting down.
CGCATTCACACCGTTGTGATTTCAACACAGCATGATGAAAAAGTTACCCATGACACGATTAATGCAGATATGAAAAAAATGGTGCGGCATCTATGCCCAGAGTATATTGATGACAAAACCTTGTTCTATATCAATCCTACAGGTCGATTTGTCATTGGAGGGCCTGTTGGGGATTGCGGTTTGACCGGAAGAAAGATCATTGTCGATACGTATGGGGGCATGGGACGACATGGTGGAGGGGCATTTTCAGGAAAAGACCCCACAAAAGTCGATCGCTCTGCCTGCTATGCAGCGCGCTACATTGCTAAAAACATCGTTGCAGCCAAATTAGCTAAGCGATGCGAAGTACAAGTTTCTTATGCGATTGGAATTTCTTATCCCATCTCCATCAAAGTGGACACGTTTGGCACAGGAACTGTTCCTGAGCAACTCCTCAGTTATGTGATTCCTCTTGTCTTCCCTCTCACTCCAAAAGGGATTATTGAAATGCTCAATCTACGACGTCCTATTTACCAACGGACTGCTTTTGGAGGTCACTTTGGACGTCATGAAGCAGAGTTCACTTGGGAAAAGACCGATCGTGTGGAGGCACTCACAGAGGCTGTCAAACAAGAAGCTTACATCTTAGAAAATTAATAGGGGTTCCGCAATGGATCTTCAAGAGTCGTGGCAGGAAGAAAAGAGAGTTTTACTGCGCGACTTGCGACGTCGCGCAAAAATCCTGCGTCAACGCCTCAAGCGTGCCGACGAACAGTTAACGACGTGTAATAGCTGGTCCGAGCTACATCATGAGGGTCTTCTTTTGCAATCGCACTTGTATCTAGTGCGCAAGGGGATGTCTCAGGTTGCCGTCACAGATTGGGAGGATGACAATAAAGAGCGAATTATTATTCTGGATCCACTTGTAGAGCCTCATAAGGAAGTCGAAAAGCGTTTCAAGATCAGCAAAAAGTTGCAGAAGGGTATTCCCTATCAAGAGCGTTTAATTCAACAAGCTTCCGAAGAAATAGAACGCAATGAATTGCTGATTCAATCTCTAGAAAAGGCTGAAGAGCAACAAGTGTTTGAAGGCGTTGCGAAACAGATTAATCTTCCTAAGCCCCGTACAGAGGAAGCAAAGGTTCTGTTTAAACAGTTGCCCTATCGCGAATTTACGTCTGAAGCAGGTGTTAAAATTTGGGTGGGTAAAAGCGCCAAGGATAACGATCGATTAACCTTTCAATATGCAAATGGTTCTGATTGGTGGCTTCATGCAAGTGGTGTTCCTGGATCGCATGTAGTCATTCACACAAAGGACGAACCTGATGCAGAGACGCTTAAGGACGCGGTTCAGTTAGCGCTTCACTACAGTAAAGCAAAGGGTGAGGGGGATGTGTGCATCACACAATGCAAGCATGTGACGCATTATGGGAAGGGGCATGCGGGTCGCGTGTACATTTCGAATCAGCGTACAATCTATTCCAAGGCCGATTCTGAAAGATTGAATAGATTACGTAAGGGCTAAGGGGACTCTGTCCCTTTCCTGTTTGGAGTGCGGTGGCTTGCCACCGCTTTCATAAACATCGGCTTGCCGATGTCACAATGCACTGTAGTAGGGGTCGGCAAGCCAACCCCTATAAAAGCGGTGGCAAGCCACCGCACTCCAAAAAGGAAAGAGTTAATTGCGCAATTTGTGATTGCAAGCGGCGATATTTTCGATAGCCGTTGTATTGACTCCAGTAATATCCATAGAGCGCTTAAAATAGCTTCTGGCTTCTGAAAAAAAATCCATTTCAAATAAGAGGACTCCGAGATTAAGTACAAAGCTTCCAGCGGCCGGTTCCGTGGGATAAAAATTTTCCCACACTTTATCTATTGTGGCACACAGCAACCGTTTTTGATTTTCAGTAGCACCAGGAAGCGTTTTACGCATTCGTTCAAAAAAATCATTCATCACATTGCTATCCCAATTTCCCAATTTAATCAGCAATAGCATGAAATCAAGTGATGGCTTGCGCCATTCGTCTTGAAGGAGCGAAATAAGCTTAAAATAATCCATCGGTTCAAAACTGTCTAAATGAGTACGAAAAGCGAGAGCTGTTTCTGGCACATCTTGAGCTCCTAAAACCCCTGCCATGACAACGAACGCACGGTCGGGAAAAGAAGTCAGGCACCCCACACCATTCTGCTGTTGAAACCAAGCTGCAAGAGAGTGATAGTTAACAGAAAAGGAAAAGCTGCCGTGAAGGGAAAGTTTGGGTTCTGGAAGCTCTTGTATCTGTTCTGGAGTACATACACCTTGATCCGCTGCTATAAGCAGGAAGCTCGATTGCGACCACTCTTTAAAGGCTTTTAGGACTTGAAATGCTCCGATGGGAAAAAGAAAAGGGGTTTCTGCTGCTATTGTGGAGTAGGAAGCTAAAAGTTCATTTAAATCTGCGCAATCATAATAGGAGTCTGTTTGAGGGATTGATTTGTATGAGTAGCGACACTGGAGCTGATTGATAATGGCAGGATCGATCGCACCTTCCACTTTGGTATATAAACTTATTTCTCCTTCTTCTAGTTGACCATTTCTAAAACGAAACAGCTCCTGAGGAATCGTATCGAAAAAATAATTGCAGATGAGAACCATTGGATTGACAAGTGTCTCTTGCGATAACGTCTCTTTGCGATTGATTAGATGAATGGGGTCGGTTTGAGCATGGTGAAAGTAAGCGCAATCGAGAAGACCTTGCTCAAAATAGGGTTTCAGCTGGGGATTTTGTTGCCAAAATTCGATGTTGCTGGATGCAATATCTGTCATTACGTAGCACAAATTGAGTTTAGGCAATGAGCTAGAAGCTATTGAAGCGTGTAGTTCCTTCAAGAAAAGATAGGCTAGGCGCCCTGTGCCTGCTCCTAAATCAACAATGTAGATGGGATGAGTGAGGTCGATAGACTCTTTTGATAAACAATCGCGCAAATATCCCAGAACTACTTGTGCATAGTTTTTTGCTATAAAGGAATTACTGGTGATGTAAGAAGGGACTCCGTATTGATTCCAAGCATCAATACCAAATTGGCAGTAAGCGTCGCGCTGCAGTTTCCACAAAAGGGACTGCGAAAATTTTGTGGGAGCTTCTATTAAGTGTTCAGTCAATTGTCATTCCAGATAATTTGGGACGCCAAGAAATGATCTTGGCGCCTTTTTGAAGAAATTAAGGTTGTGCTGGAGGTGGTGTAGGGGAAGGTGTATCTTTGACTGAGTCGGCTCCATTTGGCACAAGATCTGCAAAAAAATCATACACACTTTGTGCCCATGACAATAGGATGTGGAACGCTTCTGGAAAGAAGATCCAAATTAAAAAGAAAAGGAATCCAAAAAGGAAAAAATTGAGAATAAAGCGCATAGAGACTCCATAAAAGGTTTATAAAGAAGTAACACACTTTCTCTAGAGAAGTAAAGCACTATTTTGTTCTTTTTGGAGTGCGGTGGCTTGCCCTTGTAGTTGAAAATATCTTTGCCTTGGGAGGCTTTGTCGATAAGGTAGCCAGACCGTCCCGGTCTGGTAAAAAAAAGACGACCAGACCGGGAC